>CAZQMD010000616.1:0-1501 GCA_964594185.1 uncultured Afipia sp. | reverse complement strand
CTCGTCCGCCGCAAGATGCTGGCCGCCATCGGCTACGGTCTTGCCGCCTTCACCAAGCCAATCTTCCCCCTCGCGACGACGATTGAGTGGATCCTGACTGCCCGTTTCCTTGACCGGGTCGGAAAAGGCGTCCGCGGCGCGCCGCGCGATGCACTGGTGGCGGACCTCGCGCCCGCGGCATTGATGGGAGCGAGCTTCGGCTTAAGACAGTCGCTCGACACAATCGGTGCATTCCTAGGCCCTCTCACCGCAATCGGGCTTATGCACCTCACTGGCGACAATTACGCCGCGGTGTTCTGGATAGCGGTCGTCCCAGCGTTCGCCGCAGTTGGCTTGATGGTGTTCGGGGTGAAGGAGCCGGAACGGGCAATTGGCGCTGTGGCGAAGTTCAAGCCGCACTTCGCCGATGTCTGGCAGCTCCCGCGGCCGTTCTGGGCCGTGGTGGCCGTTGCGGTGGTGCTGACGTTGGCCCGGTTCAGCGAGGCCTTTCTGATTCTACGAGCTCAGAACGTGGGCCTCGCCGTCGGACTCGTACCCATCGTCTTGGTCGTTATGAACTTCGCTTATGCGCTCGCGGCTTACCCTGCCGGGGTGCTCTCTGACCGGTTTGGGCATCAAGCTGTCCTGATCGTCGGCGTCGCCACGCTCGTGGTGGCCGATCTGCTCCTGGCATTGGCGTCATCGATGCCGATCCTTCTGCTTGGCGTCGTGTTTTGGGATCTGCACATGGGCCTCACCCAAGGATTGTTTGCGGCATTGGTGGCAGATACCGCGCCTGCCGATCTGCGCGGAACTGCGTTTGGGGTGTTCAATCTCGCGAGCGGGGGTGCCATGCTCGCCGCCAGCGTGGTCGCGGGAGCACTCTGGGATGTCTACGGCCCCATCGCGACATTCCTGGCCGGAGCGGCGTTTACAACGGTCGCTTTGGTTGGTCTGCTTGGTCTGCGCAAGCAGTTCCGAAAGGATTTCGGACAGCATTCGCTCAAGATAGAGCTATCGAAAAATGGCGATGGAGATGGACGTGGCCGTTAGGCAGCACACAAGCCCTGATGGATCTGCGCGCCGAATCGTTCGAGCCTTGGTTACCCTTGCAGTGGTTGTAGGCCTTGGCGCGCTTGTCGTTTGGGGGGGTTCCTCGCCGGACGAGGCGAGGCAGCGTTGGAGGCTGAACGAGAGCGGCCGCTCAAAGCGCCTCTGCGCGTATCGATCGACGGCGATGGTCAGCCCGTCGTGACCCTGACTGCCGCGACGCGCAAGCTGAGCGGGGTCCTGGTCATCAAGCCAAAAGCGACGCAACACCAGGACCAAATCCGCGTCTACGGAACCGTGCTCGATCTCGACAAGCTGGTCGCGTTGGACAACAGCTACGTGACTGCCGTCGCCCAGCTTCAGAGTGTCCAAGCCAGGATCGCTGCATCGAAGGCTGCGTTGGAGCGCGCGCAGACACTTTCCAAGGACAATATCAGGACCCTGGCGCAGCTACAGACGGCCGAGGCGACGT
>CAZQMD010000615.1:0-1507 GCA_964594185.1 uncultured Afipia sp. | reverse complement strand
CGATGTGGCAACCGGCGGATCGCCCCGACCTGGAGAGCAACACAATGGATAGGCCGCTGTCCGGCATTCGCGTCCTGGATATGACCCGATACCTCTCCGGCCCGTATGCAACGCTGCTGCTGGCGGAAATGGGCGCCGAGGTCATCAAGGTAGAGACGCCGAACGAAGGCGACGACACGCGAAGAATTGCACCGTTCCAAGGCGATGTGAGCTTCTATCACTCGTCGGTCAATCGCAGCAAAGCGTCGATCGAGCTCGATCTCAAGAGCAGCGAAGCGCGCGACATCATCCACGGCCTTGCGGCCGACTGCGATGTCCTGCTTCAGAACTTTCGTACCGGCGTGGCTGAGCGCCTTGGTTTTGGCTACGAGACCATTTCGAAGATCAACCCGCGCCTGGTCTATTGTTCGATCTCCGGCTTTGGCGGCAATGGCGAGCAGAGTCGCCGCGCGGCATTTGACCTGATCGTCCAGGCCGAGTCCGGCATTATGAGCCTCAACGGTGAAGACGATCAGCCACCCTGCAAACTGGGTTTGCCGGTGGCCGACCTCTCGGCCGGTATGTTTTCTGCCCATGGCATTCTTGCCGCGCTCGTGCGCAGGGGCCGGACCGGCAAGGGCGGACTGGTCGAAGTGAACATGATGAGCTCCCTGCTCTCGTTGTCGGTCTACAACGCCACGCGCTATTTCATCACGGGCGAGCCGCCCAAGCGCATGGGCACGCGCCATCCCGGGGTCGTTCCGTACGGAAGCTTCCCCTCCTCCGATGGCCACATCCTGCTGTCGACGTTCAGCGACGGCTCGTGGAAGAAGATCGTCGAGGCGATGGGTCGCGGCGATCTCGCCGATGACGCCCGGTACGCGACCGCCGCTGCAAGGTTGGTCAACCGGGTTGAATGCGACGCGTTGCTGGCGGAGGTCTTCGCTCAGCACAGCTCGGAGGACATCGTCGAACGTCTGGGCGGCGCAGGTATCCCATGCGGTGTCGTTCGTAACCTTGGAGAGGCGCTGGAGATGGAGCTCGCGAGCGGCTCCGGATCGATCGCGGACGTGGCGTATCCGGGAGACGCCGGGGTTATTCCGGCCGTACGCATTCCGATCAAATTCGAAGGCGAGTGGTGCCCGGTCGAACCAGCGCCCGCCCTGGGACAGCACAACGGGATGCTCGACCGATACCGAAGCGCGAAGCAGCGAAGCTCAGCGTGATTGCGGTCGAGCGGGCGGCCTCGCCTGCCCACTGAGCCCTGATATCTCCGCGCGAAGAGGGGCTCGCTTTGAGAGGGCGCCTCGCAAATCTGAACAGCTAACGAGCTCGGATCCGCGGGTTCGAGGGAGTCTGCAATGAATATTGCGTCGAACCCGGCCCCTAAGTTCCTGCAGGATGGCGACAAGAGCCACTTCATCGCCGGGGCCTGGCAGCGGCCTCAATCGGAAGAGTGGTTCGAGACACGCAACCCGTCGACGGGCGAGGTTCTTGCCCGGCTCGCGCTCGGCACGCAGGCCGATAT
>CAZQMD010000614.1:0-1513 GCA_964594185.1 uncultured Afipia sp. | reverse complement strand
AGCATGGTGGATCTCCGTGACCAGGATCAAACGGTCGCGCCTTCCACCACCACCATGGCGCCGGCTAATCTTATCAGGATAGAAAGTGGCAGAAGAGAGACTCTTGGTTGCAAATGAGTGACGCTGATGCAGTGACTTCGAGGAACCGCACTCCAGCCCAAGGGACGAAGATGACAAGGTCCCGTCGCAAGACCGACCTGCCGGTCTCCAAAATACGCCGTTACCTGGAGCCAGGCCCGATCGTGCTGGTCACATCGGCGCATGGTGACGAGCGCAACATCATGACAATGGGGTGGCACACCGTGATGGAATTCACGCCGTCCCTCATCGGCTGCGTGATCGCCGGCGGCAATCACAGCTTCGGCCTGATCCGGCGCAGCAAGGAATGCGTCATCAACCTGCCGACGACCGCGCTCACCGATCAGGTGGTCGGTGTTGGCAACAGCTCAGGTGCGGAGGTGGACAAGTTCGAGAAGTTCAAGCTCACGCCAGCGCCGGCGGAGTATGTAAAAGCGCCGCTGATCGCCGAATGCCACGCCAGCTTCGAATGCCGGCTGGCGGATGGCCCCCTGATCTCGAAGGACAACTTCTTCATCTTCGAGGTGGTGAAGGCGCATGTCGCGGCCTCGCCGAAGCATCCCGAGACGCTTCATTACACCGGGGACGGCGTGTTCATGGTCGCCGGCAAGGTCATCAGCCGGCGATCGCAGTTCAGACCGGACACGCTGTAGAACCCGGCGACCTACAGAAGCCCAACCTTACGGCGCACATGATTATATAGCCAAATTCGCATTATTGCGGCACATTGTTCGCGGGGAGCACGGCGTAGCCACTATGAATCGTCGAGACCAAGGGACGGGATGATTCTTACTGACAATGAGACGAGAGTGGATCTCCTCAACAACGAGGCGATCGCCAAGACCATTATAGAGCTGCTGCGCGAGAAGCCCGAGCGCGCCGTGACCATCGGTGTTCATGGCGACTGGGGCGCCGGCAAATCCAGCATCTTGGAGATGATCGAGAACGGCCTCAGCTCGGACAAGGATGTCCTCTGCATCAAATTCAACGGCTGGCGTTTTCAGGGATTCGAAGATGCCAAAATCGCGCTGATCGAAGGTATCGTCACTGGCCTTGTCGAAAAGCGTCCATTGCTCACCCAAGCCGGCATGGCCGTAAAAGACATCTTCAAGCGCATCGACTGGCTCAAGATAGCGCGTCGCGGTGGCGGTCTCGCTTTCACCGCATTCACGGGCATCCCAACAGCTGATCAGGTTGGCGCGGTGGTCGGGACCTTAAAGGGAATTTTCGCCGATCCATCGAAACTCGCCACCCAAGAGAATTACGACAAGGCCATCGATGGTGTGCAGGGTTTGCTAAAGCCCGGCGAGTCGAAGAATGTCCCCGAAGAGATCGAGGCGTTCCGGAAGGCATTTGACGATCTGCTCAAGCAGGCGGGCGTCAAGCAACTGATCGTCCTCATCGACGATCTCGACCGCTGCCTGCCGGACACGGC
>CAZQMD010000613.1:0-1516 GCA_964594185.1 uncultured Afipia sp. | reverse complement strand
CCGCCTTTCGGCGGGCGGTCCGGGACGTCGATGTCTTCGTCCGCTCAGTAGCAGCGGTTCACCAGCCGATAGCGATATCCCCATGGCGTCGGAACCAGACGCCTCACGTAACAGCCGCCATAGCCGCCTCCGAAATAGACCGGGCCGCCGACAAAGCGCGGTCCGCCCCAGCCGCGGTGGAAACCGCCGCCGTGCCAGCCGCCATGTCCGCCGTGCCATCCATGTGCGGAAGCAGCAGATGGCGTAAATGCAGCCGCGCCAAGAGCTACGGTCGCGGCGCATGCAAGAATGAGTTTGCGCAACATGATGATCTCCTCGTGTTCGAGGCGAGGGAGTTTGTGAGCCTCGCTACGCACAGGCTAATCCGGCGATCCTGAACCCGGCCGTGACGGCCGTGTCAGTCTTAGTTCATGTCGATGAAATCGGCGTAAGGCAGCCTTGCGATGCAGGAAAAATCTGCATGGATATTCGCGCGGGTCTTGGCAGCGGCGCAGTCTGGAGGTATCGGGGGCGGGATGCCGCCCATCCAGGGCGGGCTGCTGGTATGCCAGCTTGCCGTTGCATCACCGCGCCGTTATAAGCGCGGCAAACCTTCCAACAGACATGCTTTGAGGACAGTACCATGGCGATTGAGCGCACCTTTTCGATTATCAAGCCGGACGCGACCGCGCGCAATCTCACCGGCGCCGTTAATGCCATCATCGAGAAGGCCGGTCTGCGCATTGTCGCGCAGAAGCGCATCCTGATGACCCGCGCGCAGGCCGAAACTTTCTATGCCGTGCACAAGGCGCGTCCGTTCTTCGGCGAACTGGTGGACTTCATGGTCTCCGGTCCGGTGGTGGTGCAGGTTCTCGAAGGCGAGGGCGCTATCCTGAAGTACCGCGATGTGATGGGCGCGACCGATCCGTCGAAGGCGGCCGAAGGCACCATCCGCAAGGCGCACGCCAAGTCGATCGGCGAAAACTCGGTGCATGGTTCGGACGCTGCGGAAACCGCGGTGATCGAGATCGCACAGTTCTTCGCAGGCAACGAAATCGTCGGCTGATCAACAGCCGTCACTAAAAACGGTCGGGGGGCCATCACGTGAACTGGATTGCGCAGATTTTCGATCCCGCCACAATCGGCGGTCTCATCACTCAGTTCGAGAATGAGATTCAGCAACCCCAGTTCTGGGTGGCCCTGACCAAGATCATCTGGATCAACGTGCTGTTGTCGGGCGACAACGCGCTGGTGATCGCGCTGGCGTGCCGCGGGCTGCAGCCCAAGCAGCGCGTCTGGGGCATGATCCTGGGTGCAGGTGTCGCAGTGTTCCTGCGCATCATCTTCACTTTCATCGTCGTGACGCTGATGACGATGCCGTTCCTGAAACTGATCGGCGGCCTCGCGCTGCTGGTGATCGCGGCGAAGCTTCTCGTGCCTGAAAAGGAAGACGAGGACGGCGTGCAGGCCGCCGCCCATCTGTGGGCTGCGGTGCGTATCGTTGCCGTCGCCGACATCATCATGAGCCTCGACAACG
>CAZQMD010000612.1:0-1531 GCA_964594185.1 uncultured Afipia sp. | reverse complement strand
CAAGTTCGACGGCGGGTCGCGGTGCCGGGCCGCGTCCGGAGACGACCTGGCGAGGTTCCGCGATCTCGTGTCGCGCAACGCCTCTGATCCTGCTCTTCAGAGCGCCGCAGCGTGACCGGTCGGCGAGCCGGCGGCGCTCGCGCTCCCGTTGCACTGGGGGTCTGCTGGGACTGGAATGCTCGCCTGTATCGCGCTTAACCGAATCCGCAACTCATAACTCAAGCCTTCGGGCTTGTATTCGAGGGCTGGCCTGCCGAGCCAGTTGCCGATCTCCAGCAGCACGGTGCTGCCGAACCCCTTGCGCATCGGCATTGCTGCCGGTGGTCCGCCGATCTCGCGCCAGCGAAACGATAACACGTCCTCTTCGAGTGGGGACTGCTCGACCGTTCCTTCAACGGTGACGTGCCCGCCTGGGACACTCAGCGCGCCGTACTTGGTCGCATTGGTCGCCAACTCGTGGACGATCAGCGCGAAGTGCTGGGCTGCGGAAGCATCAACTGCGATATCGCAGCCCCGCACCTCGGCGCGGTCGGCAAAGGGCTGCAGTTCACCCCTGACGATCTGATCCAGTGGCGCGCCTGTCCAGGCCGCATCGGCGAGCATCGAATGAGCACGTGCCAGCGACTGCAGGCGGGTCTGCAGGAGGTCCCGCGCTTCGGCGATTGGCCGGTCTGCCGTCAGACCGTTCCTCACCAGGGCCGAAACCACTGTCAACAGGTTCTGCATCCGGTGTCGCATCTCTCCGATGAGAACGCGCTGTTGCTCAGCGGCTTTCTTTCGTTCCGAAAGATCCGCCACCGACGCGACCACGGCCCGTTTTCCATTCCGCTGGAGCGGACTGAGGCCCACTTCGACGGGCACCTCGGTGCCATCCTTGCGCCGGCCGTTGAGGTCCAGATTGGCCGCCATCGGGCGTGCTTCGGGAATCCTCATGTAGGCGTTGCGCAACGCCTCATGGGCATTGACGAACCGATCAGGAACCAGCACCTCGACGCTCTTCCCGAGCAGCTCGATCCGCTTATAGCCGAACAGCTTCTCCGCGCTCGCATTAAGCAGCCTGACCTTGCCATGATCGTCAACAACTATGATCCCATTGGGAGACGCCTCGATCAAGGTTCGCACCTCTTCCTCACGTGCCAGGACTCGTTCGAGCGCATCGTTCAGAAAGACGATCAGGGCGACCATGAGGGCGCTGACCATGAAAAAGACAGTGAGCGAAACCGCCGCCCGCGCACCGAGAGCCAAGGTATGGTCGGGCGGAAAGACAAGGTACCACGCTGCCGTCGCCGACAAGATGATTGCCAGAAGGCCGGGGCGAAGCCCGCCAACGATGGTCGTCAGGATGATCGCCGGGTAGAACGTGATGAACACCACCCCGGCAACGACATGGTCCTCGAGCGCCCAGCGGGCCAATGCGGCCACCCCGGCGGCGACAATCGAGACGCCGTATGAGGCCATTGTCTCGTGGCGCAAGTGTAGCAGCTCGGGGACGATACGTGCTTCTCGATGCGGCGCGGTGGACGGCATGGGT
>CAZQMD010000611.1:0-1553 GCA_964594185.1 uncultured Afipia sp. | reverse complement strand
CACGGCGCGAGGAGCCGCTTTTGAGCCGGTCTGCGCGCCCCATGTATTACAAACTGATCAGCCGAATGTCCTACGTGGACTATCCGGCAGACGTCGGCGACTACCAGCTGGTGGACCGCAAGGTACTGGACGCCATGAAGCAGTTCGAAGACGTACAGCCCTTCATGCGCATGATGCCATTCGAGTGCGGTTTCCGCTCGATCGGTGTACCCTACACATGGCTTGCGCGAAAACACGGGATGTCACGCAACCGTTTCTCGAGCCTGATCGACCAGGGCCTGCTGGGTGCCATCAGCTTTTCGACGGTCCCTCTCAGGTCCGCCTTCTTCTTTGGACTCATCATCTCGTCCCTCAGTTTCGCCTACGCTTTCGTCGTTCTGATGCTGAAATTGGCGGGGTTTGACATTGGCCCGCGGGGCATCCCAACCATTGTCATCGGCCTGTTCTTCTTCGGTGGCGTCCAGCTGTTTTTCCTGGGAGTGCTGGGGGAATACATTGTCGCCATCTTCAATCAGGTCAGGCGGCGACCGATCGTGGTTGAACGCGAGCGAATCAACTTCAATTAGGCGCAGCAGTCCCGCGTTACGAGTTCTCGATGGCCGTCGAATCAAAGACTGGTCCTGGTCAGACCGCGACCTCGCAGCATGAGCCGAACGCACGCGCGTCCTCGCGTGATTCATGGTTGCTCGTTGCCCTCCTCATGGCCGTGCATGCCCCCCTCGCGCTGAATCACGGATTCTACGGCGACGATTGGCTGCTGTTTGAGGCCAAACCCGGCTATCAGACGATGATATCGTTCCTGCTTCACGGTGCGGGACATCCGATCACGTATTTGTACTGCGCAATGGCCAACATGAGCGGCCATCCCAGCGCAGTAATGAATGCTGTTGCTTTCGCGGGAATTGCAGTCGGCGCCTTAAGCCTGCGGTCATTTCTCGCCCGGCTGCAAATTCTCACTCGGTTCGAAATCTTGATCCTGGTCTTCTTGGTTTGGACCTTTGCCGGATTCCGAGATTGGGCGACCAAGATCACCGCACCGTACATTTTCAGCTTCGCCCTGCTCTGCCTGGGACTCAACCTCTTTGGCATTGTCGCAACTTCGCCGCGGCCGCGCATAGGCCTGCGGCTCGTCGGCCTGGCTGCCATCTTTTGCAGTTTCGCAGTCAACTCGATGATACTGGTTTTCCTTGCCGGAATGGTTGCACACCTCTGGTTCTCGCCCGTCCCGGATGGAGGTCGCCCTACATTTCGGCGATTTGTTCGGTCTCTTCTTCGTCACTCCGACTATGCCGTGATCCCGGCCGTTTACTGGCTTTCGACCAATTACTTCTTTCCGAAAATCGGTCCCTACAACGACTATTATCGCATCAGGATTCCCGCCTTTGCTGAAGCTTCTCCGCAAATGCTGCAGTTCTTGCGATGGGGCACGTGGGAGCCGGCGCTCGATGGAATTCGGTTTGCCGTTCGCTCTCCTGGGGCAGCTTGCCTTTCCCTTCTGCTCAGCGCCGGCCTCATTGCTCTGGCGATCAGCGGACCGCGCAAGCCGCTCCCCC
>CAZQMD010000610.1:0-1568 GCA_964594185.1 uncultured Afipia sp. | reverse complement strand
ATACATTCCCCGATAACTTCAAGGCCTACGCCGCGGCCTGCGAGCGGAAGGAAGTCCAGCCGGGAAAAATGTTCGTGTACGAGACGGGAAAGCTTTCTCCTCGGTACATCATCAATTTCCCGACCAAACGACATTGGAAAGGCAAGAGCCGTATCGAAGATATCGATGAAGGGTTGATTGATCTCGTTCGCGTTATTAAGGATCGCAAAATTCAGTCGATCGCGATCCCGCCTCTGGGCTCAGGTCTAGGAGGCCTGAATTGGAGTGATGTCCGTCCACGGATCGTAGCGGCGCTTGAAGAGGTGCCCGATGTCGCCACAGTCGTGTATGAACCGTCAGGCGCTCCTGACTCTGCGGCGTTAGCCCGCAATCGGAAAGTTCCGAATATGACTCCCGGTCGGGCGGCGCTCGTAGTTCTTATGCAGCGCTATTTGAACGGACTGATGGATCCGTTCGTTACGCTGCTTGAAGCTCACAAGCTGCTTTTCTTCATGCAGGAGGCTGGTGAGAGCCTTCAGCTCAATTATCGCAAGGCAAACTACGGGCCCTATGCCGAGAACCTTCGTCATGTGCTTAAGAGCATCGAGGGCCATTTGGTCACCGGTTATTCCGATGGCGGTGATGATCCCACCAAACGCTTGAGCCTGGTGCCTGGCGCGTATGAAGACGCCAATCGGTTCCTAGCGGAGCAGGATGAGACACGAACGCGCTTTGATCGGGTCGCCAAGTTGGTGGAGGGATTTGAAACTCCGTATGGGTTGGAGCTGCTATCGACTGTCTACTGGGTCGCAAAAAATGAAAGTGCCCAGACTCTGTCTGAGGTCGAATCCAAAGTCTACGATTGGAATGACCGTAAGCGGCGGTTCACACCCGGGCAGATTGCAGTTGCCTTGAATGTCCTTGGCGAGCGGGGTTGGCTGGAGCGGGACGTTGCGATCCGCCCGAGACTTCCTACGGCTATAGCTACAGCTCGGGTAGCTTCAGCGTAGTCGACAACCCGGGCCGGAGCGCGACGCCGCGTCAATCTAGGACTTGACGATCAAATGATGCGTTACAGCATCGTTGGGCTGGTGCATGCCAAGGCGATGCCCGTGTTACTACCGCGGAGGAGCGGGACGTATGGATGCGGGCGCCGTGGAATGAAGCATCACAATTGCAGCGCCCATTGCCGGATTCGGCGCTTGTCGAGATCAAGCGCGGCGCCGCGAAGGAAGATGATGGCGCTGGCACAACAATGACGTCGTAAGGGGGGCTTGGTGCATATTCGGTCGATCGCAATTTCTGGCTTCCGGTCCTTCGGACCGGAGGTTCGCAAGGTCGTTTTGGCGGCTGGCCTGACCGGCATTGTTGGCCCAAACGCGTCTGGCAAGACCGCGCTACTCCAAGCGCTCACAAAGCTGTTCGGCATCAGCCGGGCCCAGCGGACAATCTACCGCTCGGACTTTTATCTTCCCGCCGACACCCCGCCCGACGACCGTTCGACGCGCGAACTGTTCATCGATGTGGTCATCTCGCTGCCTGAGTTGAAGAACGGAAAGGCGACGGCCGACACCGTGGCCCCGGTGTTC
>CAZQMD010000609.1:0-1569 GCA_964594185.1 uncultured Afipia sp. | reverse complement strand
GGCAGCCTGACCGAGCTGTTCGGAGAACTTGTTGAAACCGATGGCCGCCAGTTCGCTGAGCAGGCCGGTGATATCGCCGAAGTGATGGGCGGGAGCTGCATGGGACACGCCGGCCTCGCGGGCCACCGCCCGCAGGGTCAGGCCGTTGATGCCTTCGCGCTCGGCGACGCGCTTGGCGGCCTTGAGCAGCGCTTCGTGCAAATCGCCGTGATGATAAGGGGTTTCGCGGTCAGCTTTCTGTGCGGCATCGCCACCAGAACGCGGCTTTTTCGGCGCGGAACCGCCTGTCTTGCGCGCCACAACAGCTTTCCGGGCTCCCGAACGGACGCGGGAGCTGTCCACAAGCCTTGCTGTATTTCGACCGGCCATGATTGCAATTTAGGTATGCATTTTGACGCTGTCAAGATTTTCCTTGACGATCGCTTTGCGGTGCACTAAATGCATCTTTACAACGTCAAGATATTCACCCGGCAGGCAGCCATGGCCCTCTTTCTGATCCTTGCCCCGTTTGCGACCTTCGCTACGCTGATGGCTCTGACCACGGTCAAGATCAGCCTGGCGGCGAGCGCTGCGGTCGCCTTCGGCCTGGTCCTGCGAGACAGGGTCACCGGCCGCTCGATCAAGGTCCTGACCGCCGGCGCGCTTGTCATTTTTGTATCGCTTGCCGGATACCACCTGATCGCTACTGAGATGACCCCGACCTCGGTCCGTCTCGCCGTCGATGGCAGTGTCCTGGTTCTCGCGCTCGGCTCGATCGCTCTGCGCAAGCCCTTCACGCTTCAGCACGCCCGTGAGGTGGTCGATACCGAAACCGCCAGACTGCCGCATTTTCTGCACACCAACTACATCCTCACCTGGGTCTGGAGCGCAGCCTTCGTGCTGATGCTCCTCGCCGACATGGTGGCGATCTATCTGCCCAGCATGCCGTTGTGGGCTTGCGCGGCCATCGCCTTCGCCATCCGCAACAGCGCCATCTACTTCACCCGATGGTACCCGAAGCACGTTCGCGCCGGGATCGCGGCCAGCGCCCACACGGCAGCTGCCTGATCCCGACTCCTGCGCAATCCGCATCAGACTTAAAGGAGCCGCCAATGGCCCATACCGTTCTCAAGATCCTTCTCGGCTTCCTGTCGACCGCTGTCTTCTTCGCAGCCTTCGTGCTGATCGGCGACGTTGGGCTGGCCGCCCTCACCGCAGCCGCCGTCGTCGTCGCGCAGGTCGTCCTCGGACGCACCACCGGCGCAAAACCCAGCGCCTCCATCTGGGCCAGCCTCGCGCTGGTTCTGGCACTGACCGGTCTGACGCTCGCCGGCGACGATACGACCGCCGCATCGCTGGCCTCTCCGGCCGAATTCACGGGCTCGGTTTCCAACTGCGCATGCAAGCCGTCCAACAAGTCCGGCGACATTCAGCTTGCGCCGCATTCCGCCCCCAAAACTCTTGCTCCGGCGCCCGGCCCCGTGTGACAGTTGCGGCATGGCCGCAGTCTTCCGTCAGCTTTTCACCGATTTCTTTTCCAGCATCCTCTTCCTCGTGGTTTACGCCGGGACCGGAGACATCATCATCCCG
>CAZQMD010000608.1:0-1590 GCA_964594185.1 uncultured Afipia sp. | reverse complement strand
CAGCTTCATCAAGAATCTCGGCGTGCTCAATTTCGGCGGCTATGTCCTGGGCGCAGTCATCCTGATCTTCGGCGCGCTGCTGGTCGGCTATGCGCTGTTCCTGATCATTCTCGCCAAGATCTTCCTCTGGCTGCTGCTGGCGCTCGCGCCGATTTTCATCGTCCTCCTGCTGTTCGGCTACACGAGCCGGTTCTTCTCAGGCTGGGCGTCGTCGATCGTGCAATATGTCTGCGTGCAGATCCTGGTCTACGGCTTCTGCGCCTTCTTCATCTCCATCAGCCAGAGCTATTTCGACGCGGTCAACCAGGCGAACGCGAAAGTGGCGACGAGCTTCACCGAGGCTGCGCCGCTGGTGGTCATCTGCGTGATCGGCATCCTCCTGCTGTCGCAGATTACGATGGTGGCTGCGTCGATCGCCGGCGGCATCGCGATCCAATCGCCTCGTTTTGGCGGCATGTACTCGCGGATCGGTGCCTTTGGCGCCGCCATGGGCGGCAGCGCGATCGGGAGAAAGCTGCTCGACCGAACGGGTTGGACGACGCCCGGAGAGCGCCATGCGGGGCGGGCTCGCGCGCGTCTCCATTTCACGCAACGGGAGTTCGAACAGAGCGCCGACTACAAGCGCCTGGCGAAAAAACTCACAGAAACCGCATAGCGGTCAGGAACAGGCATGACGGACATGGTGAGCGAGGCGGCGGGAGCCGCCCAGGGCAGGACGCCGCCCTTGCCGTATTACACCGACGCAGCAATCTGGGAAAACGACATCGCCCGCCGGAACCGCTGGTCCCGTTCGATCGCCTGGACGATCGCGCTCGTCATGTCGGTGATCGCGGTCGCTGCCCTTGGAGCCCTGGTCCTGGCGCTGCCGCTCAAGACCTATGAACCCTATATGGTCGTGGTCGACCGCTCGACGGGCTTCGTCGAGGTGAAGCGGCCGATGGCCGAAGGGCCGCTGCAGCAGGATGAGGCGATCGCGACCTTCGATCTCGTCCGCTATGTGAAGGCGCGCGAGACCTACGATCCCAAAGCGCTGAAGGACAATTTCGACCTGGCGCAGCTCCTCTCGTTGGGCGACGCCTCGCGCGAGCTCGTCGAGATTTATAGCCCCGCCAATCCCCAGAACCCGATCAAGATCCTCGGCTCGAACACGATCGTCGCGGTCAACGTCAAATCCGTCACCTTCCCGAACCAGCGCACCGCGCTCGTCAGATTCTCGACCGACGAGAAATCCCAGACGAACATCGTCACCCGGCACTGGGTGTCGCTGATCCGCTTCCGCTACACCGCGGCGCCCGCCCGCAACGAATATCGTTTCCAGAACCCGCTCGGCTTCCAGGTCCTCGAATACCGGCGCGACCAGGAGACGGTTTCGCCCGAGGGGAGCAGGCCATGACGATCCCCGCGCGCGTGGGTGGGCTTGTGGTTCTCATCATACAGGCCGTCGCCTTCACCCTCCCGGCTGCAGCGGAACTCAGCCCACGTGCGGGCCCCCGCGACAGCCGCATCCGCTATGTCTGGTATCACAAGGATGAGGTCGTCTCGGTGCAGGCGTCCTATGGCGCCTCGACCATGATCACCTTCCCCCGGGGC
>CAZQMD010000607.1:0-1592 GCA_964594185.1 uncultured Afipia sp. | reverse complement strand
CTGGTCGCTGCCTCGGCGATGGAAGCGGCGGGGGGCGACATCGAATATGCCGACGCCACCTTCCGGATCGTCGGTACCGACCGCACGATGAGCCTGTTCGACGTGGCGCGCGCCGCAAAGGATCCCAAGCACGTGCCCGAGGGCGGCAAGCCGGGCCTCGACGACGCCTTCACGCGCACGCCGCAGGCCGCAACCTTCCCCAACGGCTGCCACATCTGCGAACTCGAAATCGATCCCGACACCGGGACGCTCGAGATCCTCAACTACTCGATCATGGACGATTTCGGCACGGCGCTTAATCCCCTGCTGCTGCAGGGCCAGGTCCATGGCGGCGTCGGACAGGGCGTGGGCCAGGCCCTCACCGAGAAGACGATCTACGATCCCGAGTCGGGCCAGCTCATGAGCGGCTCGTTCATGGACTACGCGCTGCCGCGCGCCGACGTGGTGCCGCACGTGAAGTTCGACATGCACAACAGCCTGTGCACGACCAATCCGCTGGGCGTGAAGGGCGCGGGCGAGGCCGGCGCGATCGGCGCACCGCCCGCCGTGATCAACGCCATCGTCGACGCCATCCATCCGCATACCGGGCTGAAGCACATCGACATGCCCGTGACCGCATCGTCCCTGTGGGCCGCCATCGAGGCCCATCGCGCAAAGAAAGCAGCGTAGAGAGTATGACCGAAAAGACGAACGATCCGTCCCTCGCCTCCGCCCTCGCCGATTCGGTGAAGGCGATCGACGCCGACTACACCGAGGAGATGCGCGAACTGCGCGCTCTTTTCGAGGAGGCACGGCTGGAGGCCGAGAAGGACGAACCCAGCGACGTCAAGCTCAAGGCGCTGCTGAACGACGCCAATGAGATGGCGCGCACCTTTGCCACGCTCGATCCCGCCTGGCAGGCGGTCCAGCGCGTCGCGCGGATGTTCGGGATTCTCTAGTTCGAAACCAGGGACCGCCGCTGCTCCAGCGTGCGGCGGATGGCGCGGGTGGCCTTTTCGTCCAGAAAGAAGGCCCGTTCGCTGCGATAACTCTCGTAGCGGGCGATCTCGATCGCGCCGACCGCGCGGGCCAGCCTGTCGGCGTCGCTCTTGCGCTCGAAGGCACAATGGATCGCGGGCCCACATTCGTCCTCGACGGTGCGCACCGAATAGTGACCCTGCGGCGGAAACGTCACTATAAGGTCGTGGAGTACGCGCGCCGTCTCCACGATCGGTTGGCCGGCAACGTCCGCCTGACCCAGAACCAGATAGGGACTGATCTCCTCGAGTGTATTGTTCTCGGACATGGCGGATCAACGAAGGCCGAACCGCAATAGTTGCGCCCATCTGGTGGCCGGACCGGACGAAGCAACCAATTCCTGTGGTCGGCGTTGTTTCGGCAGCACGGACTGAGCCGCGGATGTACCGGTGAGTTCGTAAGGCCCGCCCGGCGATGCTGGAGCGGGTCTTTTGCGTTGGTCACGCGACAATCCCGGGCGGGTCGTCTATAAGCGGCCACTTCCGCTTCAGCCCCGGAGTCTGGCTTGTTTTTCTCCGTCCTGCGCTACGCGTCTGTGACCTTTCTCACGTTGGCCGCCCTCCCTGCCGTCGCGC
>CAZQMD010000606.1:0-1605 GCA_964594185.1 uncultured Afipia sp. | reverse complement strand
GACGACGGCGGCGATGAGGGACGACTTCAGATCACCGCTGCCCAGTGAGCGCACGGATGCGCGTTCGGTCGCCAGATTGACGCTGGCCTCCACGACGCCCGGCACCGCCTTCAGCGCCTTCTCGACCCGCCCGACACAAGACGCACAGGTCATGCCCGCGATCTTCAGTTCGATCGTGCTCTCGGCCGGCTCGTAGCCCGCATTGCGAATCGCCTCGGCGATCGGGCCAATATCGACTTTTGCGTCAGACAACGTGACCTGGGCCCTTTCGGTCGCAAGGTTGATTGCGACCGATTTAACGCCCTCCACCGCAGCCACCGCGCGCTCGACGCGGCCAACACAGGAGGCACAGGTCATTCCGGCCACAGGAATATCGAGATGGGCCGCGGGAATGCCCGCGCTTCTTGCCATCGTTGCAGTCGACATGACGTCTCTCCGAACCGTGATGGCAACGGATATGCTCCTTCCCATAATGGTAAGGTCAAGGACTTTCGCGTCGCTTAGAGCAGAAATATCGAGAGCGGTTTTGGCTATTGGCTCGCCCGCAAAAAAAGGCCCTTGACCTTACCACTGTGGAAAGCTGCAGCCTCGGTCCACTGCCAACTGAACAGGAGGGCCGCAGCGATGTGCTCGTGCCAAGAACATTCCAAGTCCACGACCGAGACTGCGGCGAAGCCGCTGGATAACGGCGTGAGTTTCCGGGTCGATGACATGACCTGCGGCCACTGCGCCGGCACCATCAAGAAGGCCATCGAGACGACCTTGCCGGGGACGGCGGTGAACGCCGATCCGGAGTCCAAGCTTGTGACCGTGGAGGGCTATGGCGACTACGCGGCGATCAAATCGATCGTGATCGGCGCCGGCTACACCCCGAGCGCGGCGCCTGCGTCAGCCTAATCGACTTCATGCGGGTGAAGGCGGCGCGGATCAGGCACTCCCTGATCCTGAAAGACCGTCCGTCCGGGCAACAGAGGGGTTCAATCATGAAGAAGCTGACGATCGTTCTGGCTGCGCTGGCTTTCGCCGGTGCGGCCACTAACACTGCCGGCGCAGCCGATGGCGATACGGTCAAGGCCATCAAGGCGCGTGGCGAATTGCTCTGCGGCGTCTCGACGGGGGTTTCGACCGGGATGTCGACGCTCGACAATCAGGGCAACTGGAAAGGCATGGAGGTCGAATTCTGCCGCGGATTGGCTGCGGCGGTGCTCGGCGATCCCAGCAAGGTCAAGTTCGTCCCGCTGGAATTCAGGGTTGCCTTCACCACGCTTCAGTCAGGCGCGGCCGATATCCTGGCGCGAACCGCAACCTGGAGCTATTCGCGCGACACGTCGCTGAACCTCGATTGGGCCGGCGTCTACATGTATGACGGCCAGGGATTCATGGTCGCCAAGAAGCTCGGCGCCAAGAGCGGCAAGGAGCTGAACGGCGCCTCGATTTGCGTCTCGGCCGGCACCACCTCGGAGCTGAACCTCGCGGACTATTTTCGCGCGAACAACCTCAAGTTCCCCGCCATCACCGGCTCGACGCGAGAACAGAACCAGCAGAACCTCGAAGCCGGCCGTTGCGATGCCTATTCCAACGAGCGCGGCGGTCTCGCGGCAAGCC
>CAZQMD010000605.1:0-1608 GCA_964594185.1 uncultured Afipia sp. | reverse complement strand
TGCTCACCTTCCGCCGCGGCGTCATCGGCGAAATCGCTCATTTCTTCAAGCGGTCGCTGTAACCGCCAGATTTTGCGGACTTTCTCGCCTCAATAAAACGGTGGATGACCGGCGCTTTTGTGCCGGTCGTCGCCTGTTGGCCTGCGGTCCGGTTTATGACAGATAGATGACAAATTCTGTCATGCCGGAGAATGATCATGCTGGGCTGGTTTCGTAAGCTGCTTCCGCGGGAGGAGCGGTTTTTCGACCTGTTCGCCCGGCATTCCCAGGCGGTGGTTCAGGGCGCCGAGGCGCTGGAAGGGATGCTGCGCGGCGGGGAGGAGACCCCGGTTTATTGCCAGCGCGTCAACCAGTTTGAGAACGACGCCGACCTGATCACCCGCGAAGTGCTGACGGCCGTCCGCCGGACTTTCATTACCCCGTTCGACCGCGGCGACATCAAGAATTTGATCACCGCGATGGAGGACGCCACCGACCAGATGCAGCAGACTGCCAAGGCCGTGATGCTGTTCGAGGTCCGCACCTTCGAGCCGCCGATGCGCGAGATCGGCACCATCCTCGTTCAGTGCGCAAACCTTGTCGGGCGCGCGGTGCCGCTGATGCAGGCCATGGGCGAGAACGTTACCACGCTGACGGCGCTCACCGAGGAAATCACCCGCCTCGAAGGCCGCGTCGATGACCTCAACGACATCGGTCTCAAGGAGTTGTTCCTCAAGCACCGCGATGGCAGCGCAATGGATTTCGTGGTCGGCGCCGAGATCTACAAGCATCTTGAGAAAGTCGCCGACCGCTTCGACGACGTTGCGAACGAGATCAACAGCATCGTCATCGAACAGGTTTAGGGTCAGGACTCCGTCGTGGATGCATCGCTTGCTTTCCCTATCCTGGTCGGCTTAATCGCTGTCGCGCTGCTGTTCGATTTCCTGAACGGCCTGCACGATGCGGCTAATTCCATTGCCACGATCGTTTCCACCCGCGTGCTGCGGCCGCAATATGCGGTGGCATGGGCGGCGTTCTTCAACTTCATCGCGTTTGCCGTGTTCGGCCTGCATGTCGCGCAGACCATTGGCACCGGCATTATTCATCCGGAAATCATCGATGCGCAGGTGATCTTCGCGGCATTGATCGGCGCCATTGTCTGGAATCTGGTGACCTGGGCGCTCGGCATGCCGTCCAGCAGTTCGCACGCGCTGATCGGCGGCCTGCTCGGAGCGGGAATTGCGAAAGCTGGAATCGGAGTGACCGTCTGGAGCGGTTTGACCAAGACGCTGCTCGCCATCGTGCTTTCGCCACTGGTCGGATTTTTGCTGGCGCTGCTGCTGACGGCGATCGTCTCATGGGCATCGGTGCGCTCGACGCCGTTCGCGGTCGATCGCGCCTTCCGGATTCTGCAGTTCGCTTCGGCCTCGCTGTATTCGCTCGGTCACGGCGGCAACGATGCGCAGAAGACCATGGGTATTATCGCCGTGCTGCTCTACTCGCAGGGTCATCTCGGTTCGGAATTCAGCGTGCCGTTCTGGGTGGTGATTGCGTGTCAGGCTGCAATGGCGCTCGGCACGCTGATGGGCGGCTGGCGCATCGTTCGCACCATGGGCCTGCGCATCACCA
>CAZQMD010000604.1:0-1616 GCA_964594185.1 uncultured Afipia sp. | reverse complement strand
CTTTGGAGCGTATGGCGCTGGAATAATTGTGCTTGATCGTGGGCAGAATATCACCGACACCGGCGCGTTTTTCTACGAGATCTACGCGTGCTCCGACGACAAATTGATCTCGATCGCGCCGATCGAAGCAAAATTCTACAGCGACCTCCTTGAGAAACTCGGCATTGATCCGGACAGCCTGCCGCCTCAGTCTGATAAATCCCGCTGGGAAGAAGGCAAAGCAACCCTCGCTCAAATCTTTGCAAGAAAGACACGGGATGAGTGGTGCGCAATTCTCGAAGGAAGCGATGTCTGTTTTGCGCCGGTACTGAGCATGGAAGAAGCACCACACCATCCGCACATGCATGCACGCGGGGTTTTCATTGATGTGGATGGAGTCCTCCAACCTGCGCCAGCACCACGCTTCAGCAGAACCATCCCGCAGGACCCGTCGGCACCGAAAAAGGTGGTGGATACGCGCCTTTCAGAGGCTCTCTACGGATGGATGGATCGCGACCAAATCGAGAGGCTCCGCGCATCAGGCCTCACGATCCAACCGTAAGTGATATCTTTTAATTTCAGGATCGGCCGCAGCGAACTGGCGGGCTGTCTTCCGCGAAATATTGGTACCCTCTTGTCGCGGAATGCTTACACCGCCGCGAGATGCGTCGCTTCGTCGGCTTGCGCGCAAGCTATACGAGTACACTGAATGTACCTTCGGCGCACCTAAATACCGAGATAATGGCTCTTAATGTGCTCGCTCTTGCACAGTTCGGAAGCTGCTCCCTGAAGAACTACGCGTCCACCTTCCAGCACGTAGGCGCGTTTCGCCGCTTTCAAGGCGAGATTAATATCCTGCTGCACGAGCAAAACAGTTAGCCCGGTATCAATCAGCCTTCGGATAGCTTCGTACAACTCACGGATGACGAGGGGGGCTAGTCCGAGTGATGGTTCATCCAACATAAGTAACTTGGGCCGACCCATCAGTGCGCGCCCGATCGCCAGCATCTGCTGCTGCCCCCCCGACATGGACCCTGCAATCTGCTGATGCCGCTCTCCAAGTATCGGGAATAAGCCAAAAACCTCATCCAGCACCTTCTTGCGATCTGCTCTGTTCGGCAACGGGGTGCCTCCGACAAGTAGATTTTCCCTGACCGTTAGACCGGCGAAAACGCGCCGTGCCTCTGGGACCTGGATAAGGCCATTTCGGGCAATCACATAGGGAGGAATATCGCGAACAGATTGGCCAAGAAATTCAATCTCACCTGAAAACGGTCGAAGCCCGGACAAGCATCGTAACAACGTTGACTTTCCCGCGCCGTTCGAGCCCAGGATCGCCACAACTTCCCCTTCATAAACTTTAAGGTCGATGCCATGAAGAACCTGCAGGGCCCCGTAATCTGCATAAACGTCCGAAATGTTGAGCATTGTCATCATTCAGAGCCGCCGAGATACGCAGTAATCACCAGCGGATCATGACTCACTTCCTGCGGCGTTCCCAAGCAGATGGCATCGCCAGCATCGAGCACCAAAATCCGGTCGCATAGTGCCATCACCGCTCGCATCATGTGCTCAATGACGACGACAGTAATCCCGGTATCACGAATTCGACGAATGTTCTGAATTGCGTCATCCGC
>CAZQMD010000603.1:0-1616 GCA_964594185.1 uncultured Afipia sp. | reverse complement strand
GATGTCGTACCTGAGACATCGGTGACGGGCTTCGGGCCGAATGGGTTCTCGAGGGGTTGCAAGGTCTTTTGCTCCAGGTCGAAGTATCCCAGATCGTAGTGCATGAAGCTGATGAGCCAAATGCCCTCGTCGACTTCCTTGATGCCGAGCTTCTGTCCGGCCAGCACGGTTGAGATGTTGATCCTCTTGCGATGCAGGCAGAGCCGGCCGCAAGCGGTAACGACGACGTCACGATCGTGGAAGGGGTAGGTCAGGTCTGGCAAGCCGGCATAGACGCGCGTTGAGGCGGTGTAGAGCTCGGCATGGCACTTCATGTCGAGCGCCTCGTGCGGTCTTTCCGTATTGAACTCGCGGACGAAGGCATCGAAGCGGTCCTGCTGCTGCAGGCTGTTGAAGCCCGGCGGTCGGGTCGCCTCTTTCTTGAGGGTCAGATGCATGCGCTCGTGGCGACCGTTCTGTTGCGGATGGCCCGGCTTGATGCGTTCGATCGCAATGCCGAGCCTGAGCCACCACACCGACAGCTTCGAGAGGTTGAACAAGGCATTGGGACTGGCAAAGGGCACGCCATTGTCGGAGCGGATGGCCAGCGGCAGACCGCGTTCGCGGAACAGCCGCTCGAAGGCGGTAATGGCAGGATCTTCGCGCGTTGAGTCCAGGGCTTCACAGAGCAGCAGGAAGCGCGAGGCATGGTCGGTGACGGTCAGTGGGTAACAGTACTGGCCATTGCCGAGCTTGAACTCGCCCTTGAAGTCGGCACACCACAGATCATTGGCAAGCGTGCCCTGCGACAGCGGCGTGCCGCGCGCGCGGTGGCGCGGCCCGCCGCCGCGCTTGACCAGGCCGTGGCGATCGAGCACCGCATGAATGGTGCTCTTGGCGGGAACCCTGACGTCGCCGTCGAGCCGGCGCACCAGCAGTTCGCGGATCTTCCGGGCGCCCCAGTGCGGCTTCTCGCTCTTCAGCCGGACGATCAGGGTCTCGCTGCTGCGGGAGCTGGTTGGCATAGCGGACCGGCCGCCTGGAGCGGTCGCTCAACGCCTCCAGCCCGTGCTCCTTGTAGCGGTCGAAAATCTTGTAGCCGGTCTTGCGGGAGATGCCGAACTCCCGGCACACCTCGGTCATGGCTTCCCCATCCAGAAGCCGGGCGACAAAGCGCAGGCGCTCTTCCATTACCGAACTCGCTTTCCACGGCATCCACACCTCCCGCAGAACAAAAGCGGAAAGTGTAACCCATGTGTCCGGTACGATTTGTCACCTATGTCTCGGGCCGCTCAAAACGACGTCGAGAAAGCCCCGGAGTTTTCTGATGGGCGCGAGGGCGTACCCCCAGGGTAGCCCCGAAACCCACTCTGCTTCGACACCGGCATCCCAGCCGCGAGGTGCCCGCTGCCCGGCTCGGGAGTTGGGATCAAAATCGGCCGCCGGCCGGTGCCAACGGCAGATGGCCCAATTCGTCGAGTCACTATTCATCCAGATGAGTAACTTTCGTTGCAAACTGGTAGCCGCCATTGCGGACAGTCTTAAACATGTGAGCTGCGCCGCCTTCGGACAATTTGCGTCGCAGGCGGCTGATCAGTACATCGATCGAACGGTCCAGCACGTCTCCGTTGCGACCG
>CAZQMD010000602.1:0-1616 GCA_964594185.1 uncultured Afipia sp. | reverse complement strand
TGCGAAAACGCCAGGTTGCTTTGAAGCCGTCGATCCGCATGACGGCTATTGACAACACTCGTTCCTTACAAATAACATTGTTACTAAAGAAGAACGAGAGATTGGATGACTCAGGTCTGGTCACGGAGCGTGAAAGTAGCGAAGCGGGAGTTGCTGCTGCGCGCTGCGCGCGAGGAGTTTGCCGAAGAAGGCCTCGAGGGTGCGACCATGCGGGGCATTGCGCTCCGTGCGGGGTGTTCGACCGGCGCGATCTATCCCTTGTTCGAGAGCAAGGAGGCGATTTATGCGGATCTGCTGCAGCACTCGCTGTCCGCGCTCGATGCTTATGTGACGGACGCCGTGCAGCGTGCAGACGGCCCGGAAGCGCAGGTGAAGGCCGGTTGCGAAGCGTTTCTCGGCTACTACCTAGCAAACCGCTTTGAAGTGAACCTCGGCCTTTATGCCTTTCGCGGCGTCAAACGGCAGGGCGTCGGCAAGGCGCTGGATGATGCGCTCAATCGCGCCTTGTGGAAGGTGCTGGAGCGGATCGCGCAGCCGCTCGCCCACATGCAGGGACGTGATGCGGCCGACGTCAGGCCGTGGGTCGCGTTGTTGTTCAGCCAGATGATCGGCGCGCTTGTCCTGCAGATGGCGGGGCGATTGAAATTTCTCGACACCGACGCGCGCATGCTCCTTGGCATGATGCTGGGCCAGTTCGGCATCGCGCCTGCGCGCGAGACGCCGGTTCGCGACGAAGCCCGCAAGGGCACATCGAAATCAAAACATCAAAAGTAAAAGGGAGTACGTCAAATGGCAGTCAGAATCGAAAAGCAGGGCAACGTCTGGACAATTGTTCACAGCCGCTTCGATGTCGCGCGCAACGCGATGGACCCCGACAGCGCCGATGCGCTGGTCGCTGCGTTCAGGGAATTCGACCGCGACGACTCGGCAAGCGTGGCCGTGCTGTGGGGTGAGGGCGGAGCGTTCTGCGCAGGCTGGGATCTCAAATATGCCAGCACGCTTTCCGACCGGACGGCCTTTCAGAAGGACATTGTCGAGGGCCTGGCGTTTCCAACTGGCGCGAATGCAGCGCCGCGCGGTCCGCTCGGCCCGACGCGGTTGGAGTTATCGAAGCCGGTGATTGGCGCTGTCGAAGGGCCGGCTGTCGCGGGCGGCATGGAGCTTGCGCTCTGGTGCGACATTCGCGTGATGGCGGAGACGGCGTATTTCGGTGTCTACTGCCGGCGCTGGGGCATTCCGTTGCTGGATGGCGGCAGCGTGCGTCTGGCGCGGCTGGTCGGTCAGGGCCGGGCGATGGAAATCATTCTCACCGGACGCAAGGTTCCTGCTCAGGAAGCGCTGCGGATCGGCATGTGCGAGAAGGTTGTCGCATCGGGCGAGGCACGGGCCGCTGCCGAGGCCATGGCGCGCGAGATTGCGCGCTTCCCGCAGGCTGCCGTTCGCGCCGATCGCCGCTCGGTGATCGAAACATACGGCCTACCGGTGCGCGATGCGCTGCGCTGCGAATGGGTCACCGGTGTCGAGGCCCACTTCAAGGAAGGCGCCGACGGCGCGGGACGCGTCTCGGGTGGGCTTGGTCGTCACGGCGATTTCACAGCGATCTGAGATTTTCGCTT
>CAZQMD010000601.1:0-1619 GCA_964594185.1 uncultured Afipia sp. | reverse complement strand
CGGAATCGCGATCGGGATCGGCTGGAAATTGCCCTCGGTCACGGTGACGCGGGCCTGCGCCAGTGCGCGGCGCAGCGGGGTCGCCAGCAGCAATCCCGCCGATGCGGCTCCGGTCATCATGTGCCGACGGGTCAGTTTCAAAGCGGGCGCCGCGATCATCGTCTTTGAGGTGGTGTGCAACTCGTCCGGACTCTCGTTGTTCAAATCTCGCATCCTGTTCAAATTCATTCCGGCGGCGCTGTTCACGCCACCGGATGTTTGTGTCACGAAAATTTCTCGGTGAATGCCGGCTCGAAGAATTTCCATTCCTCGAAAAAAGCGGGAGGCAGATTGTACGGCTGGCACTCGATGATCGCGCGCAGCGCGCTGTCCTGATAAACGCGGAAATAGCCGGTCGAAGCACTCGAAAGCGGCACCGGATTAGCTTCCAGCGTGCCGTCGCGCTTCAGCTTGATCGTAAAGACAGCTTCGACCTTCTGCGCTTCGACGCCGCCATAGGGCTTCTTCCAGCAACGCTCGACCTGCTGGCGGAACATCGCACCCCAGGTTGCGGAGTTGTCGGCGGCGCGGCCTCGCGCCGTGCCAAGCGCGGCCTGCGAATTCAGCGCCGCACCCGTGATGGATTCGCGCGAGGGATCGCGCTTGTCGAGCAGGGCCGCGATCTTCGACTGATCGAATGTGCGCTCGGTCGGCGGCTTCTGCGGCTGAGGCGGCGCAGCCTTGACCTGCTGGGGCTTCGGCGGCTTCTTCGCCTCTTCCTTCTTCAGCGCTTCGGCGATCGGATCGACCTTGGCATTGTCAGGTTTTTTCTCAGCCTGCTTCTGCTCTTCCTTCGGCTTGTTCTCGACCGGCTTCGGCGGGTCGGGCTTTTTCTCGACCGGCTTTTCCTCCGGCTTCGGTGTCGGCGGCGGCGCAGCCTCGGTCACCACAGGCGGCTTCTTGTCATCGATCTTGCCGACCGCATCGTCCACCGGCGGCTTCGGCTCAGCCACCTTCTCGACCATCGGCTTGGGATTTTCCTTCTTGCCGGTTTTCATGCCCTGCATCGCCTTGGCGAACTGATCTGCGGACACGATATCGACCGGAACGGAATCCTCCGGCATCGATTCAAAGGCCTTGGTCGAGAACGACACCAGGCCCCAGCCGATCACCAGGGCATGCAATGCGACAGACGCTGCAACGGTCTTGTCGATCTTCACGTCAGTTTCCCTGCTCGACCTCGGTCACCAGAGCCACGCGCTTGAACCCCGCGGCAGACAGTCGGCCCATCACGCGCATCACCGTACCGTAGTCCACCTTTGTGTCGCCGCGAACAAAGATACGCTCATCCATGCCGCCGCGCGCCTGGGTAATTGCCTGCAGTTTCGGCACCAGCTCGGTCATCGGAATTTCGGTGTTGTTGAGAAACACCTTGCCGCTGAGCTGGACCGACACCGTCAGCGGCTCCTTGTCCTGATCGAGGCTCTTGGCCGCCGTCTGCGGCAGATCGAGCGGCACGCCGACCGTCAGCAGGGGCGCCGACACCATGAAGATGATGAGCAGCACCAGCATCACGTCCACCATGGGCGTGACGTTGATCTCGGCCACGACGGGCTTGCGCCGGCCACGGCGCCCGCCGC
>CAZQMD010000600.1:0-1627 GCA_964594185.1 uncultured Afipia sp. | reverse complement strand
ACATGAAGCCGCAGGGCAGCAAGTGGACCGGCCGTATCCACGATCCCGACAGCGGTCGCAAGTACGACTCGACGATCGCGATGAAGGGAACCAATGCCCTCAAGGTCCAGGGTTGCGCCTTCGGCGGCATGTTCTGCGGCGGCCAGACCTGGAAGCGCGTCAGCTGATCTCCCCCCAGATTTGAAGAAGCCCTGTGGTTCGCCACAGGGCCTTTTCATGCGCATCGCCAATTTGCACCGGTCGTAGCCCCACACGCGATGCGCCACCCAACGAATGGGCCTGATCGCGCCTAGCTCGCCGCCCGGAACTGAATCTCACCGTTGTTCAGGAAGCAAGTCTTGGTGAAGAGGCTCAGATCCAGCGGGTTCGGCAGTCTGACATCTTCCAGACCGGGACGTGGTTTGATCGCCGGATCGTACGAGCGATCGATCTGGGAGATAAAGACGAAGATCAGTCCTCGATCGCGTGCGAACGACTGCAGCGCCCGGACCTGAACCATCAACTCCGGATTCTCTCGCTTCTGATCGAGCAGTTGCAGATAGTCCACAACCACCAGGGTGCCGCGAGGAGCTGTGGCCAGCCGCTTGACGATGTAGTCCGAACTCACCTCGTCGGAGCTATCGAATTCAAACAGACTGGCAAAATCTTTCCGCTCGACACCTATGGCGCGGAAACGATCCAGCATCTCCTTTTCCGTGTACTCCAGCGTGAAGAACACGCCTCGACTGCCGGATTTCATGGCTTGCACGGCAAGTTCGAGGCTCATCAGGGTTTTACCCTGGCCCGGGCGCGCACCCACGAGCACCAGATCGCCAGGGGCCAGCCGCGCAAACAATTTTTCGGCAGGCGCGGCTGCCGTCATTTTGGCCGCGAGCAGACTCCAGCCACTGAAGCCCTGTTGTTTGGCGACTTGGTCGAGCGCCTCGTGCAGCGGGATATTTTCTGCACGGGATAGAAGTTTGGCCTTGCGCTTCAAATGATAAAGGGGCGCAGACAGCTTCATCGAAGAACCTCCTATTGCGAGCAATTTTCACAACCCCTCCTTATGCTTGGTGCTCGAACAGTTGGTTCGATGGTGGAATTGGTCCCGCATGAATGATGCTTTCCCGACGGAGGGGGGAGGCGTGGACCGCGCCAGAATCAGATCATAACCAATTCCCTGCTGAAGGGATATTGCCGACGTTCGGAAAGGCAGCGGAAAGGACTCGGCCGGCAGCCATATCGCGCTCCCGCGACGAAACAAATCCCGCTTGCGACGAAACACGATTGTCCTGCGATGAAGAAATCCCGAAACCGTCCCCGCGTAGTTCTGTTGCCCGACGAGGCGCCACACCGGCGCGCAACTCGGGCGCGGCATCGGCTGCGACACCATCCACAAGGGGACATTCCAATGGCTTTCACCGGTTCGACCGTCCGTCATGGCAAATTGCTGATCGCGACCACGTTTGCGTTCGCCATGCTGACCACGGCCTCCTACGCCTACACGCAGGAGCAGCAGCAGATGTGCACCGGCGATGCGATGCGGCTTTGTGCTTCGGAAATCCCGGATGTCGACCGTGTCACCGCCTGCATGGTCCGGCAGCGCGCGCAACTCAGTGTCGCCTGCAAGGCCGTCTTCCGCTACGAG
>CAZQMD010000599.1:0-1640 GCA_964594185.1 uncultured Afipia sp. | reverse complement strand
AGCCTCAAGCTGCCAAGCGACGCTCCTCGTCCTCGGCTTCGTTCCCCGGCTCTCCAACCGCTTTGGTCAGGAAGAGGTCAAGCGCAGCTCGACGAGAATCACGATCCAATGCGTAGGCCGTCTGTTTGAATTCGATCCCCTCGAGTAGCCCTTGGATGTAACCGGAGATCGTGTCGGCGGCCATGATGAGCGCAGTGTCGAGCGTGTGAATGTATTTGCTCGTCACCGAGCCCTTGGAGTGGCCGACGAGCGCCGCGATGGTCACCTCGGTGAAACCGAGATCGTTGGCGATGCTGGCAAAGCTGTGACGCAGGACATGCGGGGTGACGCCGGCGAGCGGACTGTCGCTGAAAATCTGTTCCCAATGGTTCGGGAAGCTGCCGAACGCATGGTCCTCGCCCTGACCTGGGAAGACATAGGTGCCCGCTGCGGTCTTGCGCCGTTCCTCCAGATACTCGACGACGGGCAATCCGATTGGACGAATGGACTCACCTTCCTTGCTGTCCACCAGGCGCATGCAGCTCGCGTCGGTGTCAGCTTCGATCCACATTAGCGAGATCATTTCCGAGCGGCGGCAGCCGGTGAGCGCGATCTGCCGGATGATGTCCACGGTCATGGCGTATTTTTCGTTCGCCGCGGCATCGCGAAGCATTTGCCCGAGGGTGCGATACTCCGCCTCGGTCAGCCTACGATTCCGAACATTGTCCTTGGGCTTCTTGATGCCGTGCGCCGGATTGACCTCTATAATCCCAGCATCGACAGCGTAGGTGAGGATTCCGCCCAATAGGCCGACGGTGCGCGTGGCGGTGCCCGCGCCACCACGAACAATGGCCTTTCCTCGCAGCTTTTTCGTCTTGACGGCGACGCGCGTCTTGCCGGCCATGATGTCCTTCAAGACCTTGTTGATGTCGGCCTTGGTGAGATCCTTGACCCGGCGCGCGCCGATCAGCGGGATGATGTGCCGCTCGATACGGCCAGTGTCGGTGACGATGGTGGTGGGCTTTTTCGGTCGCCCGCCCTTACCCAGAATGAGGCCCGCGTTCAGATCAGCGGTATAGAGGGCGCAAAGCTCCTTGACCGTGATGGCCTTGTGATCGAGCTGACGTTCTTCGGAAGGGTTGTCGCCGCGCGCGACACGCCCGAGTTGGACCTTCGCTTCTTGCCGGGCTGTCTCCGGCGTCCACACGCCATGCAGGCCGATGGTGTAGCGTCGCGTGCGTCCAACAGCGCGATATTGGATGAGGTAGCTGCGCTTGCCGGAGGCGAACACGCGGAGGCCGAAACCGGGCAGTTCGTCGTCCCAGATAAAATAGTCCTTCTCGCGAACATCGGCAGCGTCCACGATCCGCTTGGTCAGCTTTGCCATGAGGTGTTCCCCTCGCTAGTGAGGGGCTGCTTCCGCGGAAGCACCACGGAAGCAACCGGATGGATATCGGAGCGAAATTCTGGATAGACAGTTCGGCGCGGAAATACGAATTGTCTAGTATCTTCAGTTACATATCGCATTGTAGCGTGCCCTGTCGTGCATTTAGGATAGGCAGGCTAAATTGCTCCGAAGGCAAAGGTCACACGTTCGAATCGTGTCGGGTGCGCCATTTGCGTACAAAACCACGAACATTTCCGTTCTCGGTCTGTTTGCC
>CAZQMD010000598.1:0-1677 GCA_964594185.1 uncultured Afipia sp. | reverse complement strand
AAGACCCAGCCGCCACCGGCGAGCACCAGCACGAGCACGACGGCGCCACCCATTATAATGAGCTTGCGCTTGCCTTTGGGAGCGGCGGCTTCGGCGCCGCCCTCTTCGACCTGATCGTCGTCTGCCATTGCCCCTGCCCGTGGTCCTGGGATGGGCTCGATGCTGCCGAACTGGCTTTAAATGACGCGATACAAAGGCCGCCGGCGCGCGAGCGCCCTCTTCGTCCACCGTAAGGACGCAATGGTTAACGAAATCTTTCTTTTGTCTCTCAACTGGGAAATTTTTGCCGGGCCAACATGGTCAACAAGAGGTTATTGCCGGGCTCCGGCAGCCCTCTGAAACCGTCAAGCCGATGTAATTCCTTACATTTTCGAGTTGGCACACCTCTCGCATTATAGAACAGCGAACCGCAGCTTGGGAGAGCTTCACCGGTTCGCACGATCCGCGTCCCGCCTTGGGAGAGGCAGGCCACGGTTCAACAAGGGGAGATTGGCCGATGGAGAATACGCTTCTCGTCGCTTTGTCGCGGCAGATGTCGCTTGAGCGGCAGATCGATATCATTGCGAACAATGTGGCCAACACCAACACCAACGGGTTCAAGGCCAACAAGTCGCTGTTCGAGGAATATCTGAACACCGGCGCGCACGAGGACAACTTCTCGGCCAGCGACCGCCGCGTCAGCTTCGTTCAGGACCGCGCCGCCTATCACGATTTCACGCAAGGCCCGGCTGAGAAGACCGGCAACCCGCTCGACGTCTCCATCGACGGCAAGGGTTTCATCGCGGTGCAGACGCCGCAGGGCGAACGCTATACCCGCGACGGCTCGTTCCAGATCAACGCCCAGGGCCAGCTCGTCACCACCGGCGGCAACATCGTGCTCGGCACCAACGGTCCGATCGTGTTCCAGCCGACCGACAAGGACATTGTGATCTCCGGCGAAGGCACGATCACGGTGCGCGAAGGCATCGTGACCCAGTTCGACTCCATTCGCGGCAAGCTGAAGCTGGTGAAGTTCGACAATCCGCAGCAGCTCACCAAGGAAGGCGCCAATCTCTACTCCGCGGCTGGTGCCGGCGCTGCCCAGCCCGACCTCGCCTCGCGCGTCAATCAGGGTTTCGTCGAGAAGTCCAATGTCAGCGCCGTCGCTGAAATGACCCGCATGATGGAAGTCATGCGCACCTATCAGTCTGTCGCATCGCTGATGCAGCAGCAGAGCGACCTTCGCAAGAACGCAATCCAGATGCTTGC
The DNA here is from genome assembly GCA_964594185.1 of uncultured Afipia sp. Classification (GTDB taxonomy): domain Bacteria; phylum Pseudomonadota; class Alphaproteobacteria; order Rhizobiales; family Xanthobacteraceae; genus Afipia. The sequence continues at coordinate 429 of CAZQMD010000598.1, read as the reverse complement.
CGACGTTCCGGCATAAGGAAACCGACCCATGCGCGCACTTTACACAGCAGCGACCGGAATGGCGGCCCAGGAACTCAACGTCCAGGTCATCTCCAACAACATCGCGAACCTGCGCACCACAGGCTACAAGAAGCAGCGCGCGCAGTTTCAGGATCTCATCTACGAACACGTCAAGCGCGTCGGCGCGCAGGCCTCCGATCAGGGCACCATCCTTCCCGTCGGCATCGATATCGGCGGCGGCGTCAAGACTGTCGGCACGCCGCGCCTGATGACGCAGGGCACGCTCAACCCCACCGGCGGCGATCTCGATATCGCGATCCGCGGCGAGGGTTACTTCAAGATCCAGATGACCGACGGCACCTATACGTATACGCGCGATGGTTCGGTCACCACCGGCGGTCAGGGCCGTGTCGTCAATGCCCAGGGCAA
>CAZQMD010000597.1:0-1677 GCA_964594185.1 uncultured Afipia sp. | reverse complement strand
AGTCTTTGCAGCGCCGTCAGCCGCTGCTGCCAGAGCCTTGGCGGCGTCGGAGATCGCGTCCGGACCGGCCCAGTACCAAACCATGTGGGCCATCGGGAAGTAGATCAGCGTCACCCAGAGAGGAACGAACAATGCAACCGCTGCGAACTTCGTGCGCTCCGCGAATGCACCGACAAACAGTGCAGGCGTGATCGCTGCGAAGGTCAGCTGGAAGCAGAAATACGCCAGCTCGGCGATGTTCGCATCGACACTGAATGTAGCAGCTGCCGAGTCAGTGGTGATGCCGGCCATGAAGGCCTTCGAGAAGCCGCCGATGAAATCGGAGCCGCCGGTGAAAGCGAGGCTGTAGCCGTAGATCGCCCAGATCACGGTGACGATGCAGACGGTGTAGAACACCTGAGCCAGCACCGAGAGCATGTTCTTGGAACGGACGAGGCCGCCGTAGAACAGCGCGAGGCCGGGAATGGTCATCAGCAGCACGAGGGCGGCCGATGTCATGACCCAGGCGTTGTCGCCTTTGTTGATGGTAGGCGCGGCGTAGGCGGCGGTTGTAGCGAAGAGGCCGACTGCGAGAGCTGCCAATCCCGCGCTGGTGGGACGCTTGAACGTCATTTGTTTGTACTCCTGATAAGATGAGGTTTGCGCGAAATCAGAGCGCTGCGTCGTCAGCTTCGCCCGTACGGATGCGCACCGCATGGTCGAGGTTGATGACGAAGATCTTGCCGTCGCCGATCTGGCCGGTCTTTGCAGCGCCGGTGATCGCTTCGATGGTTTTGTCCACTTGAGCCGAGGCGACAGCGACCTCGATCTTGATCTTGGGCAGGAAACTCACGGCGTATTCAGCACCGCGGTAGATTTCCGTATGGCCCTTCTGGCGGCCATAGCCCTTCACTTCCGTCACCGTGAGGCCATGAACGCCGATGGCGGTCAGGGCATCGCGGACTTCTTCCAGCTTGAATGGCTTGATGATGGCCATAACAATTTTCATGGGTTCTTCCCCGCTTGGGCCCGGCCGTACTGACCGGGCGATCTCGACTGAGGGTCACCGCGCGAAGACAGATCACTCCACGGGCACAGCCGGGTCCCATAGAATCAAATGCCGTGCCAACACCGCCAAAATCGCTAACGGTTTATGAATCTGGAGGTTTTCGGCCTGGAGGGGGGTGCGCAGAAAAGAGGCGGCTGGGGCCCGCCTAAAAGATCGACAGAAATGCCAAAAACATAGGCAGGCCAGACTGCCGACACATTCCTGCCCATCGGAGCAGCAAAAGGTATCAGCGCCCGGAAAGGGCGTCCGATCGGCGACCGATTGCGGCGATTATTGGAGGGCTTCGCCGTGCTGGGTGATGTCCAGTCCCTCGACTTCGTGCTCGTGCGACACCCGCAGCCCGGCCAGCATGTCGACGACCTTAAGCAGCACGAAGGTCATGCCCCCGGTCCAGACAAACACTACGACAACGCCATAGGCCTGCGTGAGCAGCAGCTTGGGATTGCCTTCGATCAGGCCGGAGGTTCCACCGACGGCCGCGGTGGCGAAAATTCCGGTCATCAGGGTGCCGAGCAATCCCCCGATGCCGTGAATGCCGAACACATCGAGCGTGTCGTCATAATTGAAGCGGTGCTTGAGGCTGGTGCAGGCCCAGTAGCAGACGGCGCCGGCGACGACGCCGACCACGA
>CAZQMD010000596.1:0-1683 GCA_964594185.1 uncultured Afipia sp. | reverse complement strand
GTGGATCTCCGTGACAAGGGTCGAACGGTCGCGCCTTCCACCACCACCATGGCGCGGCCGGATCTTATCAGGATTGAAAGTGGCCGAAGAGAGACTATGGGTTGCAAATGGAAGACGCCAAGCCTCTATGACGTCGAGCAACCGCACTCCAGCCAAGGGAAGGAAAATGGCGAGGCCTCGACGCAAGACCGACCTGCCGGTCTCCGAGATCCGGCGCTATCTGGAACCTGGGCCGATCGTGCTGGTCACGTCGGCGCATGGCGATGAGCGCAACATCATGACCATGGGCTGGCACACGGTCATGGAGTTCACGCCTTCCCTGGTGGGCTGCATGATCGCCGGCGGCAACCACAGCTTCGGGCTGATCCGGCGCAGCGAGGAATGCGTCATCAACCTGCCCACGACCGCGCTCACCGACCAAGTGATCGGTGTCGGTAACACCTCAGGTGTGGACATCGACAAGTTCGAGAAGTTCAAGCTCACGCCTGAGAAAGCGGAGCACGTAAAAGCGCCGCTGATCGGCGAATGTCATGCCAGCTTCGAATGCAAGCTTGCGGATGCGAGCCTCATCTCGAAGTACAATTTCTTCATCTTCGAGGTCGTGAAGGCGCATGTTGCGGCTTCGCCGAGGCATCCCGAGACGCTGCATTACACCGGCGATGGCGTCTTCATGATCGCCGGCAAGATCATCAGCCGGCGATCGCAGTTCAGACCGGGCATGCTGTAAGGGCGCCGACTAAAGCAGTCCCAGCGACCGGAAGGAGGCATGGGTTCCATGCCCGATCACGACATGGTCGTGCAGCTCAACGTCGAGAGCCTTGGCGGCTGCCTTCAGTTCGCGCGTCATCTCGATGTCCGACCGCGACGGCTTGGGATCCCCACTGGGATGATTATGAACTGCGACGAGCGCAGAGGCGTTGAGGGCCAAGGCACGCTTCAGGACCTCGCGCGGGTAGACGGGCGTGTGATTGACGGTGCCGCGCTGCTGCACTTCGTCGGCGATCAGACTGTTCTTCTGATCGAGGAACAGAATCCGAAACTGCTCGACCTGCTCGTAAGCCATTGCCGTCTTCAGGTAGGCGATGAGCGCCTGCCAGTTGCTCAGCACGGGCCGTCTGCGCACTTCTGCTTTGGCCATGCGGCACGCGACCTCCCGGACCAGCCGGAACAGGGCGATGTCGTGTCCCGCGAGTCCGAAGGCGCGAAGCTGCGCCGCTTCGGCTGTGATGACATGGCCAATGCTGGGAAAGTGCTGCAGGAGGACCGGAGCAGATGCCGAGCCCGGCGATGAGGCCAGCAAGCCGGCGAGCAGATCCTGCTCGGTCGTTTCTTCGGTAGGCAGGACAACGAGGCTATCCCTGATCAGACCTCGAGCAGGCGACATGGTTGGACGAGCCAAAGATGATGCGGACATGGATCGGTTTCCGGAGAGCAGGACGGGACGAGCCAGGCCGCTCTCTCAGGCCCATCGGCTCACCCGCCTCCGGCCATCCTCTTGCTCTGACGGCCCGGCTCTCCGCTCCTGGCCGGGACGAGGCGGAGCGCAATGGACAAGCAGTGACTGGGCGCGCGCCCGTCGCGCGCCCGTGACACCGATTGCGCACAGGAAGTGGGGCTCACGCGCCGCTCGGGCCGAAGCGCCAGACCGGGATGCCGGGCTTGCGCGCCTTGTCGGGGGGGTTC
>CAZQMD010000595.1:0-1693 GCA_964594185.1 uncultured Afipia sp. | reverse complement strand
CGCAATGGCGCCGTGTGCCCGACACCGCCGATCCGCTGATCATGCTGCGGCAGTAACAGAAGTGCCTGCTCCTCTCTTGTTGATATGGTCAAGAGCTCAGTCTGACGAAGTCGTATAAGTTTAGCGCTTACATAGCTTCAAAGTTTTTCCTCGATTTTCGAGAAAGCCGATGCATCGCGAAACTTGGCAGCAACTGCTGTCATTCGAGAGCCGGGATATTGTATCCACTTGGTTCAAGAGGATTCACGGGCGTGATCTGAATGCACGGAGGACGAAGGAGATCACAGCAGCCGCGACGCAAGCGCGGGAGTTCTTTCGCAATTCCTCTGAGGCTGATTATTCGGTGAGGCCATTGTTGACCTTCTACGGTGTGGCCAGCCTCGCCCGGGCACTTACATTGATCTTAAAGCGTGACGGAGGAGAAGAATGTCTCACCAAAGGCCATGGGCTTGAAACTATCGATTGGAGCAAACGGCTTTCAGGTGACCTTTCGGTGAGCCTGAATGCATTGAATGAGTTAAAAATCAGGACGTGCTCGGGACTCTTCTCCGACTTTGCCAAGCAGACAGAGAATAGGATGTCGATGCACGTCAGGTCCGGTGCTGTCGACTGGCGACTGAACTACAAGCAGCCCGACCTCGGGGATGAAATCGAGCTCGGGCAACTGACAGCGCGAATCCCCGATCTTCGAAAGGAGCATAGCGTACTCGGCGTTGATCAACTGTATGTCGCTATCCAGGAGATGTCATACGATGCGTCAAATGGGGTGATCATTAAAGTTCCGAGTAGGGCCTTCCGAGTCTTCGAACAATCATATTGCGCACTAGGGTATGATGCGAAGGACTCCGGTGAATGGACAACGCTTACCGGACGTGCAGATCTTTTCTCGCGAATGACGCCGCAGTTTCTGCATTCATATGTTCACAAGATGTTTGGGGCTATCCCAACTCTTTCTCTTGTTGCTCCGATGCCAAGTGGCAGCAGATACTCCCAGCTCTGTTTCACTTACATGCTTGGCTTTATTTTGGGAATGTTAGCGAGATATTTCCCAACTCACTGGGTCTCGATTGCTCAAGGGAGCAAGGGTGATGGTCTTTGGCCGACTCTCAATCGTGCCCAGTTCATAGTCGAGGAGACTTTCCCAGAGCTAGTCGCCGAAATGATAGAAGACGTTCTTGCTCATCCGGCGTAGTCTTTCAACAGTGGCGCTATGACTAGCCCGATCACAAGGTGGGACGACCATGGTTCGCCTTTTCGTAGTTTATTCTTGAAATTGCAGTTGCCTGACGGTTGCGATGGCTATGGCGGTTCGAGAGGCGGTTGCCCAGAATGTCAGTGGTGGCCATGCTCAGCCGCGTCGTTGGAGAAATCGCGCGCGTTGCAATCGGCACAGGCCTTGGTGCTGCGACCGCGCCGTCGCTGGCATAGGCGCAGGGAAGCGTTCGTCTAGATCAACCGCATCCCGCGCAGGCTGGCGTGCCCGTTCTTGCCGACGATGATGTGGTCGTGCACGGCGATGCCGAGCGGTTTGGCGATGTCGATGATCGCTTTCGTCATCTGGATGTCGGCCTGCGAGGGCGAGGGATCGCCGGACGGGTGATTGTGCACCAGGATCAGTGCGGTCGCCGACAATTCCAGCGCGCGCTTGATCACCTCGCGCGGATAGACCGGCGTGTGGTCGACGGTGCCGGTC
>CAZQMD010000594.1:0-1723 GCA_964594185.1 uncultured Afipia sp. | reverse complement strand
CCTTGCGACCTGGAGGCTTGCGGCCAGTGGGTGTGTATTTGGTCCGCTGCTTGCCGATCTTCACCGCTTCATCTGCCATACGGGCGTCCTGAATCTCTTTGGCATAGGCCAGAGCGGCTGACAGGTGCTTGTTCTCGGTGATCGCAGCATGGGGCACGCGCTGCTGATCCGGATCGAAAACGCGGTAGGGCAGCGAAAATCCCTTCCAGCGCACTTCGAACCGACCATCCGGCCAGGCATAGGTGTCGACATATTTGCCCACGAGGCCGCGTGAGACCTCGCTGTCTTCCAGCATGATGCGCTTTCTTTCGTAGGAAAACGTCAGCTGCTGTCCGACATAGCGCTCATCGCGCCAGCACAGGATGTCGTTCAAGCGGTCCGGGGTTTCGGTCACGGCGCGGTGGAGGTTGTCGGCGCGGGCAGGGGTTCGGGCAAACTGTTCGTTATGGCGCAGGATATAGCCGGGGAGCCAGACATTGCCCGCGGTCATGCCGGTCACGCCGTCCAGCCGCATCTCCTTGACCAAACGGTCCTGCAAGGTGCGGTTCTTGCGCTCAACCCGACCTTTGGCCTGGCTGGAATTTGCACATAGAATCTCGATGTTTAGCTCGAGAAGCGCCCGTCCGAACTGCGTGGCCTGATGGCCGGTCTTGGCATCTGCCTTGGCCACGCGAAACACAGAATGCTTGTCCGAATAGAAAGCCACCGGCTTGCCATGGCTGCGCAGATACCCCGCCAGCATCTCGAAATAGGCGAAGGTGCTTTCCGAAGGCACGAAACGCATCTCCTGGATCGCGCTCGTCGCGTCATCCACCGCCACGATCAACGTGCAGGGCGCGTCACGATCTTCGAACCAGCGATGATCGGAGCCATCAATCTGGATCAACTCGCCATAGCATTCCCGCCGAAGCCGCGGCCGGTGAAACACCCGCCGCTGGTTGCGCGAAAGCCACAGCCCGTCCTCGACCATCCATTTGCGCAGGGTCTCACGCGAGATCTTCACGCCATCGCGCTCGGCAAGCTTCTCGGCCGCCAAGGTCGGCCCGAAGTCGGCGTAACGCTCGCGCACGATTGCCAAGGTCAGATCACGCAGGCCCTCGGCGCTCCGATTGTTCGAAGGCCTTCCGCGTGCCTTATGGCGAAGCGCCACGGCGCCATCTTCGCGAAACGTCTTCAGCAGTCGCTGAACCTGCCGGTCGCTCAGGCACAAAACCGAGGCCGCCTCTGACGACGACATCCGGCCCGCAACCACGCTGGACAAAACTTCAACGCGGTGCACTTCGCGCTCGCTCATCAACACCCATCCCATGACGCCCGACTCCTTTGCCTGGAGGACAGGGCGACATTCTTACTTTGCTCAGGCGCGACAAGTCTACTTTGCGCCTACAGGGCAAGAACCGCTAATAGTAATTATGTAATACTCATGCTGCTTCGATTGAGATGTACCTCGAAGCAGCAGCACATTTAGCCTTGCAGTCCTGCAGAACCTAATCCCCTCACTAGCCGAAAAATTTCAGCTTGATAGCGGGCATCCTGCAACGCATCGTGAGTGCCAATGAGTGCAGGTTTAAGATGTTCAGCGATCTTGCTCGAACGAGTATCACGCCAACTGCAGCCCGTTGCTCCCATGTAGAGCGCCTTGATGTCCAAGGCTGTAAAACCGAACGGATTTGATCCTGAGAAGCGATGAAAGTAGTAATTCACGAAAGACCAGTCGAAAGGT
>CAZQMD010000593.1:0-1724 GCA_964594185.1 uncultured Afipia sp. | reverse complement strand
GCGATGACGTCGCACTTCATGATGCCGCCGAAGATGTTGACCAGGATGCCCTTCACATTCGGATCGGAGGTGATGATCTTGAACGCCGCCGTCACCTTCTCCACCGTCGCGCCACCGCCGACATCGAGGAAGTTGGCCGGGCTTTCGCCGTAGAGCTTGATGATGTCGAGGGTGGCCATCGCAAGGCCCGCGCCGTTGACCATGCAACCGATGGTGCCGTCGAGCGCGATATAGGCGAGGTCGTATTTCGAGGCCTCGATTTCCTTGGCGTCTTCTTCCGTGGTGTCACGCAGCGCGACAATGTCCGGATGACGATAGAGCGAGTTCGAGTCGAACGAAATCTTGGCGTCGAGACACTTCAGCTGGCCCTGCTTGGAGACAATCAGCGGATTGATCTCCAGCATCTCCATGTCCTTGGCGACGAAGGCCGTATACAGCTGCGCAATCAGCTTTTCCGCCTGCTTGGCGAGATCGCCCTTGAGGCCCAGCGCCTGCGCCGCGGTCCGGCCGTGATGTGGCATGATGCCGGTCGCGGGATCGACCGAGAAGCTGACGATCTTCTCCGGCGTATCGTGCGCGACCTTCTCAATGTCCATGCCGCCTTCCGTCGAGACGACGAAAGCGATCTCAGAGGTCTCGCGATCGACCAGCGCCGAGAGATAAAGCTCCTTCTCGATGTCGGAGCCTTCCTCGATGTAGAGGCGGTTGACCTGCTTGCCGGCGGGACCGGTCTGGATCGTCACCAGCGTTGCGCCAAGCATCTGCTGGGAGAATTCCTTGACCTCATCGACCGACTTGGCAAGACGCACGCCGCCCTTGTCGCCGGCGGACGCTTCCTTGAATTTTCCCTTGCCGCGGCCACCGGCATGAATCTGACTCTTCACCACCCACAATGGGCCGCCAAGCTCCTTGGCTGCAGCTTCCGCCTCGGATGCCTTGAGAATCGGCACGCCGCGCGACACCGGCACGCCGAATTCCTTCAGCACCGCCTTGGCCTGATATTCGTGGATATTCATGGAAAGCCCCAGAGATCAAAGAAGGGATCGGGAAGAGAGTAGCGAAGAAACTTCAACGTGTGATCCGCAGCGAGCGCCACCGGATCACACGTTCAGATAACAGTCCTGCGGACCTTACTTGCCGAGCAGATCGGGCGCGATCTTCTTGCAGGCATCGACCAGGCCCTGCACGGCGCCGACCGACTTGTCGAAACCCTCGCGGTCCTTAGCCGCCAGTTCGATCTCGACAATGCGCTCAACACCCTTCGCGCCGATGACAACCGGCACGCCGACATACATGTCCTTCACGCCGTATTCGCCGTTGAGATAGGCGGCGCAAGGCAGCACGCGCTTCTTGTCGCGCAGATAGCTTTCCGCCATCGCGATGGCCGACGCAGCCGGAGCATAAAAAGCCGAGCCGGTCTTGAGCAGGTTGACGATTTCAGCGCCGCCGTTGCGGGTGCGGTCGACGATCTCATCGATGCGGGCCTGCGAGGTCCAGCCCATCTTGACGAGGTCAGGCAACGGAATGCCGGCCACCGTCGAATACTTGGTCAGCGGCACCATGGTGTCGCCGTGACCGCCGAGCACGAAAGCGGTGACGTCTTCGACCGAAACGTTGAATTCGTCGGCGAGGAAGTAACGAAAGCGCGACGAGTCGAGCACACCGGCCATGCCGACGACCTTCTTGTGCGGCAGGCCGCAGGCCTTCTGCAGCGCCCAGACCAT
>CAZQMD010000592.1:0-1736 GCA_964594185.1 uncultured Afipia sp. | reverse complement strand
ATGGCTGTCGGGCGCGATCGTCGTCGTCGCCGCCGCGGCCTTGGCCGGCCGGCCGATGTGGGTTCCGACCCCGGTCATGCGCACGCTTCTGGTGGCGATCGGCATTTCGCTGGGCGCGGTGGTGACGCCGGAAACGCTTCAGGGTCTGGCGACCTATCCGGTGAGCATTGCCGTGCTGCTGTTTGCGATGGCGCTGGCGAGCTTCGGCTCGAATGCGCTCGTCGCCTTCTATTCCGAGAAACGACATATCAGTAAGTCGCTCTGCAACGGCCAGCACGCCTCGGCCGGCGTCACCGGGGCCCTCATGGCCAGTATCGGGCTGGAGGGCCACGAAGACATCGTTGGCGGCCCTTATGGGGTGTTGCATGCTTGGGGTGCGGATGGCGGGCGCGACAGAGTCGTTCGTGACCTCGGCGAGACGCATGCGATCATGGGAGCGAACTTTAAGTTCCTCAACGCCGGATACCCGATCCACGCTCCGGTGGAAGCCGCACTGACGCTGGTGGCCCAGCATGGGATTGCGGTCGATGCGATCGACTCGGTCTATGTCGGCATCCCCTCGACATCATTGAAAGTCGTCGACAACCGGACGATGCACAATATCTGCCTGCAGGACATGCTGAGCGCGGCGCTGGTGCGTGGTGGATTGAAGCTGCGTGAATCGCCCTTTCCGGACGTTCTGGGCGACCCGGCATTTACGCGTCTGCGTCCACGCGTCATCCTCTGCGGAGACGCGGATCTGGACCACGACCAGCCCAACGGCCGCGGTGCCATCGTTGCGATCACCACCGCCAAAAGTGGAACCGTCTCGCTTCGGGTGGAGCACCCCAAGGGCCACAGCCTGCGAGGCGGCCCGACATGGGATGATCTCTCCTCCAAGTGGAGGGAAGCCCTGCCCGAATGCAATGTCGAGCGGATGCTGGCTCTCGCCCAACAGCTCGAGGATGTCGAAGACGTCAGTGAGTTCCTCAACGCGTTTCAAGCCCGATAGCCAGCGGAACGGTTCTCTATCGAAGGCTTCGTTAGGGCGCGAGGCTTACCTCCCCAGCCTCCCTTTACCTGTCCCTCAAACCCACGGGCTGAAAAGCGCGCGGACGCGGTATAAGAATGTGGCTTAAGATCCGCGGCGCATCGCGGACCAGCCTGGGGAAACGTCGTTGCTAGTTGATCTCGTCCAGCTCCGCACCTTCGTGGCGGTTGCCGAAGAAGAGCATCTCACCCGCGCTGCCGAGCGCCTCCATATGAGCCAGTCGGCTGCCAGCGCCCACATCCGCTCGCTAGAGGATCGGCTTGGTCTCCAGCTTTTCGTTAGGACGAACCGGAGTCTCGAATTGACCCGAGCAGGCAAGGCGCTCGCGTCTAAAGCGCGATCAATGCTGAACGAGGAGGCGCTATTTGCATCCTTTGCCCGGGAACTGCGGGGCATGGTCGAGGGCAATGTCGTCGTTGCGACGACGAGCGAGCCAGGCACGAAGGTAGGCCAGGTCATCGCCAAGCTGCGGGAGACCCATCCGCTGGTGAGTGTCGATTTGCTCGCGCGCACGTCGACTGGCACCCGGCAGTCGCTGATCAACGGTGAGGCGGATGTCGGCGTGTTGTTGGGCCCCCCGATCAACTCTACATTCCTGCATTTCCAGCTCTCGATCATACCGTACCGGGTCGCGGGCCCCCTCGCCTGGAAGGATGCCATCCTGGCAGCTGACTGGTCGGGTCTCGCTGCGCTGCCCTGGCTCACC
>CAZQMD010000591.1:0-1736 GCA_964594185.1 uncultured Afipia sp. | reverse complement strand
GCAGCCCAGCGAGCCCCCGGACACCGCCCACCGGATCGACCGGACGGGAGCCATGACGGCGATCGCCAGGGGGATGGCAGCGCCACCCGCAAAGGTTGCGGCCGAGGTCAGGGCCGCCTGGACGGGCCGCGCGATGGTGTGACCGGCGAGTCCCAGCTCGGCGCGCGCATGCGCCGCGAAGGCGTCCTTCGCCGTCATCTGCTCGGCGACTTGCCGGGCCAGCCCCGGCTCAACTCCGCGCGCGACATAGATCTGCGTCAGCTCGGCCAACTCCGCCTCAGGCTGCTCTGCGAGCTCGCGGCGCTCGCGGGCCATGTCCGCCTGTTCAGTGTCCGACTGCGAGCTGACGGAAACGTACTCTCCCGCCGCCATCGACATGGCGCCCGCGACAAGACCGGCAATGCCCGCGACTAGGACCTCGTCGGCACTTTTCGCCGCTGCTGCGACGCCGACGACGAGGCTCGCCGTCGAGATGATGCCGTCATTGGCGCCGAGAACGGCAGCTCTGAGCCAACCGATCCGTTCGACGAGGTGATTTTCGCGATGAAGCGGATGCATGGCGTTGGTCTTTCGGGGTTGTCTTGAGCATCACGCGCGCAGGTTGGAGCGTCTGGCTGTCACGAAGGGTAACATCCGCGCGAGGGTCGCGTCCCGGAGGACAAGGTGATGCCCAATCGCCGCCAGCGCATGCACGCCGGCCAGGATCATGAAAGCATGAGCGGCAACGCCATGCGCATCCTCGAGGATCTTCGCTAGATGGGCATCAAGCGAAACGGGCGAAGGGATGACGATCAAGGAAAACACGCCGACCACGCGGCCCTTCGTCCAAGCGGCAAAGAGGCCGATTATGGGTATCGCGAACATCGCGCTGTAAAGCCCAAGGTGGACTAGTTTCGCAGCGACGGAAGCAATTGGCGTCGTCGGGATTGCTGTCGGGGCAGGCGTTATCATGTGCCATCCGACGCGCACGACCGTCAAGGCGATCACCAGCAGACCAAGGGACATGTGAAGCGTGAGCAGCCAGGCGCGAAAATCGCCTTTGGGAAGCTCTTCGCGCACGAGGCCGATCCCATAGGCTGCGAACACCGCAAGGGCGACGATCCAGTGCAGGCTCATGGCGATGGGATCGTAACGCGTCGTTTGCATGACACCGGACCTTTCAGAAAGCAGGGGTGTTGAAGGGTTCAATCGTCGTCGCCGTCGCGCGCGACACGTTCCAGCGTGGCGGGATCGAATTTCGCCTTGACGCGTCGCCCTTCGGCGTCGGTCGCGCGGACCTTGTAGCAGCCGTCGTCGGTCTTGATCCGGCGGATGGTCCAGCCTTCGGCGCGCAGCTTTTCAACCAGTGCCTCGCGGGGCTTCCATTCCGCCATTGGAGCCGAACAGCGCTGGCTGGCGACAGCGGGAGCGGCGATGCCGATCAGAACCGTCAAGGCCACGATGGACAGGATGGGCTTCATGGGATGTCTCCTCCCCGAAGGACGCGATAATCCCTTCGATCACGCCAAGCTGACGCTCACCTGAACAGCCGGGCCAATTCCGTTCAGCCCGCTGTCAGCTTCGTGCCATAAGCGGGAGATCCGTCCCGGAGGCTGCCCCCGACATGCGTGTGCTACTCGTCGAGGATGACCCGATCTTGGGATCTGCCGTGCGCGACCAGGTCGCCGCGGACGGGCATGGCGTCGACTGGGCGAAGCGGCTGGCGGACGCTGGCGAGTTTGTCAGGCTGGCGCATT
>CAZQMD010000590.1:0-1751 GCA_964594185.1 uncultured Afipia sp. | reverse complement strand
TGCCCAGCGCCAGGCGGAAGCCCGGATCGTCGCGCAGGGCATCGAGATCATCGGCATCTTCATAGCCGCACGCGATCGCGAACACCCGGGCACGTAGGATGTCATCGAGGCGATGGATCACCCGCGTCGGGTCACGCGGGTCGGCGATGCAACTCGCAAGCCGCCGGCAGAGCCCCATCGCGCGCTCGGCCTGCGCAAGCAGCAGAACGCCGCCGTCCGAGGTTAGTCGGCCACCATCAAACGCGGCTGTGATCTTCTTCCCGCCGACCGCTGGGAATCGGAATGAGGTTGAGATAACGTCTTTCATGGCGGGTGTGGCCTGTGGCATTTTCTGCCCTGCAGCAGGGTCGGCGTAGACACCCAGTTCCTAATTCAGATCAGAGGCTTATGCCACTCCCGCCAACCCTTCAGGCCCCCGCCGGTGAATAAGACGGGCTAGCCACCCATCGGGCGCAACCGGAAGGGTGTCCCCCCATTGGGCTTGTTCCCCGTCGGATCGTGGCCCCTTCCGGCTCGACAAGAAGCGTGCCTTCTGCGCCGGCAGCCTTGATGCTTCTTGAGCGGAATGCAGGGTGATTGGGGCAAGCCTTCTTGGTGCACCCTCGCAGGATTGTTCAATCCTTGTTCGCAAGGATCTCCAAGACTCATGCGCCTCTTCGGCTTTACCCCCAACGGGAAACCAAGTCTGCATCTGGACACCTATGCGCAACTGTAACGGCGCGCACAGCCGAGCTTGGTAAGCAAGGGAGAGGGCAAAATGAATTTGAAAACAATATCGCGTCTCATGTGTGGCTGTACGTGGGCCTTGGCGCTGATCCCTGGGAATGTGAGCGCACAGGCTGTTGCGAGCAGTAATGATGCCCAGGCTGAACAGACTTCATCCGGAAGCGAAGTCGAGGAAATCATTGTTACCGCACGGCAGCAGAACGAATCCTTGAAGAATGTCCCGGCGTCGGTGGCCGTGCTGTCCGCAGACACGATCGAAAACACCAAGGCACGCGTCGCGGTCGATTTCGTGAACCTGACATCGGGTGTCACCATTCAAACCGCGACGACCGATCCATCCGACGTGTCGATCAACATCAGAGGCCTGAACAGCCCCCGCGATGCGGAGAACAACATTGCCTTGGTGGTCGATGGCGTGCTCAAGACGAGTATCGCCTCGACCAACGAGCCCCAGGGTGCGCTTGCACAGGTGGAAATCCTCAAGGGTCCGCAAGGCGCGATCTACGGGCGCAATGCGTCGGCCGGTGCAATCGTGATCACCACCAAAAAGCCTACGCCGGAATTGTCCGGGCAGATCAAGGGGCGTGTCGCGAACGACAATACGTACCTCATGTCCGGACTGTTGAGCGGCCCCATCACCGACAGTGTCGGGTTCGTACTTAACGGTGAGTGGACCAAGTCGGACGGCTATTATCGCAACACGTTTGTCGGATCGGATTTGCATCAGAGCGTCTATGGTTATCGCGGCAATCCGGCATCGGTAGACAGCTACAACAAGCTGAACCTCTTCGGGCGAATCCTGCTGGCACCTTCGGACGATACCGAAATCGACCTGAAGGCCAACTATGGCAGGAGCCACGGCGGCGCACTGAGCTTCAATGCGGTTTTCCAGATTCCTACGCTCGCCCAGGCGTTCAACGATCCGATATTCAACGCAAAGGTCAGCGATCACAAGTTCATCTTTACCGATGACACCGAGGCCAAGCACTGGCAGCGGACTTATGGCGCATCGATGAGGCTGCGAC
>CAZQMD010000589.1:0-1753 GCA_964594185.1 uncultured Afipia sp. | reverse complement strand
CGGACGAGCCGACCAGCAGTTCGAATTCCCCGTCGCACTTCGCGCAATGGAAACTGTAAAGCGGCATGGCCGCACCTCCGCTTTGTCATTCCGGCCCGTTCGATGTCGCGGTCGGCCGGCTATGTCCGCTGAACGGGAAACATCCGTTGGAGCCGTTCGTGCAGGAACTGGACCAATCCGGGCGGTTATCGCCACCATCCTGGTGGTGGTGCCGTGGTCGCTTTGTCTGGCCCGCAAGGCGGTTTCGAACCGCGCCTGGTCGATGGTGGTGCCTGTAGCGATGTGACATCGCAGTTTGTATCGAACGTGACGGTTATGTTGGAAAATCGACATTCGGCCGCATCTGTACATAAGAACAGCGGACACTTTGTGCGATCCTGCCTCGGGACCCTCCAAAAATCCGATCCACACCCGTTGGCCCGGTTCGTGCAAACCCTATTGGGTATCAACGCCAGGCAGTGCTGCGCGATACGAATGGCGCAGCCTGGCCATGGGCATTGATGCGCGGAACGCTGGACCTGAACGACGATCCGAAGAGGACCGGCGCTGGAGAATACTGTGCTTTGTCCTTTCCCCGGCCTGCCTTCGGAAATTGCTCCCCGGCCATCGGCTGAGCAAAAGACCATGGTATTGACTGGCGCCTCGCGCGGCATCGGGCATGCGACGGTGAAGCTGTTTTCAGAAGCAGGCTGGCGGATCATCACCTGCTCGCGTCAGCCTTTCGATGGCGACAGGTGCCCTTGGGATGCGGGATCGATCGATCATGTTGAAGTCGATCTTGGCGATCACCGAGCCATGCCGGGTGCTGTTGCCGAGGTCAAGGCGCGCCTGGGCGGAAATCCGCTGCATGCGTTGGTCAACAACGCCGGCTTCTCTCCGAAGGACGTCGAGGGTGGCCGTCTCACGTCACTGACAACCCCGGTCGAGACGTGGATGAATGTCTTTCACGTCAATTTCCTGGCACCGATTCTGCTCGCCCGCGGCCTTTTCGATGAATTGAAGCACGGCCCCGGTACGGTCGTGAATGTAACTTCGATCGTCGGCTCGCGCGTGCACCCGTTCGCCGGGACGGCATATGCGACGTCGAAAGCGGCCCTTGCCTGTCTAACCCGCGAGATGGCGCACGATTTTGCGCCCCACGGCATCAGGGTTAACGCGATCGCGCCGGGGGAGATCAGGACCGACATTCTGTCGCCGGAAACCGAGGCGCGCCTTGCTCCCTTCATCCCCATGGGCCGGATCGGCTCGCCCGACGAGGTCGCCAAGGTGGTTTTCTTTCTGTGCTCGGATGCGGCAAGCTACGTGACCGGTGAGGAAATCCAGATCAATGGCGGGCAACATGTCTGAGCTGATTTTGACGGAAGGGAATGCGGCGCCTTCGGGCTGGTAGCAGCGGCGGACTGGCACTAATTTAGTCGAGAAGATTTGATCTGGATCAATGCGGAGGACAAAGATGCGGCCCGGACCGTGCAATTGCCTGCAAGTACGCAGCTTGTCGATGCACCTGTGGCGGGTCGCAACAGCGTAAATATCAACCCAAGTCCTGCAAAAGTGCAGTGAACTTGGGCACGACATTTGAACGTAGATGGGACAGAATATCAATAATTCTTCAGAAAAGTCGGCGAGGAAGGCTCAGGACGATGGAGAAATCCCCATGGCCCACGCCGATGCGTCTGTTGCCGAGAGCTACGAACTGCAGACCAAGCCGCCGCTGATTTCCCTGAGCGAGATTGCGCTCACCGGAATCTACTGG
>CAZQMD010000588.1:0-1756 GCA_964594185.1 uncultured Afipia sp. | reverse complement strand
AGGCGGTGGAGTTCGGTGCGCAGCAATGGTGGAAGGGCGCGTCCGTCGCCTGTCCGCAACGCCGCCACGTCGCGCTCCCAGGAGCGTAATGACGGCCTTCCCCTGATACCTTGCGCGAACAGCAATGCCTCGATGCGGTTCTCGATGCGCAGCCTATCCTGCACCAGGTGCTCGCGCTCACGGTGCGGTCGCTTGGCATCCTCCTCGTCCGGTGTCGGCACCCGCACCATGCTGCACACCTGCCGATCGCCAGCCAGCCAGGTGGCGAGCACGCGCAGCATACCCTCCGCGTCGAGCCGGTCGGTTTTGGCCCGGCGCGCACGTCGGTTGACCAGGATGCTCGCCGGCTCCAACACGTAAGCGGCGATCCCATGCGCGGCCAGCAATCGGTGCAGCCAGAATCCATCCCGGCCAGCCTCAAAGCAGCACACCACGTCAATTGCGCAGCCCAGCTTGGCCGAAGCCTTCGACCGCAGATCTCCGATCGTTTTGAGCAACGCCGCTGCGTCACCCCCCTCCAGACGATGCAATCGCGGCTTCTCGATGCCCGGCGCGCGTTCGGCCACGAGCCATGACGTGAGGCTAAGTTCGATGGCGACATAGACGGTTTTCTCTGACGGCATGGCGGCGGGTTCCCTTGTCTGGTTGCGGATGCTGCCAATGTTGCTCAATCAGCCCAGGCCGTGTCCTGCCTCATAGCATCTGGAACCAGATCTCGATCGGTCCACCGAGCGCGCGGGCGGGCAAGGCCGCCGTCAGCAGGCTGGCGAAGTTTTTTTGAAAGTCTCTTCCGCTTCGGCGATCTTCCGGGGATGGCTCGGACGAGGTTGCAGCCGGGTCAACCCCAGCTCATGCAGCCACCGGCCCACCGTGCTCTCGTGCACTTCGACGGCAAACCGCCGCGCCACCTCGGCCTGCAGGTCAACGCAGCGCCAGCGCACCACCTGGTGCTCGGCCGGATCGGGGCCGGCCAGGACCACCGCCTTCAACTTCGCCATCTGGGCCGCGCTCAGGGCCGGCGCTCGGCCTGGGCTGCGGCGAGACTTCAGACCTTCCGATCCCGGCCTCGTTGTAGCGATGGATCCAGTCGCGCAACGTTTGACGGTCCATGACGCCCAGTGCCGCTGCCTCGCCACGACACCGACCTTCCACCACCGACGCCAGCGCCAATAGCCGGCAAACCTGCGCACTATCCGCGCTCTTGCTGGCGTGATGGCGAAGCTCCAACGCCGTATGATCCGAGCGCGTAACCTCGACTGCCGTTCCCATTCGATACCCCGTCAGCGACCTGGAGACGAGCAATCGAATCACAAATCGCGACTACGAGGAATCCCATACCGAGAGTCAAGCTCAGTAAGGGTTGGTACTAGAAAAAAAGACGTTGATCGCCAGCGAACGGGATCGTCCCGACGTGGCCCGGCGACATCGTCATCATGGACAACCTCGGTTCGCACAGGAGCAGCGCTGTCCGAAGGAGCCTCCGGACGGTCGGAGCCAAGCTCTTCTTCCTGCCCAAATACTCGCCCGATCTGAACCCGATCGAGATGCTCTTCTCAAGGCTCAAGCATGGCTTGCGAAACGCCGCCCAGCGAACTCACGACGCCGTCTATCACGCCATCGCCTAGTTACTGCCAACCGTCCCGCCCGAAGAATGCCGCAACTACTTCTCTAAAGCCGGATACGCTCAGACCTAGAATCGCTCTAGCAGGCTGTTGAAAAATGCATCGCGGCGATCATTGGAAGATGATTCACTGAT
>CAZQMD010000587.1:0-1763 GCA_964594185.1 uncultured Afipia sp. | reverse complement strand
AAGACACGACCACCGATGCCGGTCACCAGATCGTTCGCCGCCAGCTTAACGTCGCCCCGACGCCCACGATCCGGCCGGGCTTCCCGGTCAGGGTGATCGTGACGCGGGATCTGGTACTCGAACCATATGGAGGGTGATCATGGCGAAGCTCAAGCTTGGCGCGCTCTTGGAAGACAAGGCTGTTAAGGTGTCGCTCGAACTGCCGGCCTCGCTGCATCGCGACTTGGTGCTCTACGCGGAGGTCCTGGGGCGCGAACAGGGGCAAACCATTTCAGATCCGATCAAGCTCATAGCGCCGATGTTGCAGCGTTTCATCGCGACCGATCGCGCGTTCACAGCCGCCAGGAAGTCAGCTCCGGACTGACGGGGACGACCCCTCAGTATATTCCGTGTATGACGCGAACAGCGGTGCTAACCAAAAGCAGCCACAGCGCCTCGTCCCAATGGTTGAACCCATCACGCCTCAGGAATTTCTCACCGAGCGTGATCGCAAAGACGACGCTACAGATCGAGTAAAGCGAGAGTACGAGCGACACCATTGGGAAATAATGCGCCCGGCTGTATAGCCCAATAATAGAGGAGACGCAGAGTTTTGTAGCGAAGCGTCGGAGCGTCAGGCGCGACTCCGCGTCTAGATGCGGCATCATGAATGCTCGCTGCCCTCATCGCGCCAACTATGCGTTCGCGGGTCCCATCGATCAGCTCGCACGTGCGCGATAGCGCGGTGCGGCCTTCAAAAAAGTATGCCTGTCTCGATCAGCGCGCGCACCTGATCGCGTCGATCGAAGTCACGACCGAAGCCAAAGCCCGCCTCGAGGTTCCCGATCCGGGTGTACGACACCTCTCCTCGCGCGAAGAATATGCCTTTCTGATAAGTCGGCGTGAAGGTCAGCGACCAGGCACTGCTTCCGGGACCATAAAGCAAGTTCGTTGGCGCACACGACGCATCCGATCCGCATCTTCCCCCGCTAGTCTTCAGATACTCAGCCCGCGCGCCGAGCGACCACTCCTTGTCGATCGCGTATTTAACGAGCAGCGCCCCGCCGTAGGTATCTGCGGAACGATTGATGCCGAGCTGATCATCGCGGCCAACGTGGCTGTATTGGAGATACGGCGTCAGCGTGAGCGGACCGCTCGTATGGGTGTAAATGAGATTGAAAATGCTGCTATTGTTCTGCGCCAAAGGCGTCGCGAAGGAGGATTTGTCATTACGCGATAGCGCACCAGCGCCGACGAAGCTCAGCGAATTCGAGGAATCAAACGCGTAGGAAAGCGTGCCCGAGAGCCAGTTCAGCTTTCCCGAAATGTAGCCGTCGTTAAGCGAGACCGCTGCACTGACGGCTCCCTTGGCGTAGTTCACTTGGACGCCGCGGCTGATGGCCGGCTCCTGATTCCACAGCAAGCCGCGCTCGATATTGACGTTTTGGAAGGTGAACGTCGACTCCGCGCCGACCATCGTCGGCAGTAATCCGGCAGACACGGATAGTTCGGGCGATATCACCGCTTTCGCGTACGCCACTGGAACCGGACCAAAAAGCTGTTCCGTCGCTTCGGTTGCCTTCAGGTAAGACGTACCCAGCGAAGGGATGGAGTAAATGCCCGTCTGAACATAGAACTGTAGAGGGCCCCGGGTCGTTTGAAACTGGACTTGCGCGTTGCTGAGATCGAGGAAGCCGATGCGGTTGCCGATCCCGGCGGCGTGCGTTGCAATGGTCTGGGCGGCGCCAATTCCCCTCACTTGGCCCGGCACCAGAATCTGGCCG
>CAZQMD010000586.1:0-1769 GCA_964594185.1 uncultured Afipia sp. | reverse complement strand
ATCCTGCCGCCCGAGGCGGCGCAGGCGCCGCGCGCGCTCGACGACGTGGATTTCGCCGCGGTCCAGGGTAATTTTGCGATCTTCAGCGGACTGAAGCTGACCAATGCCTTCGCGCTCGAGAAGATGACGACGCCCTATATCAACGTGCTCGCCGTGAAGAAGGCCAATGCCGACACCGAATGGGCCAAGGACATCGTCGCAGCCTATAGATCGCCGGGCTTCAAGGCCGCGATCCTCGCAGACCGGTTCTACGACGGCTTTACCCTGCCCGACTACATGAAGTGACGGGCCGGTGAGCACCATCGAGACAGGCCGCGGCATGTTCGACTTCACACTGGAATGGACCGGTCTTCGCAGCCGCGCGCAGCAGGCGTCCGAGGCGCGGACGATCATCCGCTGGATCGAGATCCGCGAGGTCGTCATCCTGCCGCTGCTCCTGCTGCTCGCGTTCCTGCTCTGCCTCGGCGTGGTGACGACCGCGCATCTTCGGGGCACACAGGATCGCGCAACTC
Source organism: uncultured Afipia sp. (assembly GCA_964594185.1). GTDB lineage: Bacteria > Pseudomonadota > Alphaproteobacteria > Rhizobiales > Xanthobacteraceae > Afipia. The sequence goes on along the minus strand of CAZQMD010000586.1, from coordinate 1,257 downwards.
TCTCGTTCGCGGTCAGCGGCATGGGCTTTCCGATCATCGCCCCGCTGCAGGACGCCTGCCGCGCACCGGCAGGCCTCAGCTCGGCACCGCGGCTGCGCCACACGGATCTCACGGCGCTGCTGACGGCGAAGTAGCTTGTGGTGCAGTTCCGGATGGCTGAAGCGGCGGCTTCGGCAAACTCCATCCTCCCGCCACCCGGCGGAAGGAAAACTTATGCCGACAATTGCGATCAAGTCAGCACGATTCATCCAAACTGATGCGAGAGGCGCTCGATCATGTTCATTGTTGCTCAGGCCGTGATAGCATCGCCGGGTTCTCGCCTCACATCGATGTCTGGAGTGAACATGAGCACGGTCGTTTCCTTGCCTTCGCGCCTTGCGAATCGTTTCGCGCAGGCCCGCAACTGGTTTCTGCGCTCGCTGCGCCCGCGGACAGGCGGGCCCAAGGACAGGCAGGACGATCTCTACGAGATCTTCCTGTTCGGACCGCATGGTTGATCGCGGCGTTCTCTTATCGTCTCAACCCCAAGGTTTGACAGAATGACCGACGTTGTCTTGCAGGTCGCCGAGAACGGCCGGCGCCTCGATACGATCGACCGCAAGATCCTGACCGTGCTCCAGGACGACGCCTCGCTCTCGGTGGCCGAGATCGGCGACCGGGTCGGCCTGTCGTCCACGCCGTGCTGGAAGCGCATCCAGCGCCTCGAGGCCGACGGGGTCATCCTCAAGCGGGTCGCACTGGTCGATCAGAACAAGATCGGCCTCGGCTTGTCGGTTTTCGTGTCCGTGGAGAGTTCCGATCATTCCGATGCCTGGCTGCAGCGCTTCGCCACCGCCGTCAGTGCCATGCCGGAGGTGATGGAGTTCTACCGGATGGCCGGCGACGTCGACTACATGCTCCGGGTCGTGGTGCCGGACATGCAGAGCTATGACATCTTCTACAAGAAGCTGATCCATGCCGTGCCGCTCAAGAACGTCACCTCGCGTTTCGCGATGGAGAAGATCAAGTCGATCACTGCGCTTCCGGTCCCGCCTGTTCCGGCGGACTGAGGTTTCCAGGCCGCCGAGCGGCCTGTCCGCCTTCCGAGAAGCGACACAAGCGACGCGCCAGGCGGACTCGGTCTGATATTCCGGGACGCTTCATCTCGCAGGCTCAGCCTCGATCCTCACGACGTCGCGTTTTGCCTGACGAGGCCGACAACGGCGAGCACCATGTACGCGCCCGTTCCGTAGACGACCGCGTTGACGAGCCAGGCGA
>CAZQMD010000585.1:0-1773 GCA_964594185.1 uncultured Afipia sp. | reverse complement strand
TGACGCGTCCGTTGATCGCGGTGCGGGTGACCGACAGCGAGGGGCGGCCAGTGCGCGCCGGGACGATTGTCCCGTTCCGTGTCGATCAGCCTTATCGCGCTGCCCAGCAGGTCGCCGCCGAGCAGGGCCGCCAGCTCGCGGGGCTCGAACGCACCCAGGCGACCGCTCAGGTGGTGGGTGACGAAGGGCTTGCCTTCATCGCGCTTCAGCCGACGCGTCAGGCGGGCAGGGTGCGGATCGCCGTCACGCTGGCCGATCGCGAGCGCGAACTGGTCAGTGAGGTCAAGGCGCGTCTCGCGGCGCCGGCGCAGGACTGGGTCGTGGTTGGCTTCGGCAAGGGAACGCTTGGCTACGACATTCTCTCCGGTGCTGAGCGGACCGCGCGAGGGAAGCGCGGCGAGGTTGTTACCGATGGTCAGCTTTCGCTTTATGCCAAGGGCCGGATCAGGGGATCGTGGCTGATGACCATCGCCTATGACAGCGACAAGGACGAGCAACGGCTGCGCGACCGCGGTGTGCTCGGGACGATCGACCCGAACCGCTATTACACCGTCTATGGTGACGGAACCCTGCAGGGCTATGACGCGCAGAGCCGGCGCAAGCTCTACCTTAGGCTGGAACGGCGCGATTTCTACGCGCTGTACGGCGATTTCGAGACTGGCCTCGTGGATACCAAGCTCGGTCGCTACAGCCGGACGATGAACGGCGTGAAGGCGGAGTTCGCCAGCAATCGGGTCCAGTTCACCGCCTTCGCGGCCAATGACGACAGCCGTTACGGCCGCGACGAAATCCAGGGGAACGGCCTGTCCGGCCCATATCGTCTGTCAGCGCAGAATCTGGTACCCAATAGCGACAAGCTTCGGCTGGAGACGCGCGACCGGTTCCGGCCCGATCGCGTGCTCAACAGTCAGATGCTGACTCGCCACATCGACTATGACATCGATCCCGTCGCAGGCACGCTGCGGTTCCGCGAGCCGGTCCTGAGCCGTGATTCCGATCTGAATCCCATCTTCATCGTCGCCGACTATGAAACCTATGGCGGCAGCAAGAAGCTTGCCGCGGGTGGCCGCGCCGCGGTGAAGGTCGGCCGCGCCGAGATCGGCGCAACGCTGTTGCGGGACGAGACAAGCGGGAACGGTACCGTTGCCGCTATCGACCTGCGTTTCAAGGCGACCGCGAACACCGAGATTCGGGCCGAGGCGGCGACCGGCGGCAGGGACGGCATCGGCAAGGGCCAGGCCTGGCTCGCCGAGGTCGAGCATCATGGCCCCCGTGCTGACATGCTCGCTTATGTCCGCCAGCAGGATCGCGTCTTTGGGCTGGGCCAGCAGAATCTCGGCGAGGCAGGGACACGCAAGATCGGTGTCGACGGCAGGCTCAAGCTGGGCGGCCGCTGGTCGCTGGCCGGCTCCGCCTGGTATCAGAGCGACCTGGACGAGGCGGCGCGGCGCATCGCGGGTGAGCTCAAGGTCGAATATCGCCGCCAGACCGGCACGCTATATGCGGGCATGCAGGTGGCGTCCGATCGCGGGATCGGTGGCACGGCGCTCGACTCGCGGCTGCTGACGCTCGGCGGCACGCAGAACCTGTTCAAGAACAAGCTCGAACTGAACGCGGAATCGCAGGTCCCGCTTGGCGGCAAGGATGCGAGCGTCGATTTTCCGGCGCGTCAGCGGATCGGCGCATCGTGGCGCTTCAACGACTGGCTGAAGCTGATCGGCGGCTTCGAGCTGGCCAAGGGCGACAAGTTCACTGCCCGGACCGGGCGGCTGG
>CAZQMD010000584.1:0-1782 GCA_964594185.1 uncultured Afipia sp. | reverse complement strand
CGCGCTCCAGCTCTTGGGCATCGAAGGATGGATTAGCGAGAATGTCGGACAGCAGATCCAGTCCCAGCGCCACGTCGGCCTTGAGCACACGCGCATAGTAAGCGGTTGTCTCATTGCTGGTCGCTGCGTTCAGATCGCCGCCGACCGCTTCGATTTCTTCCGCGATCTGCTGCGCCGTGCGCCGCGTGGTGCCCTTGAACGCCATGTGCTCGAGAAGATGCGACATGCCGTGTTCATCGGCCTTCTCGTCGCGACCGCCGACGCCGGTCCACACACCGAGCGCTGCAGTCTCGAGATGCGCCATCGTATCGGTGACAACGGTCAGCCCGGATGGAAGCTTGGTGATTTCAACGCTCATCCCGCAATTCCCTGCTTCGCGGCACGGCTCACCGAGAGAATGAACCGTTCAATCTCAGCCTGATCATTCTTCATGACCTTGATGTGTTCGGACTTTGTCATCAGCCCGTCGAGCCAGGCCGGAAGTTGCGGACGAACGCCGCACGCGTCTTCAACCGCATCCGGGAACTTCGCGGCGTGCGCGGTCGAGAGCACGATGTTTGGAACGGTCGAGACCGGCTTGTCCTGATCGGCGACCGCGAGCGCCACCGCTGTGTGCGGATCGATAAGTTCGCCCGCCTCGCGCCACGCGGCACGGATCGCAGCGCTGGTTTCCGTTTCGTCCGCGCGGCCCGCATCGAATTCCTCGCGGACGCGCTTGAGCACATCGTCGCTCAAGACAAAGCGGCCTGACTGCGCCAGCGAGCCCATCAGCGCGCGGATGACGGCGCTGTCGCGGCCGGTGGCTTCAAACAACAGCCGCTCGAAGTTGGATGAGATCTGGATGTCCATCGACGGCGACGTCGTGGCATGGACCTGCTTCACCTCATAGATGCCGGTTTTGAGCGTACGCGCCAGAATGTCGTTGATGTTGGCCGCAATCCGCAGGCGGCGAACGGGAAGACCCATGCGCTTGGCGACATAGCCCGCGAAGATATCGCCAAAGTTTCCGGTCGGCACGGTGAAGTCGACTTCGCGTGCAGGCGCGCCGAGCGCAACCGCCGACGTGAAATAGTAGACCACCTGCGCGACAATGCGCGCCCAGTTGATCGAATTGACGCCGGACAGAGAGACCGAGTCGCGAAACTGGTGATGATTGAACAGGCCCTTCACGACGCCCTGGCAATCGTCGAAAGTGCCTTCGACCGCCAGCGCATGAACATTGGCCGCGCCGCTTGTGGTCATCATCCGCCGCTGCACGTCGGAGATGCGCCCGTTCGGAAACAGCACAATCAGATCGGCATTGTCGCGGCCGGCAAATGCATCCACCGCCGCGCCGCCGGTGTCGCCTGATGTCGCCACCACGATGGTGGTGCGCTGGCCGCGCTTGGCCAGCACATGATCCATCAGCCGCGACAGCAGCTGCATTGCCACGTCCTTGAACGCAAGCGTCGGGCCGTGAAACAGCTCCAGCACAAAACGATCTGGCGCGATCTGATTCAGCGGCACCACGGCCGGATGCCGGAAGGTCGCGTAAGCCTCGATCGCCATGCGGCCAAGATCGGCCTCGGAAATTTCTCCGGCAAGGAACGGACGGATCACCTCGACGGCGACTTCCCAATAAGGACGGCCGAAGAATCCGGCGATAGTCTCATGGCTGAGCTGAGGCCAGACCTCCGGCACGTACAGCCCGCCGTCGCGGGCAAGCCCGGTCAGCATCACATCGCAGAAGCCAAGCCGGGGCGCCTCGCCCCGTGTCGAAATGTAGTTCGTCAAGCGATCCTC
>CAZQMD010000583.1:0-1783 GCA_964594185.1 uncultured Afipia sp. | reverse complement strand
GGCCGGGGTAGGCCAACTCCCCCCGCCAATTTTTTTTTCGCCCGGGTTTTGCCGGGCACCACCACAAACTCTGTCAATTCGCAGGCTCGATCTCACGGTTGCGTCGGCTGTGCCGTGCCCGGCGTCTGGTTCGCGGTCGGGCTGAGCAGATTGATCGCTTCCTGAATCGACTCAATGTTGCGCTCGGCGGCGCGCGTGCCATGCGCGATGATTTCGTCTGCGCGATGGAAGTCGAACCATCCGACTTTTCCGACGCGCGGCGAGATCAGGACGTCCGGTGGATCGCCCGCAAGGCGCGAGCGCGTGATGCGGTCCTGCATGATGTTGAAGGCTTCGACCATGACGGTCGAAATGCCGGGACGTCCGGCGCTGCCGAAAAATTCGCGCTTCACGGTCTTTTCGGCGGAGAAGAATTTTCCGAAGCCGCGCTTTTCCGCCACCGGCGGCTCATCCACCGGCGATGGCTCTTCGGTCGCGCGGCCGTAAGCGGAGATAATGGTGCCGTGACCGAACACGTCGGTCGAGACATTGCAGGCAATCACGATTTCCGCGCCGAGCGCGCGGGCCGCCGACACCGGCACCGGATTGACCAGCGCGCCGTCCACCAGCCAGCGCTCGCCGATCAGCACCGGCTCGAAAATACCGGGCAGGGCGTAGGAGGCGCGCACCGCGTCCACCAGCTTGCCGTTGGTGACCCAGATCTCGTGACCTGTGTTCACCTCGGTTGAGACCGCCGCGAACTTCAGCGGAAGTTCGTCGATATAGGTGTCCCCGAACGAGGCATGGAGCTGAGCCGCCAGCTTGCTGCCGCCGATCAGGCCGGAGCCAGAGAGACGGATGTCCAGATAGCTGAAGATATTACGGGGCAGGAGCCCCTTGGCCCACGACTCGAGCGTGTCGAGATGTCCCGCCGCATAGGCGCCGCCGACGACCGCACCGATCGAGGTGCCGACCACGATGTCCGGAACGATACCGTTGGCGAGAAGCGTCCGCAGGATACCGATATGGGCGAAGCCGCGTGCCGCGCCGCCGCCGAGCGCCAGGCCGATTGTCGGCTTCTTCGTCAGTGCCGCCCCAAGCTCCATCTTGCCCCGTGCGCCGTTGTGGCGAAATCCAATCAAACTTTCGAGCAACGTCGGTCTCCTGAGACCTCATGACGGCGAATCGGTTGTGCTTGAGCCGATTTGCTCATGAGAACGCGAAATCACGGTGGTTGTGCCGGTGGCACGCGTTCCGCGTAATCAGGAAATGTGACTGTAGCGCGGCTTCCACGGCTGAAGAAACCGCTATTCGCCGGACAGGGCTCGGGAAATGCCGTCAAGGACGTTGTCAGGCTTGAATTTGCCTCGTTTTCGGTGAAAAACCTCCGCCATGACAGCCCCCGGACACAGCTGCAGGACAGTCGTCTGCGGCGCGCGGACAGGCTCCATGCGCCCCGTGCATCGCCGTGCATCGGCATGGATGCATGTTTTGCCGTGCCTGCTCGTGATCGGGGCGTCCCAGCCCGCATTGGCCCAGTTCATCGGCGACGCGCCGCCGCCCATTCCCCCGGCCAATGTGCCCCAGATGCCAACGCCGTCTGGTCCGGCGATCAGCCTTGCGCCCCCGTCCGGCCCCGCCGCGACACCGGGCTTGCCCGCAACCCTGACCCAGCCGCCGGTGACCACGGCCCTGCCGCCTGCAGCCCCGCCGGTCGCGGCTGCACCGGCCCCGCCGCAGGGCGTGCTCGCGCTCACCGGGCGTTTCGGAAAAGACCTGCCGCCCGTGAGCAGCGGCGTGGTAT
>CAZQMD010000582.1:0-1792 GCA_964594185.1 uncultured Afipia sp. | reverse complement strand
GCGACATCAGCACGCCCGGCGATGCGCTGGTGACCGGAGACGTGGTGTGCGGCAATGAGTTCGTGCACGGGGAATTGGTGAAGGTGCTGAGGAAGTAGGGGAAAGCCCTTCCTTACTTTGTTCCTGAACTGCACACCTTGCGTCAGACCGAAAGAATGGAGGCCGCAATATCGCGCCTCCATTGTCACATCGCGTTTAGCGCGGCGATTGCTTTTCGGCCGTATGTTGGCCCACGGGCACTTTTCATGGCAAGCTCTGTGAGCCAGTCGGTGTCATAGCAGCCCAGACCAGATTTGAGGCGAGACAGTAGGCTTCCTGCAAGTCGAGCGCCGCGTTCCTCCCCCGACGCTCACGGACAGGAGCAGACATCGACCTGCCGACGACCCCCGCCAGGCAGTAGAAATTGACCCTTAGCTGACTTCGTTGGATGGCGGCCTGATCCAACAGATTTCGCGAACGACAATCGCCAGCACCGTAGAGCGGTAGTAAGCGGCTCTTGCCAGATAGTTGCCCGGCCGTAACGTTAGGGCCTCACGGTTGCTCCGCAACCCTCGATCCGATGCATCTATCAGCCACATCGCACCGGACGCGCCTGTCTCAAATTCAAGCCGTTCCGCGTTTGGGCTCTCCAACTGGTCCCGCAGTTCTGTCGTGTGCAACGCAGGCTCGATGAGTCGTTCGTCATCGACGCCAAGCCATTGAACGAGAAAGCCTCTGTCACCTTGGCCATCGGAGAACCATGCTATGTCGCCACCATCGCCAGATAACACAACGGCGTTGCCTTGGTGACAGGGGATTAATCCCAGCCAAGTTGTTATTCTGCACGCCCGAGCATAGTCACTTTGGTCTGTCTGATCCCTTTGATCTCGCCATCGCTCTATACCCTGCCAAAAAGGCAGTTGTTCATCAGCAATCAGCAGATGAGGACCGCCGGTTGTCGTTATCCAAGTGCGAGTTCGCATCATGCGTCGGACGATAGCAGATATCTCTCCTATTGGCCCATCGCGTCATTTGCTGTGGCTGTACAAAGGTGTTCGTTATCGGCGCAAGCGGGCATCGCCCACAGGCTATGAGTACACGACCTAAGAGTCGTCCTCATCCTCCGGCTCCTCCTCGCGATATTCGCCGCCAAGAGTCAGGCCCTCGATGGTCGTGGCGCCTTTCGACTTGATCATCGGCTCGCCGGAAAAGGCGGCCTCGGCCGGGGCGGGAAATCCGATCTCGATGGAATATCTGAGACGGTCGAACCTTGCCGCCAAGCGCAGTCGCCCGTCCTCGCCGCGCTTGCGGACGCCGGACCAGCATGCCGAATTCAACCCGCCCTCCTCGGCGATCGTCTGCGTGATCCGCCCGCTCTCCGCGTCGCGAAGCAACGACAGGGATTTGTACAGATTTGGATTTGCCGACACCATTCTCGCCGACGAAGACGGACAAGGGATGGATTGGCATGGAGAGCCGCCGAATGGAGCGATAGTTGGAGATCGCAATGTCGGTCGGACGCATCACACGCTCCCAGTCGGCGGGTTGGCTGTGCATCGCGCCGGGCGGGGAATGCATGCCCTTCAATCCAGGGCTGTAGTCTGAATGACGCTCCCGAGACATCAAGCCGGTCGATGCGCGCAGGCTCTCTCCACAATGTCCGCTGTCATCACCCGCGAAAGCGGGTGATCCAGTATTCCAGGAACGTCAGTTGGATGAGGAGAAGCCGCGGCGTACTGGATGCCCGCCTTCGCGGGCATGACAGTGTGCCCTACAGCTTCACCGGCGCAGGCGGCCCATACGCCTCGCCGTC
>CAZQMD010000581.1:0-1792 GCA_964594185.1 uncultured Afipia sp. | reverse complement strand
ACAAACCGAGGGGAAACCCATCAATCAAATGGGGACAAAGCTGCGCTTACGAAGATTCGTGCGATACTCGTTGCGCGATTTCGTCTCGTGACCATTCGCCGGGATATCGAGAACCAGGTTCGCAGCCTGATCAAGGAGTATGGATTATTGTTCCCCCGCGCAATCGGCCTGCAGTTCCGCCACCAGGTCCACGAGCTTTTGGGCGATGATCATCAGCTCCTGAGCGTGATAGCGCCGCTCTTGTCGATCCATGAGAACGTCTGTCAGCAACAGAATAAGTTCGATGACCAAGTCCGCCGGTTGGCAAAGCAGGACGAGACGACGCGCCGTCTGATGACGGTCCCGGGTGTTGGCGTCGTGACTGCCCTAACTTTCCGCCATACGATCGATGATCCCTCGCGCTTCCGATCGGCCTCGACAGTTGGCGCCTATCTGGGGCTTACGCCGCGACGCAACCAATCTGGTGAAACTGACACCAACGGCAAGATATCTCGTTGGGGCGATCGATTTCTGCATCTGGGTCGACGGCACATCGTTCGACTGGGGGCAGGCGAAGGCGGCATAATCCTATTTTACAAGCTCCTGGTCCGGCCCCGCCGGACTGGCGATGTCCCGCTGGGACGGTGGTCGTGGCGACCTCGGTCAATCGGCTGGAGGCGGTTCGTCCGCACTCCGCTGCAAACGTTGAGGCGCTCGATCCGGACATCATCATGAGGCGCTCGCGACCTCGGAAAGGACCATGACCCCAGCTACGACATCAATCCAATTACGCCGAAGCCGCCAAGGACGTCGATTATCCAATCCCGCTAGGCGATCGTCTCGCCATCCGCGATCGCTCCGTCTCCGCAACCCGACCAGCTCCGACGGAGCAATCGCTACCGGCGTGCCACTGGAGAGAAAGAATGGCAGCTTGACAACAGCCCGCAATTAAAGGGCCGATTGACAGCCGATCTTCCCTCATTGCGTCTGCACGAGCTGCTGCCTTGGGAATGGAAGCTCCTGCGCCAAGCCGACAACCCCACTGATCAGCAAGCCGCTGACCTTCACGCATCGCCATCATAGAACTCGCCGTGCCCGCGCGCATGCGTCAATCAGGCGGTCTTCGTCGTATGCGTACGTTCCGCCTGCTTACACAGGGTGAGCTTCCGAATGTCATACCTGCCGCTTTTCCACGTGTTCCATCGCCTTGTGCAATACGGCGCTACCTCAATTTGGCAGCAGACTGTGCCAAATTCCCCGGCTCGCGCTAACGAGCTGCTCCGCTCGAAGGAGGATTGGCATCTGGGTTGGGTGAGGCGAGCTTCTCCGCGTGCAGGATCACCTCCTGGCGGCGCTCGGGGCTGTCAATCCTGAAGAAGGCGTGCAGCAGCCGCAGGGCTTGGAGATCCAAGAAGCTTGCGAGTTTGAATTTGCGCTCGTCCATCAACCCCTCATGCGATGCCAGAGCGGACATTCGGTCGCGCACGCTACAGAAAGGCAAGCTCTTCGAGGGTCGATGGCCATAGTCCCGTATTCCTACGGGCCGAGGATCTAGGCAGCGAGCGCTCCGTACTCCTTTGCGCGGCAGGGTGAGACTCGAGCGACAATCAGGATGAGACTGCGCCGGTGGGGACGGACCGAAGGGAGGGCGTAGCCCGACCGGAAGACCGTCCCCATCGGCGTCGCGCAGTTTTGAACCCGTCTGGCGGCCGGGCGGGATTGGTGCAAGCTGTTGATTCGTCTCGACCAAGAGGGAATCGGCGCCGTGCCTGGCCTCCACAACACACGACACCGAAAGAGGACATACATGAAC
>CAZQMD010000580.1:0-1813 GCA_964594185.1 uncultured Afipia sp. | reverse complement strand
CGCAGCCAGATCGAGCCGGGGTCCATCTGCGCGCGGGTCGGATAGAACATGAACTGTTCGTCGATTCCGGGATCGATGGGCGGCGTGACGGTCGTCAGGGATAACTGTTTTGCCAGCGCGGCGATCAGGCGGCGCGGCACGAAGGCAACGAGATCGGTGCGCGCGGCGACATGCAGGGCTTCTATATAGCTCGGCACCACCAGCGCGATCCGCCGCTCCATTCCCTTGGCGCGCAGCCATGTGTCGATCAGGTCTTCATTCTGGCCGCGAATGATCACGGCGACATGCCGCGCCTTGAAGAAGGTCTCCTTGTTCTTCAGCCGTGCGCCTTCGGGATGTCCTTGCGGACGGCGAGCGCGTCGAAATCCGTATAGAGAAGCTGCCGGTGAAAACCCTTGAAGGCATCGCCGATGCTGATCACCATGTCGATGGTGCGTGCGAATTCGGCGGTGAAGATCGCCGGTCCCCGCCATGGCACCACGTCGATCCGCACATGGGGCGCAAGGCTGTCCAGCTTCTTCATCAGCGGCGGCATCAGCAATTCAACGGCGAGGTCCGGCATCATCAGGCGGAAACGCCGCTCGCTGCGCGCCGCATCGAATTCGTCCGGCATGAACAGGCCGCGTACCTGATCCAGTGCTTGCGCCAGCGGCGCACGCAGGGCCTGTGCCCGCGGCGTCAGCTCCATGCGCGCGCCGGTGCGCACCAGCAACGGATCGCCGCGCACGTCGCGCAGCCGCCCCAGTGCGGGGCTGGCAGCCGGTTGCGACAGGCCGATCCGCATCGCCGCGCGGCCGACATTCGCCTCCAGCAAAAGCGCGTCAAGAGCCACCAATAGATTGAGATCGAGCGAAGCTAAATTCATCCGACGAATATATATCATACAAAGCATCGATTGGAAGAATATCGACAGGAGGCCCATCATCCGTCCATCAACTCAAGCAGAGGACGGAACTCATGAGCGCCGAAACCAACAAGAAACTGATCCAGCAGGTTTTCACCGACTCCGCCAACCGCAGCGGAACGACCTTCATCGATCATCTCGCGGACGATGCGGTCTGGATTCAGACCGGACAATGTTCCTGGTCAGGAAAGTTCACCGGGAAGGAGGCGATCACAAATGGACTGTTCGCGCGCTTGCGCGCCCTGTTGACGGATCGTCCGCGAACGCTGGCGTTCAACTTCATCGCCGAGGGTGACACCGTCGTGGTCGAGGCGAAGGGCGACAATGTCGCCAAATCAGGCGAACGCTACGACAACGAGTATTGCATGGTCTGGAAGGTCGAAAACGGCAGGATCACGCAGATAAAGGAATATTGCGACACGGCTCTGGTCGAACGCGTGCTCGGTCCGTTTCCGAAAGACGGATTGCGGACGGTGAACTGAAAACGGTGGATTGTGTTTACGCGGGTGCCCGGCCCCGGCCCGGCCGGCGCTTGCTGCCGAACGCACTGCGCGGCGGCGTTCGCTATGGTCTTGGCTTTGTCAGGACGTGGCGCAAACGCTTTCGCGATCGCTGCGAACTCGGCGCGATGAATGAGCGTCAGCTCAACGATATGGGACTAAGCTGGCCGCAGATCGCGTTCGAGATCGAAAAGCCGTTTTGGCGGGAGTGAAGGATGGACGGCGGGTCAGCCTGCCGCCATCTCGCTGCGGATTTCGGCGCGCAGTTCGTCGATTAGGCGCAGGCCCTTCTTGGTCTCGACATGCCAGAACGACCAGCCGTTGCAGGCTTCGGCTCCTTGGGCGAGCGCGCCCATGCGGTGGATCGAGCCGACCTTGTCGCCGAGCATGATGGCGCCGTCGGCGCGCA
>CAZQMD010000579.1:0-1831 GCA_964594185.1 uncultured Afipia sp. | reverse complement strand
CTTGGCCTACCCGAAGGGCGTAAGCACATTGCGAGCGTGAGAGATGATAGGTTTGAGGCCATTCAGAGGTTCGTTGGTTGGCCAATTGATTTGCGTTTCGTTCGACGTTCAGCGGCAAAGGTTTTCATGGCATCCTCCTTTGAAAATTGTAGGATCGCAAAATGCACCGGAGCGTCCGAATTGCGCGGCCGCGATTACTTTATGTCTTAACACGGGGCCAGAACCTCGACAGAAAGCGCGACACCAGACAGGAACGGATTTTCGCAGACACGGTCAGCGGAACCGCCTTGGGCTGGACCGGCTCCCCGGAGGCTTTCCGTCAGAGCCTTCGTCTTCCAGTCGGTCACTCTTCTCTTTAAGGCATTTGTCCCTGTCAAAGCCGAATGGGCGGGCAGACGATGTCAGATTTACATCGGGGATAGCAGGCTTGCTTTCCCAATAGATCAAGGGCGGCTGCCGCCAGCCTCTTGCCAGACCGCCATTTCAAGGCCGATCCTGGCCTCAAAGGCTGCGCGGGCTGCGGAAAGGCACGCTTGCCGCCGCCGATCAACAATCAGGGGCCAGGATGCACCCCGCTGCCCGGTGGGTCGAACCTGCAGATAGGTCAGATGTTCAGCATGATGGGCCATCGCCTCGGAAAGTTGGGTGCGCTGCAGCCATTTCTTCGCGGCCTCGAGGCTGGAAAATATTTCTGGAGCGATCTGCACCAGCGCCTTGGGCGCGACGGGCAGGAAGCCAGCGCTGGCCTCGAGCACGGCTTCCGCTCGGTTGCCGCCGTTGCGGATCTCCGGCCATGACATGCACCGGTCAGCGGGCACACCGAGCCCGGGGTGCGCGGGATCGTCATCCAGCCTGCGCAGGTCCAGCGCGTTCAAGAGAAGGACCCGGCGTGGGAAGCGGACGGCACGGACTCGGTCGAGTGCCTGGATCACTTCAGCCTCGCGCATCTGCCACAAGATGCGGTTTATTCGGGCATCCAGATGCACCTGGGTCGCCACCGAATGGGTCCTGCCCATCTTGTCCTGCAAGGGTTTGCGGCGGACGTTATAGCCTCCGTCGCCCAGATCGAACGGCCGAGCATCGAGCGCGAAATAGGCCCGGGCGATCGCCTCGACGGCAGAAGAGGGTGGCTGCTTGCGTCCGATCAGGACGATCGTTTGCCGGTGCGTAAATACATTGATGCCACGCACGGCGCCAAAATGGGTCCATGCCAGCGCGGACCCAAAGAGATCGTCACAACAGCGCCGCCGCCGCGCCTCGTTCTCGACCGCAAGCGTGGACACCACCAGCACACCTTCCCGCGCGGCTGCGACCTCCCGCCTCAAGACAGTGTCCAGTCCCTGCCAAAGCTGCTCCCGTTCCGCGAGCATCTTGGTAGAAACATCATACCCCGTGTTCGGCACCAAAGATGCGGTGCTGAACCCCCGCCCAATGCATTGAACGACCTCGCCCTGCCGCTGAAGGTCAATCCTTGAGACCACAATCCGCCGCCGCAACGCACGGGCCATCAAAACCGGATCGGCCGTCCCGTCGAGTACGATCATCGGTACGCCCCTCTTGATTGCAGGCCGCGCCAGACGGTGCGCCGTAATGGATCGAAGCTCGCCATTGGCGTCTTTCCGAAGGCTGATCCCGTTGAATTCGGGCCGATCTATCGCCCCCGAAACGACCAGCCGGACTTCCACCAGGATTGCCGAAAGGACAACCTGCAGGGATTGCAGGTCCGGCAAGGCCGTAACCGCAAGGTGCTCTCGCAAGTCGTGGTCCGGCAGGCCCGGCTTGAGCCCGCCACGCAGTTTGCGCTCCAGACCACGCAGCATCTTCAGGGCAG
>CAZQMD010000578.1:0-1847 GCA_964594185.1 uncultured Afipia sp. | reverse complement strand
GGGACGTGGCAACCGCGCCTCGTCCGTCTCTAGTCCGTCGCTTTGCGTGGCAATGAAACCTTGCTCGACTTCAAGCACCGCCGGGTTGGCGGTGAACCCACGCGCCGCGAGGCGAGCGGCGAGGACTCCATTCGCTGCAGCCCGGCCGGCGTGGAACGGCTTCGCCATGGTGCCGAACATCGATTTCAATCCGGCCGCCTGGGTCCCGGCGAGACCAAACGCGATTGCCATCTGCGCGTCATCGAGGTTCATCAGCAGGCCGGCCGCAGCCGCGGCGCCGAACGACCCCAGCGTGGCAGTCGAATGAAAGCCGCGGGTGTAGTGTGAGCGCATTACCAGCGATCCTACGAAAGCCGCAGCCTCATAACCGGCGATAAACGCGCGAAGGATTTCCATCCCGGTGCGGCCTTCGGCTTGTCCGACCGCCAGAGCAGCCGGCAGAATAGCCGCGGTCGGGTGCCCGACCAGGGGATGAACGTCGTCATAGTCGAGAGCATGCGATGTTGCGCCATTTACCAGCGCCGCGTCGGCGGGCGCACAGGTGAGTGCTGAGCCGATTATCGACGATCGACCACGCGAGTTCTGCGCGATTTCATCGCGTAGAATCCGGGCGACCGGCTCATCCAATCCGGCAAGGGTGACGCCGAACCAATCCTGGATGCACTGCTTGGCGACCGTAACCGCAGGCGCATCGAGACGGGCATCCCGATAGCCGACGCTATGACGCGCCAGTTTCGACGTCAGATCCTGCATTTTCGCTCCCATGATTTTTCTTAATTGTAGATGGGGATCGTATCATGAAAGCATGCACTCAAGAGGGCCCCGTTAAAAGGCTCAAAATCATCATAGATGTGATGATTGATATCTAGGAAAATTTCCAAAGCGGCCTTAGGCGAGACACGCTACCCTTCGCGGCGTTTGTGCCGAAAACTCAAATCCGAGCTTGTTCGTAGCCCGAGAACGACCTGACCGACAACGCCGTCGTACATCGGTTGCCGCAGACTGATAAGCTCTTGTTAGTTTGCTTAGCCAGTTGGGTGCTGGATAGTTTTCGGCTTATTCCTCATCAGTCACGAGCGCAGGTGCCCTATTTGCTGCGCCGTTTGCGATGAGCGACCGCCTCGCGCCAGAAGTGGTCGTACCTTATCAATTGGCCATCTCCGGCCGATCTCGGGCATCCAGCATCGCCTCCATGATACGCGTAAGGCGTCGAATCGAACCGCCTTTCCAGAGATTCTGGATCATGTTGATTTCCATGGTGTCGAAGGGCGCGATCCATTCGTGCGACATTCCACGCCGCTCCGAGATCCCGCGAACAACAGCCGGCAGCACAGCGTGTAAATGCTCGGCGCGCGGCTCCTCCATATAAAGGATTCGAAATCTGTCCAGCAGAGCGGGATGCACCATCGACAAGTCGTTTGCAGTGGCCAGCCAAAACACGCGAGACAGGTCCTCCCTCCAGATAGGGGTCGAAAGAATTCGACGAACTAAGTGGCTCGAGCATCGCGAGCAGGACATCGCTTAGCGAGCCATTTCGGCGATTTGAGCCGTCTGCGGATTTATCGATTTCGTCTAGGATTTGGACAACATTCCCGACACCATGTTGGCATATTGTTTGAAGCGGAACGCTGGCTCGTCCGGTCGCCCACTGACGCGACGTTCCTCCATACGACGAGTCCGATGCCCCGCCACACGGGACAATTCGGTAGGGCAAATGCATTGTTTGGCAAATACGGATCGCCAGGAAAGTCTTCGAGACTCCCGGCTTTCCACAAATTAGCGTCGGCCGCCACTTTACCATGCGCGAGGCGGCTGGGTCGCGCAAGATTGTATCGGTAATCAGCTGC
>CAZQMD010000577.1:0-1860 GCA_964594185.1 uncultured Afipia sp. | reverse complement strand
AATCGAGCGGTAAAGCCTCTTCATGCGATCTTCGCAATCGCTTAATTCCTTCTGCAGAGCCAGCAGCCGGTCGTCGGCGGACTCGCTCTTTGCAGCCTGACGCTCGATCAGCGACTTCAGGATCTCGGCGAGGCGGTCGGGCGCCAGCACGCGCTGCTTGAGATTGGTCAAGACGATTTCGTCCAGGGTTGCCGCCGGAATGTGCCGGCCCTTGCAAACCGACCTGCCCTTTTGCTGGCAACCCGCACAGGAATAATACGAGTACGAGCGGCCCTGCCGATTGGTCGTCCCAGTTCGGGTCATTCCGGAACCACAGGAGGCGCAGACCGCGATGCCGGTCAGTAGCGAAGGACCGTTCACGACGCGGGGCGGCGTGGTCTTGGGATTGCTGCGGGCGAGCTTGGCCTGCACCCGATCGAAATCAGCCTGCTCGATCAGGACCGGGACGGGAATATGGATCACCGTCGACGGGTCATGCTTCCTGCCGTCCCGCGAACTGCGCACGCCGTACGGCCATTGGCCGGTCGCGTAACAAGTGTTGGTCAGGATCTTATGAACCGGCCCGACGCCGAACGTCGCACCGCGGCGAGTGCGGTAGCCGTGACTGTTCAGCCATTTCGTCGTCTCCTTAACGCCGAGCGGACCGGTCTCGCCGTCGCCGTCAAGATAAAGCTTGAACATCAGCCGAACCGTTTCGGCTTCGACCGCGTCAATGTCGAGCTTCTTCTTGATCTTCTGCCCGCGCCGCTCAGCTTCAACAATCCGATAGCCGAGGGGCGGCGTCGCCCCGTTCCAGAAACCCTGTTTGGCCGACTCGCGCATAGCGCGCGTGGTGTTCTTGGAGATTTCCCGGGATGTGTGTTCGTCGAAAGCCCCGATGATTTGACGAACGAGGATTTGACTTGGATCGTCCCCGGTCGGCTGTGTGACCGAGACCACCTCGACGCCGTGCTTGCGCAACTTCCGGATCGTCAGCTCCATCTCGGCGACGTTGCGGAAGAATCGGTTGAATGCATAGAAGAGGATCGCGTCGTAGGGATGATCGGGCGCACAGGCGCGTTCGATCATGTCCTGCAACACCGGCCGACGATCATCGGTCGCGGTCTTTGCTTCCACAAATTCCTCGACGATGACGTAGCCGCTTTGATCGGCGAAGCTTGCCGTAATTTTGCGCTGGCTCGGAATCGACGCTTCGTTGGCGTACTGGCGCCCGGTGCTGACCCTGTAATAGGTCGCAACACGTTTGGCCGCGTCGGTCTGCTTGGCAATCGAATTGCGAAACACGTGCTTGTTCATGGCAAAACTCTACTGACAATTTATGCTGACGCCGTTCTCGAGTTCGATTGGTGAATCTCGCGTGATCCCCTGTCAACGGCTATTTTTCGATAGGATCGATTGCGCCACCGACCAGCAAATCCTGCAGCTCGCGGCCGAGCAAAACCTCGATCGCCCGCAGCTCGCGCTCCAGAATCGGGGGCGACGGCGGAAGATCAAGTACCACCTGAAAGTCCTCGGCCTGCGGCTGCCCGCGTCCTCTCTTCTTCGTCGCAGGAGGAGTGGCCGCCGGAGCATGGATGAATGTGCTGGCCTGCCTTGTCTCCAGCTCGATGCGCGATTGGCCTGCGATTGGCTTAGAGCTCATAGCTGAGCTCCCGTTGCCGATCCCGCTCCGTCTGCCGCTCGAGCGGTCGCGAACTCTCGATGACATCGAGCGTGGAAATCTTCGGCGAGGCGCGCGACAGCCGTTCGGCCAGCCAGCTTTGGCGCTGGCTCGCCGAAAAGACCAAGCCATCGCGCTGTTGATCGAAGGGCAGTTCGGCGGCGAGGCGCCGATCAATGCTCTTGGCATCGACCACCAGC
>CAZQMD010000576.1:0-1900 GCA_964594185.1 uncultured Afipia sp. | reverse complement strand
TCGAGCATGTGATCTCGTCCAACGAAGTGTTTCACCTCAAGACGTTCCCGAAGCGGATCGTCATTCAGGGCGGTGGTTACATCGCGCTGGAGTTCGCCTGCATTTTCGCCGGACTCGGCGCCGACGTCACCGTGATCTATCGCGGCGAAAACATTCTGCGTGGTTTCGACGAAGACGTGCGCAAACATGTCCGCAGCGAGATGGAAAAATCCGGCATCACGGTGCTGACCGGCTGTATCGTGACCAAGGTCGAAAAGCACGGCGAAGCTTTCACGGCACATCTGTCGAACGGATCGAGCATCGCATCCGATAAGGTGATGTTCGCTGTCGGCCGCCATCCGCATGTCAAAGGCCTCGGACTGGAGAAGGCCGGCGTCGCGCTCAATCCGGTCAATGGCGGCATCGCCGTCAATGAGTTTTCGCAGACCAACGTCCCGAACATCTATGCGGTTGGCGACGTTACGCACCGGATCAATCTCACCCCCGTCGCTATCCGCGAGGGGCATGCTTTCGCCGATACCGTATTCGGCAACCGGCCGGTCAGGGTTGATCATGCCGATATCCCGACGGCGGTGTTTACGCAGCCGGAGGTCGGCACCGTCGGCCTCACTGAAGCCGAGGCGCGTGCGCAGTACACCCATGTCGATATCTACAAGACTGACTTCCGCTCGCTAAAATCCACGATGTCGGGCAGTCAGTCCCGCGTCATGATGAAACTCATCGTGGATGCATCGACTGACCGTATTCTCGGTTGCCACATCGTGGGGCCAGAGGCGGGTGAACTGATCCAGGTCGTTGGTATCGCCGTGAAGATGAAGGCCACCAAGGCCGACTTCGACGCGACCATGGCCGTCCATCCGACGGCAGCGGAAGAACTCGTGACCCTGCGCACGCCAAGCGCACGTCACGTCCGTCAGGCTGCGGAATAGCCGGTTCAGCTCCGTTAGCCGAAGCCGTGTCTTCTGTACGTTCGGGCGGCCAAGGCCGAAGGATTGGCAGGACAGGGCGGGCCGCAAGGGTCAAGCCCTTGATCCCTTTTGCTGATTTGCAACTGGCAAGACCGTACCCACCTGTGTATAACCCGGCGCATCACAAGATTGCCGTTTCCTGAGGAGTTTCAGTCATGTCCGAGCGGTGGACGCCCGACAGCTGGCGCAAGAAGCCAGTCATGCAAGTGCCAGACTATCCCGATGCGAAGGCATTGGCCGATGTCGAGGCGCAGCTTGCTACGTTTCCGCCGCTGGTTTTTGCGGGTGAGGCGCGCAATCTGAAGAAGTCGCTCGCCCGAGTCGCAAACGGCGAGGCTTTTCTCTTGCAGGGCGGCGATTGCGCCGAGAGCTT
The DNA here is from genome assembly GCA_964594185.1 of uncultured Afipia sp. Taxonomy (GTDB): domain Bacteria; phylum Pseudomonadota; class Alphaproteobacteria; order Rhizobiales; family Xanthobacteraceae; genus Afipia. Next base: position 559 of record CAZQMD010000576.1, on the reverse strand, counting down.
CGCCGAGCATGGCGCGAACAACATCCGCGATTTCTTTCGCGTGCTGCTGCAGATGGCGGTGGTGCTGACCTATGCCGGCGCGCTGCCGGTGGTGAAGGTCGGCCGCATCGCCGGTCAGTTCGCCAAGCCGCGCTCGTCGCCGATGGAAAAGCAGGGCGATGTCGAACTGCCGAGCTATCGCGGCGATATCGTCAACGATAACGCCTTCACGAAGGAAGCACGCACGCCCGATCCGCAGCGTCAGTTGATGGCGTACCGCCAGTCGGCGGCGACGCTGAATCTGCTTCGCGCATTCGCAACCGGCGGCTTCGCCAATCTCGGCAGCGTGCATCAGTGGATGCTTGGCTTCCTGAAGGATTCCCCGCAGTCCCGCCGTTACAAGGAACTGGCCGACCGGATTTCCGAGGCGCTCAACTTCATGCGCGCCTGCGGTCTCGATCTGGAAAGTCATCCGGAACTGCGTGCGACCGATTTCTACACCAGCCATGAAGCGCTGTTGCTCGGCTACGAGCAGGCCTTCACGCGCGTCGATTCCACGACCGGCGACTGGTACGCGACC
>CAZQMD010000575.1:0-1911 GCA_964594185.1 uncultured Afipia sp. | reverse complement strand
GGACAATCCGGAGTGGAGAGACCTGTCCGAGATGCTAAACTAAGACAAGGTGGGCCCCCGCCTTGGGGGGCACGACATGGTGAGAGCGGAATGAATCGATTTTACGCCTCAAGCCTCGCTATTGCAGCAATACTTGCCGCCACCGGCGTGCGCGCCGCCGAGCTTGAGATTCCACCGCCCGCGAAGCCGAAAGAATTGTCGGTCTATGTCAACCAGCCGAACTGCACACGCTGGACCGACGACTGCGTGAACTGCACGCGCGGCGTGGACGGCAAGGGACCGGCCTGCTCCAACATCGGATTTGCCTGTCAGCCGAAAGCCATCCGCTGCATCGGCGAGAGCCCGCCGAGCGAGCCGCAAAAGAAGTAACGGCCGGTTTCCGCACAGATACCAGGGCACATCCGCTACACCGGCTTTCCGGAATTATTCCAGATCGCCTGACGAAATCGTCATCGGATTTCAAGGCTCCAGCCCTATTGCTTCCCCCTGCGGCGCGATATCAAATTACGTGGATTCAATTGGGGGACATCAAATGCAATATGAGAATTTTCTGACGCCTTACCGGCCCCAGCTTCTGAGCCTGTTCCGCATTTTCACCGGCCTGCTGCTGTTTCAGTACGGCGTTGCGAAAATCTTCAAATTTCCGGTGCTGCCGTATTTCGCAAACATTCCGCCGCTCATCGTGGTTGCGGGAACGATCGAACTGATCTTTGGCGCGCTGCTGATGCTCGGACTGTTCACGCGCTTCGCGGCGTTCATTCTCGCGGGCCAGATGGCCTTCGCCTATTTCCTCGGCCACATGTTCAAGAGCGGCAGCGCGGTTTTCCTGCCGCTGATCAATGGCGGCACTGCAGCGGCGCTGTTCTGCTTCGCCTGCCTCTACCTCGCCGCTGCAGGTCCTGGCCCGTGGAGCCTCGACGCATCGCTGCGTAACAAGGCCTGATCGCTATCTGACAAAGAATATGACAGTCAAAACCGCGCCGATGGCCACCACCACGGCGCGGATTATTTTTTCCGGAACGCGGCGCGCAAGCACCACGCCGTAATATCCGCCGAAGACGGATGCGCCGATCGTGACCAGCGCCTGCGGCCAGTGCACGAGACCGCCTGCGATCAGCAATGCCGACGACATGATCTGAATCAGGAACGCCATCACTAATTTCGTCGCGTTGGCCTTGTGAAAGTTTCCGCTTTCAAGGATCGCCAGTGCTGCAAGCATCATAATGCCCGTGCCGGCGCCGAAGAATCCGCCATAGATCGCCACCGCCATCATCAGCGCATAGGCAGCTAAGCGCGCACCGGCATTTTGCCCCCGTGACCACGGCTCGACGAAAGTGCGGATCTGACCGCTGAATGCGAACAGCAACGTGGCGAGTAACAGCAGCCACGGCACCAGCGGACGAAAGCCGCTGTCGCCGATCCAGATCAGCAAGAGCGCTCCAATGCCGCCGCCGATCAGCGCCATGATCGCAAACGGGATCATCTCGCGAAAGTGGTTGCGCACCTCTGAGCGATACCCGGCAACGCTGGACAGATTGCTTGGCGTCAGCGCCACCGCGCTGGTTGCGTTCGCATCGAGCGTCGGCAGACCGCAGGCGACAAGCGCAGCGAATGTAATGAACGTGCCGCCGCCGGCAACCGCATTGACGGTGCCGGCAGCAAAACCGGCCAGCGCCAGCACGACCGCTTGAAAAAAAGTCACGTCAGCCCCTTTACGCAAAAAGGCGCAAGTCACGCGCCCGGCAAAGGGCTTTTAGAGCAATGAGTCGCGAAGAAGAACGTCTCGCGCCGAATGCCCTCTATGCCGTCACCCTTGCGTCACTTTCAATTCCAGCGGCACGTCCGGCGCGTCCTTGGAATTGTGCAGCACCAGCGAGGTCCGCACGTTGCGCACATGCGGCGCGGCGGTGA
>CAZQMD010000574.1:0-1915 GCA_964594185.1 uncultured Afipia sp. | reverse complement strand
AGCGCAGCCAGCAGCACCAGCGCCGGGACGCCGTGGAGTCCCGTCCAGCCCAAAGCAAGGAAGACCAGCGCGTAGATCAGGTTCCGCGCGCCGTGGAGACGAAGCTCGGTCGCCTGGCCCGGCTTCCAGGGCAGCCGCAGGGTCAGCTCATGATGATAGAGCGTGTCGAAACCGCCCATTGCGATCTGGAGCAGCAACAGCGCAACGAAGACCGGATCGTTCATCTCGCATCTCCCGGACGATATTCAGTGAACATGCCGCATTGATGGACCAGCGCACCGAACCAGGGATGGTCGAGCGCCAGGGTGAAAGCGAACCAGCCATGGTCGCAATCCACATGACCGATGCTGAGCCGGCCGGGGCTGAGCCAGCGCGGCAGGCGCAGCCGGAAGGGGCCAAAACGCCAGAAATAATGGTCGCTGTCGAAATACAGCGCCTCGTTCTCGACCCGCAACCGGAGCGCGATGCCGAACCCCATGCCGAGATATTCCTCAAGCCCGGTCGGGCCCGCGAAGCGCTTGGAACTGTGGATCACCTGCGGAAAGCCCGCGCGACGGCTGTACTGGCGCGTCCAGAACTGGCCGCCGCCGCTCGCATCCTCGGTCACGCACACCGCTGCCGCGACGCCGGTGTCGGTGCTCAGCGGCAACGGCGCGCCGACCAGACGGCAGGCCTGGGCGAAAGCCCAGCCGACCCTGCTCATCCGGCACTCGGCGATCTCCCCGACATAGCTGATCGTCTGCGTGGCCAGCGCCTTGCGTCCGAAGCGGGCGCGGACGGCTGGCGGCAGACTGGCCCAGCCAGTCTCGCCAAGCAACTGGCGGAAGCGTGGATCGACCATGGTGACGCCGGTGCGCGGGGCATGCTGCGGAATGGGGACCGGACGCGCTGCAAGGGTTGCCATCTCTTCCTCATGTTCCGGTTATTTCTGTTAAATCAGAAATTACAGATTATGTGGACAGAGTCAAGAACCCTGCCGCGCCGAAGGGGCTGATTGCGAACCGATCGGCGTGCATTTCTCAGAGAGATCGATAGCGACCGAGCCAGGCCGCCTCATCGGGCGGGCCAGTCTTGCGTCGTATCGATATTGCCGCCGACGGGCGGATGATCGACAAGGTCGCATCACTTCTGATCAATGGGGGAATGCCATGCGCCGCCTGTTCCTGGCTGCTTTGATTGCCACGATACCGGTTTCAGCCGGAGCCACGCCGACGAGCGATCTCAGCTCGGTGATAACCGACCATTGGGCATGGTATCTGAAGTCCAATCCGATCTACGCGACCACGCTGGGCGTCCATGATTATGACGACCAGATCGGGGATTTCAGCCTGGCGGAAGCTGACCGCCAGGCAGCGCAGGCAGGAGTCTTCATCAAGCGGCTCAATGCAATACCGACCGGCCAGCTCTCCCTGGAAGACCAGACCAACAAGGCAATCCTGCACCGCATCCTTTCCGAGCAGATCGAAGCCAACAGCTTTGGCGAGCGGATGATCACCTTCTCCACGCTGGGAAGCTGGTTCCAGAATTTCGCCGGACTCGCCGATGTGGTGCCTGTCCGCACCAAGGCCGATTTCGTGAGCTATACGACTCGCCTCTCCCTGTTCCCCAAGGCGAACGCCCAGGCGCTCGCGGTGACCCGGCAAGGTGTCGAGGGAGGCTATGTTCTTCCCTGCGCCGCACTCGCCGGCTTCGAGAAGACGATCACTGGCGTCATCGCCGAGAACCCCGAGGACTCGCGGTTCTTCGCACCGTTCAAGGGCAACCGGCCGACAGGAATGACCGAGACCGAGTGGAACGCGATGAAAGCGAAGACAAAGGCGCTGATCAGCGGCACGCTCAACCCCGAATATCGCAAGATCGACGATTATTATCGCACCGGCTACCTGCCGAAATGCGGGGCGACCTATGGGGTGTC
>CAZQMD010000573.1:0-1942 GCA_964594185.1 uncultured Afipia sp. | reverse complement strand
ACATAAAAGCAGAAAACAGAGAAGTGGGGGCCCCCCCCCCCCGCGGGGACGACGAGGAGTTTTACCCCAATCCCCGCAATTCCCGCCGCAGCACCTTGCCGGTGGCCGTCATCGGCAGGGACTCCGCGAACTGGATGTGGCGCGGATACTCGTGGGCGGCGAGCTGCACCTTGACGAAATCCTGAATTTCCTTCGCCAGCTCATCGCTTGGCGCAAATCCCGGCCGCAGCACGATCCAGGCCTTGATCGCCTCGGTGCGGATCGGATCGGGAATGCCGACCACGGCGGACATCGCCACCGCCGGATGCTTCATCAAGGTGTGCTCGATCTCCGCAGGACCGATGCGATAGCCTGCGCTGGTGATGACGTCGTCCTCTCGGCTGACATACCAGAAGTAACCGTCATCATCCTGCACGCCGAGATCGCCGGTAAGCAGAAAGCCGTTCGCGTATTTCTTCGCGGTCGCATCCGGGTTCTGCCAGTATTGCAGCATGGTCACCGGATTGGGGACACGCACGCCAACAATACCGCGCGCATTTCGCGGCTGCTCTTCGCCCTGCTCGTTGACAATGCGCACATCGAAGCCCGGCGTCGGCTTGCCCATCGAACCGGGCCGGATCGGAAACAGGTTCGAGTTGTTGGCCAGCACAAGGTTGCATTCGGTCTGGCCGTAGATCTCGTGCACATCGACGCCGAATGTGGCGCGCACCCACTCGATCAGTTCGGCGCCCAGCGATTCTCCGCCGGAGAAAATGCTGCGCAGCTTCACGCCACTGTGCTTGACGTTGGCCTGACGCATCAGCTTGAGCGCAGTCGGCGGCAGGAACACGTTGCGCACGCCGTGATCGGCCATCAGTTGCATCGCCGCCTGCGGCTCGAACTTCTTGGCGCGATAGCCGAGCATCGGAATGCCGTGATACCAGGCCGGAAACAGCGCATCGAACAGCCCGCCGATCCAGGCCCAGTCCGCCGGGGTCCACATCAGGTCGCCGGGCTTCGGCAGGAAGTCATGGGCCATCTCGACATTCGGCAGATGACCGAGCAGCACGCGATGGGCATGCAGCGCGCCCTTTGGGTTACCCGTCGTGCCTGACGTATAGATGATGATCGCCGGATCGTCCGGACTGGTTTCGACCGTCTGGAAATCTTCCGAGGCATCCTCGATGCTCTGCCAGAACGACTTCGCGCCGGCATGGATCGTGCCGCCGGTGATATAGATGTCCTGCAGATACGGAAGCCGGTCGCGAATCTTCGACAGCTTCTCCCAGCCACCCTCGTCGGTGATAACCGCTTTCGCGCCGCTGTTCGACAACCGGAATTCCAGCGCATCCTCACCGAACAGCGTAAACAGCGGCACGGAAATCATGCCGGAGCGGAACGCAGCGAGATGCGCGATCGGCAGTTCGACCGACTGCGACAGGAACACCGCAACCCGGTCTCCGCGCACAAGGCCATCGGCCTTGAGCACATTGGCAAAACTTTTCGACAATCCGCTGATCTCGTCGAACGACAGTCTCTGCGTACCGCCGTCTTCATCCACATAGATCAGCGCCAGCCGCCCGCTGCCATCGGCATATCGGTCGCAGCAGGCAGTCGCGATGTTGAACGTCGCCGGAATGTCCCAACGAAAGTTCTTGTAGAGGTTGTCGTAGTTGTCGGCTTGAGGGAGCATGGCGGAGCTTTCGAAGCTTTGCGCGGTCGCTGCTGCGTTTACAATGTCGTCCCCGCGCAGGCGGGGACCCATAACCACCAGACCAAGTTGGATGACGACGTTGTAACTTCCTGCAATAGCGTCAAACGACAGGGAGTATGGGTCCCCGCCTGCGCGGGGACGACGATAGATTGGAAATGCCCCTAACCCGTCAGCGCAGCCTTCACCAAACCGCTGGCCTTGCCGAAATCCATCTGGCCGGCGTATTTCGCGTTCAGCGCCGTGGTCACC
>CAZQMD010000572.1:0-1956 GCA_964594185.1 uncultured Afipia sp. | reverse complement strand
TGCATCAGCCGCGGTATCGGCGCGATTGCCTGGGCGAGTTGATCCAGATTGATGGCTCGGAGCACTGGTGGTTCGAGGGCCGCGGACCACAATGCACCCTGCTCGTCTACATCGACGATGCCACCAGCCGGCTGATGCATCTGCAGTTTGTCGAGAGCGAGAGCACCTTCGATTATTTTGCCGCGACCCGCGCTTATCTGGAGCGCTATGGCAAGCCGGTGGCGTTCTACTCCGACAAGCATGGCGTATTCCGGGTCAACAAGAAGGATGCCGCCTCCGGCGATGGCATGACCCAGTTTGGCCGGGCGCTGCACGCGCTGAATATCGACATCATTTGTGCCAACTCCTCGCAGGCTGACCTGACCTGGGTTTTTTGGACCAAGCTTTGTGAGAAAATGAGCTTGGAAAGGAGCTTTGGTTATGCCGAAGAAGAGATTCAGCGCGGAGCAAATCGTAGTGGTACTCCGTCAGATCGAAGTGTTGATGTCGCAGGGCAAAGGAGCGCCGGTAGCGTGTCGGGAAGCCGGGATTTCGCAGCAGAGCTACTACCGCTGGCGGAAGGAATACGGTGGGCTGGAGCTTGATCAGGCCAGGCGGATGAAGGATCTCGAGCGCGAGAACGTGCGCCTCAAGCGGCTGGTCGCCGATCTATCGCTTGAGAAACAGGTGCTCAAGGACGTTGCCTCGGGAAACTTGTAAGCCCTGAACGGCGCCGACAGGCGGTAGAAGCCATCCGGGAGAAGTACAGGCTCTCGGAGCGCCATGCCTGTCGGATCGTCGGCCAGTACCGCGGGACGCAGCGATACACCACCATTGTCCGTGCTGATGAAGATGCGCTGACGAGAGCGATTGTCTCCTTAGCCTCCCAATACGGACGATATGGCTATCGCCGGATCACATCCCTGCTTGTCGACGCCGGCTGGCAGGTCGGGTGTGATCGGGTTCAACGGATCTGGCGCCGGGAGGGGCTTAAAGTACCCAGGAAGCAAAAGCCGCGGGGCCGGCTGTGGCTCAACGACGGATCCTGCATCCGGCTGCGACCACAGCATCGCAACCATGTCTGGAGCTATGACTTCGTTGAGGCTCAGACCCACGACGGCCGCAAGGTCCGGCTGATGACCCTGATTGATGAGTTCACCCGCGAGTGCCTGGCCATCCGAGTGGCGCGCCGGATCAACAGCTTTGGCGTCATCGACACGATGGCCGATGTGATGCTCGAACGCGGTGTCCCCGACCACATCCGGTCGGACAACGGCGCGGAGATGACGGCCAAGATCGTGCGCAGTTGGTTTGCAGGGCTGGGAGTAAAAACGCTCTACATCGAACCTAGCAGCCCCTGGGAAAACGGTTACTGCGAAAGCTTCAACGGCAAGCTGCGAGATGAATGCCTCAACGGAGAAATCTTCTACAGCTTAAAGGAGGCCACCGTCGTCATCGAGCAATGGCGCAAGCACTATAACACGATCCGACCGCACTCATCGTTGCATTATCGACCGCCCGCACCGCAAACGTCATCGCCGGAAATACTGCATCTGGAACGGAACGCGGCGATGCAGTAATCTCCATCCCGCTGGTCCAAAATATCCGTCAGGTCAGGCAGCGGGCGCCGGCGAAGGCGAAAGGGCAGCGCGCCTGTCGTAATCGTACGGTATCCACACGTCGTCAAATGCCAAATCCATTGGAAACCCCGCCCAAGAGCAAATCGTAATCAAGATTTCCCATGTTCATCGGCTGGCGCGCTAACTTTTCTGGTGCGGGCCTAAAGCCCCATTTCCCGGATTGACACCTTTGATATGATGCCAGCAACTGCTCGCGTGCTTTTAAAGGATGTGATTTCGGCAAGCGTGCGGAAGATGCGATCGATGAAGCGTTCATTCAAACAACTTCGGTACTTGCTGCTTGTCGCCGTGTCGCTGATGGCGGCCTGTTTTGCGTCACCAAGCTTTGCGCAGCGCA
>CAZQMD010000571.1:0-1958 GCA_964594185.1 uncultured Afipia sp. | reverse complement strand
GGCGATCGACCGTTGGGGCGGCCTCTCGGGTCGCGCCCTGACCCCGCAAGCCGTCAATCTGCTCCTCAAAAGCCGGTGCGCCCAGGCCGGGCTCGATCCGCTGGCGTTTTCGGCACACGGCCTGCGCTCAGGCTATCTGACCGAGGCGGCCCGCAACGGCGTCTCCCTCCCCGCTGCGATGCAGCAATCGCAGCATCGCTCGGTCCAGCAGGCGGCAAGCTACTATAACGACGCCGAGCGGCGATTCAGCCAAGCCGCCCGCCTGGCACTTTGAACCTTGCGTCGACGTGGTCGGCGCGAGCTCCGTCAGGCTCAGCCGAGATGGACGGGCACCTCGCCCGGAATGCCGCTGCGAGCGACCGCTAGACACCCAGATGCTTCTTGAGCTGATCATCTACCTCAGCCATCAGGGCGGGGTTGATACGGCCAAGCTGCTGAGCGTGGGCGGCCTCGATCGTCGCGATCTTGACAGTACGGATCATATTGGTCATGTTGCATCTGGTAGCAATGGATCTCTGCCTGATCCCTGCAGTGCGGTCTAGTGCATTTGTCATGCGTATCCAGCCCACCCGGTTTGGCAATGATCGGCTGCGAGGCAGAGATCTAGAGAGCGTCGAGGGCAGGCGGTCGGATGGATTGCGTAAGGAGGACCGCACCTCGAAGCCGGTATCGGGCAAGCTATGGCCTGCCTATGGCGCATACCTGACCGGCATTGATCACATGTCAACGAAAAGGAATGCGCTGCGATTCCTTGATCTGCCGCAAGGAATGCGAGCGCATAGATACTCGTCTAGGATTCTTGAGATCGTCACGGATTGTGGCCGAGAAAATGCCGGCTGCTTTGACTTCCATATTGTGGGTCCAATCCTCTGACCCTCGCTGTGACGAAGTTGTGTTCATCCAGGTTGAAAAGCGATGATCAGGACATCGCTCACGCACGCTGGGCGTTGGACACCAATGCGATTGCCGCCGCGGGATGGGACGCCTTACGCTGGCTTCTCCTACGAAAAGTGGTGAGATGGCAACGTCTGCCGCAGACGATCATGAACACGCGGTGGACCAAGACGGCGGCCCATGATTTGGTGTTCGATCAACTTCGAGACGCCTCAAAAAGCGCTCTGCCTCGATTGCTATTTAGTGAATTAATTCCTATATTGCGGTCTCCTAAAACCCTTTGCAGCACGCTGCATCCCGCAACGCCGCGCCACCGCGGTTCCAATGGTCCCGAAACCTTCGGAAGTCCGAGCCGGAATTTATATCGGCCAGATCCCAGTATCTGAGGAGCTTGCTCGCTAGCTTACACCGTGAGGTCGCGATGAATGACCGTCGCAGACGCACTAATCGATGTATCCTCCCGCCGTCTCGACCCGGCTATCGGACACGCCCTGCGCCCGAGCGATTTTCGCGGCCGGCAGAAGCCAAACTCGCTGACACGCTCCCAGAATCCCTGGCGAGCGGAGGAGGGCCGCACCAGAACCGCATCGTCGTCAAAGAGCGTGTGTGCCTTTCATGGTGCCGACCTACGATTCCATATCGAAAATGGAATCGAGGCTTCAATGGACCTATCAACTATCTTTGGCGAACCGCTCCTCGAGACAAGCGCCGGCGCTAGCCTCTTCATGCTTTCCTGGGAAGTGAACCCGGTTTTCCCAGGATCGGACTCGCTCTCTGAATTCGAGAATGGGCTGACACTCGAACAGGAAATGCGTGGCCTCAAACGTGATCTCGCTCGGCTGGAGAAGGGACGGCAACCGCTGGCCAAGCATCTGGCTGCTGCACCGCTTCTCAAGGACTGGGGTTTTCTCGACGCGGGCGAAGCGCTTCCCCGGATTGTCGGCGATCTGATCGGCGCTTCCAAGGTGGGCACCGGCTTCACCGAAGGCGCGCAGACCGCGACCCTTCAGATTCTAGCAATCGACAACGATATGGGTTGGGCTCGGGATCGGAGAGGCTATTAT
>CAZQMD010000570.1:0-1972 GCA_964594185.1 uncultured Afipia sp. | reverse complement strand
AGCCAGTGCACCGCGCGCCTAATCCGACTGCTAACGCGGCTGGGCCTACATATCTGGCCCGGCGTGCTGACGACCGCCGTCGCAGCACCCCAACTATGCGCCAGGCAGACGCCGCGCGGTGAGCGTGGTCGAGGCAGCCGAAGGTATTCTGCCTCAAATGTGAATCGGTTTGCCCGTCACCGCCATCGCCGCTTCCTTGACCGCCTCCGAATGGGTCGGATGAGCATGGCAGGTGTAGGCAATGTCCTCGCTGGTCGCGCCAAATTCCATCGCCTGGGCCGCCTGAGCGATCATCGTGCCGGCGAGCGTGGAGATGATGTGAACCCCGAGCACCCGATCGGTCTTGGCGTCGGCAACGACCTTGACGAAGCCATCGGTGTCACGGTTGGTTTTGGCGCGGCTGTTGGCCGCGAAGGGGAACTTGCCGACCTTGATTTCACCGCGCGTTTTCGCCTCCTCCTCGGTCAGGCCGACGCCCGCGATCTCAGGATGGGTGTAGACGACGGACGGGATCACCGCATGATTTACGATCCCGATATGCCCCGCGATGTTCTCGGCGACCGCAATTCCCTCGTCCATCGCTTTGTGCGCGAGCATAAGGCCAGGCACGACATCGCCGATCGCCCAGATGCCGGGAACAGCGGTTGCAAAGCGGTGGTCCACTTCGATCTGCCCCTTCTTGTTCAAGCCAAGCCCGGTCTTGTCGAGTCCCAGGCCTCCGGTGTTCGGCCGCCGCCCGATCGCGACCAGCACCGCGTCAGCCTCGATGGTTTCAGCCTCGCCACCCGCAGAGGGCTCAACCGTAATGGTTGCGGCCACGCCGTTGCGTCCAACCGCAGTGACCTTGGTGCCGAGCTTGAACGTGAACCCCTGTTTGGCGAAGATATTGCGCGCTTCCCTGCGCACTTCGCCGTCGAGGCCAGGGAGGATTTCGTCGAGATATTCGATAATGGTGACCCTGGCGCCAAGCCGCTTCCAAACTGAGCCAAGTTCAAGCCCGATCACGCCGGCACCGATGACGACGAGATGTTCGGGAACGTTGGGAAACGCCAGCGCCCCTGTGGAGTCCACAACCACTTCGCTATCCACCTCGACACCCGGAAGCGGTGTTACCGACGATCCGGTAGCGATCACGATATTCTTTGCGCGCACGGTCTTGCCCGCGACTTCGACGCTGTCCTTGCCGATGAACGTGGCCAGCCCTTTGAGCCACTCGACCTTATTCTTTTTGAACAGGAAGGCGATGCCGCCGGTCAGCTCACCAACAGCCTTGCTCTTCTCGGAATGCATCTGCGTCAAATTGAGGCGAGCGCTTTCGATATCTACCCCAAACTTCGCGAGAGCGCCCGACTTGGCTTCCTCGTACAGCTCGGATGCGTGGAGCAGTGCCTTCGATGGGATGCAGCCGACATTGAGACACGTTCCGCCCAAGGTCTCTCGCGCTTCTGCGCAGGCAGTCTTCAGCCCGAGCTGCGCCGCGCGTATGGCCGCGACATAACCGCCGGGACCGGCTCCGATGACAAGAACGTCATAGTCGTAATCAGCCATTTGTAACTCCGTTTACGTGCGCCCCAAGCATATCTGTGTCACCTGTGGCGGGCCGGTGAGCAACGTGTCAGAACCGTCCGGGGGGTGACGACAATTCGCATCGCTGGACCGGCGGTCAGCGCTTTAAGCAAGCGATGATCGCCGACACGACGGCAGCGGTTTCGGCGACGTCGCGGACCTTCACAGTATCCACGCCGATTTCAGCAGCAGGATAGTCGTTGCCGCCGGGGTAGATCGCGTCGCCGAGGAACAGCATCCCGGCCAGGGGCACGCCGCTTTCCTTGCTCAGGCGGTTCAGCCCATAGCCCTTGTCGACGCCGGCGCGGGTGACGTCGATCGACGTGGTGCCGCCCAAGTTGGTCGAGAGGCCGGGCAGCGCCGCCCGTGGCGTCTTCTGGGGGGGGGTCCGCGTGGCGCGATCGGG
>CAZQMD010000569.1:0-2006 GCA_964594185.1 uncultured Afipia sp. | reverse complement strand
GCGGGTCAGAGCCGCAGGCCGCAGGCAGCGGCTTCGCCTAAAGGAGTGAAAAATGACCATCCAGACCATCCAACTGAACAAGCTGGCGCTTTCCGACCTCAACGTGCGGAAGGTGAAGCCCAAGGAAATCGAAGCCCTCGCAGCCGACATTCAGGCGCGGGGCGTGCTGCAAAACCTGATCGGCTATGATGAGGACGGCAAGATCAAGATTTGCGCTGGAGGGCGGCGCTACCGGGCCTTGAAGCTGTTGCAGAAGGCAAAGACCATCCCCGGCACTTTCGAGGTTCCCGTTGAAATCCGCAGCAAGGACGAGGCGCTGGAAATCTCTCTTGCCGAGAACGCGCAGCGTGAGGACATGCACCCCGCCGATGCCATCGCCGCCTATCGGGCGATCATCGACAGCGGCAAAGACGTTGACGATGTTGCAGCATCGTTCGGCGTCTCCCCCGCCTATGTCCGCCGCGTGTTGAAGCTGGCGGCGCTGCACCCGACCATTCTCAAAGCCTTCCAGAAAGACGAAATCGGCATGGGCGCGGCGCAGGCTTTCGCGCTGACAGACGATCAGGACCGCCAGCTTGAGGTTTTCAAGCGCACCGGCGACAACGCCCACCAAATCCGCGCCATGCTCACCCAGGAGAAGGTTGCCGATACCGACAAGCATTTTCGCATTGTAGGCGAGGAAGCCTATTGCGCCGCAGGCGGCACCTTCACCACCGATCTTTTCGGAGAACGTCGCTATTGCGATGATGCGGGCCTTGTCATGGACCTTGTGCAAGATCGGCTCGACGCCATCGCCAAGGCGGCGCGCGAAGATGGCTGGCGCGATGCAGAAGGGCAGCTCTACCGGCCTGATTCCTACTGGATGCGCGGCCATCTGGAACCCGCTGGCGAGCGCCATCCGACCGAGGAAGAAACCGCGCAGCTGGTCGAGATCGAGGCGGCAATCGCCAAGCGGGAAAGCGAGGTGGACGAGGACGAGCACGACTATGACGACGAGTTGCGCGCCCTTACCTGCAAGCAGGACGCTATCGTATCGGCTTGCCGCGTCTTCACCGCCGAGCAGAAGGCCGAGCACTCGCTTATCGTCTTCATCGGGCATGACGGTATCGAACAGGTTGCGTTCACGCGCAGCGCCAAGGGCACCGCCGCCGATGGCCCCAAGCCTCCCCGGCCCGACTACTCGCAGAAGGTCATGGATCAGCTGGGCGGCATCCGCACGATGGCGGTTCGGGAAGCCCTTGCCAGCGACCCGGAGCTGGCGCTGGACGTGCTCTTGACGGGCCTATTGGGGCAGGTTCGCGGCAACTCCTATTCGTGGCAACAAGCCGCCGAAATCACCGCCGAGAAGAACCGCTTCCATGTTGACGAGGCGATCATGGGCCATTCCACGATTGCCGACATTGACGAAATCGCGGGGGCCGATCTTGCCCGCTTGGCCGAGACACCCACGCTGGACGACATGCGCCAGATGGACAGCGAAGCGAAATTGCGGCTGCTGGCCTACTGCGTGGCCTCGCAGATCACGAGCCTTTCGTTCCATAGCGACCGCGACCGCCAGCTGGCGCAGATCGTCGCGGCCGCGCAGATCGACATGGCCGACAAGTGGGAACCCAATCAGGTATTCTATGACCAGCTTAGCAAGGCCACGCTCTTGAAGCTGCTGGCCGAAGGTTGCGGCAACGACGCCGCAGAGAATTGCCAGACCATGAAGCGCTCTGATCTTGCCGTGACGGTCAACGAGCGCCTTGCGGGGCGGCGCATCCTGCCCCCCGCCCTTCGACCCTCTGCCTTGCCCGATGCCGCTGATAGCGAAAGCCAAGCGGCATGACGGCATGGGGAGCGCGCTTCACTCCCGCGCTCCCCGCAAACTTGCGGGGCGGTGGCAGCTGCCACCGCACCCATTTTACAGAACGCAGCCGGTAAAAACGGCCGCGTATAATGGGCGGCCAGGGCCGCGCGTTGCCGGTGGGGGCAGCTGCCACCGGGGGGACACCAAGGGCACCCGC
>CAZQMD010000568.1:0-2019 GCA_964594185.1 uncultured Afipia sp. | reverse complement strand
ATCCTCGCTGTCGGCGAAATCCAGCAGGCCGCGGAGGAAATAGACATGGCCGTAGGGCGCGGCGAAGGCGTTCACCTGGTCGCTGTCGATTACTTTGAACTCATAGGGGATCTGCTGGCGGCGGGAATGTGCCACGATCATGTGGCCCATGTTTGTAACCCACTCGTTCAGCAGCGGATCATCGTCTATCTCGTATTGCCGCTCCACGGCATTGGCGGTCTGGCTGCCGAGACTGCGCTCGACGTCGTCCTCATCGCACCCGGCCACAAACAGCACACCGCCGGCGATGAGCGTCAGTGCCGCGATTGCAAGAATAATTCTCCACGAACGTGTGCGCATATCCATCTCCCCCTGCTGGGTTGGCCGACATCTGCGCCTCATTTGACTGTATCCGGGGCCGGAATGTTCAGCCTCAAACATTTCGACTCCCTCAACCACATGCGTTCTACTATATACCCTAGTAGCAGAGCAACGAAGCCTTTGTTTCGAGCCTGCTCGTCATCTGTCTAATTCGCGCGGAAAAGGGCGATTCCTTTATTGCGGACAGTCGCATCCCGATGTCGATATCCGCCAGTTGATTTGCAGTCCCAAGAGAGTCCGGCGGGCGAAGGACTGCGCTTGCCGACATCACCACCCTGTGAGACTTTAGCCGGACAATGACCTCCGTTTGCGGGGTGTCCGGTTTCCGGTTATGCTCGAAAAAGGAGGACTCCGGGGCACATGAAGCGTATAGTACGGCACAGCACCCCCACAGGGAGGGATTCGTTATGGAGGGCCAGTGGATACGGTTGAACCGGCTGTTTTCCGAGGGTGGACGCGCCGTCATCGTTGCCCTCGACGCCGGCGCTGTCCGGCAGGTCGGCCGCGGTGAAGAAGGCGACCTGGATCGTGTTCTCGCCGGGCGTGCGGCCGCGCGTCGCCAGCGAGATCGTCTGCGCGGTCGCATTCTCATAGCTGCGCTGGGTGATACCGATCACAGGCTGGCTGCCCGGCGGCAGCACGATCATCGCCCGGCCCGGGTCGACGGAGAGCGAGCGCGTCGCCGTCACCAGTTCCGAATCGGCAAGTCTCTGCTCGCCGCATCCAGCTATGGCCAGGCACTGGCCAACGGTCGCGACAGATATCGCCGCGCGCTTCCGTGGCGGATGGCGCCGCGCGGAACGTATGGCCGGACCCTGTCCTGCGACGTTCATCGGCGCGCCGGTCCATGTCTGGTCGGCATCGTCATATGGTGACCATCGATTAATACAGGTTAACGCGAGCCTACCGTCCGCTGCGCATCAACAATGCGGTCCGAGCATCTGAATCCTGTCGGCAATACAGATGATTCGCGCGGCTATTCCAACCGCTGATCGTACGAGATCGTCGCATGGCGATCCGCCGACGCTCTTCCGGCGACCAAAAAAATCGAGGCAGGACGCGGCCTTTAGGCAGGAAAACGGCTGCCCTGCAGTTTGCTGGGGATGACCGCGTCCGGTCGCCCGGGCCTTGACCGAGATCGTTGGGCCGACTCAGGCCGGCGATCGATCGAGGCGTTGCGCAGCATTCCTCAGTCCCAGCAGGGCGACGGCCAGCAGCACACCCGCGGCCACATAGCGGCCTGCCAGCCAGAAATTGATCGCTTTTTCCGAACCGCTGGGGGTGATCAAGTCGGGCATGCCGGGGTAGGACAAGGTATGCGCGAAATCGATCAGACCGACAGCGAGGAATCCCGTGCCGAGGAGCATGCGGTGACTGTTGTCTGGCTGCTGACGCAGATTCCAGGCCAGGGCAAAAACCATGGCCGATACGGCCATAGCAACAAACTCGAGCGCCGTATGAAGCGGCAGATAGTTCATGGGCGATGAAAAGAACTGTGCTGCCGGCAGTGCAAAGCCGAAGACGAGCAGAAGGGTGAGTACGCCGACCCAGATCGCCTGTGGTGACAAGGCAGCAAAGCCCGCAGCAGAAACCGCGCGCAGGCTTGGAGCGGGGAATGAGGCAGACAGGAACCCAGCACGCGGCAGTCGGATGGGGGGA
>CAZQMD010000567.1:0-2027 GCA_964594185.1 uncultured Afipia sp. | reverse complement strand
GTTTCCGGAAGGTGCGATTTGCCGGATCGAAATATGTGCCGGTGTGACGATACTTTTTCGCCCGTAATTCTACCGGCCCGAATGAATGCATCGCACAACAGAACGCGACCGCGCGCGTCACGCGTTGCTGCGATGACGGCGTTTGCGGTGCAGATGATCGCCGCGCGGCGCGGACATGACGCAGCGGCCAAACTCCCGTGCGGCCGGCCCGCCGCCAATAACAAAAATGGCCCGCGCGACGCGGGCCATTCTTCGCTCCGGACCCGGTGAAGTCCGAATTTGGTTGCGGCGGTGCGCAACCACCGATTCCGACACTCGGTGATCGTCGCAAATCAGGATGCGTCGCGGAATCAAGAGCTCAACGATGCATCCCTTGGCGCCCTCCCCCCGAGGCTTCGTTCATTCGAAGGCGAAGCTCGCAGCTAGATCTTGATGAAATTGTGGGTCGACAATGCACCGAAAGGCAGTGATGCCAGCGGTCCACCGACGTCGAGAGATCCAAGATCAACCGGGAAAAATCCGGTGCCCTCGATGATCTTGCGGACCTCTGCTTTGGCGGCGGCGTCATCGCCCGAATAGAACAGCACGCGACGGCCACCCGCCACTTCGGGCTCTTTCAGAACTTTGACGTCGAGGTGATTGAATGCCTTGACCACCCGCGCGCCTGGCACGAATTGCCGGAACACCTCGCTCGAATATTTCGGCCCCAGGTCGACAGCCTTGATGCCGTAAGCTGCAAGCGGATTGCTCGGATCGCTCGCATCCGGCGAGGTTGGATCCAAGAATTCCACCGGGTTGGTGCCGTCGATGACGATACGACCGTTCCAGGCCGGAAGGCGACTGAATACTTTTTCGATGTCGATCCAGCGCACCGCCGCCAGAACCATATCTGCACGTGCCGCCTCTTCTACCGTACTGGCCTTGATCGAAGGGCCAAGCTCCTGGACCAGCGGCGCCAACGAAGCCGGGCCGCGGCTATTGGCGATGGTCGCCGAGATGCCCTTCTTCGCAAGCATGCGCGCGAAGTTCGAGCCGAGCGCGCCGGAACCGATGATACCAATACTCATGATGGACTCCTGTTTGGACGAGGGGCTTGGGTCTTGAGGCCGCCAGCGCCCCGAAGGCTGACAGCTATGGGTGCCGACATCGGCAAAGAGGCCGGACCAATTTGATAGTATGTTTACGACTTAGTGACATTTAAGTCGAAATGATTACCAGACGAGCGGAATGGAGAACTTTCCAAGTCGCGCCACCTCCTTCGAGATATCCCCGATGGTGGTGCTCGCAAGCTCGTCTTCGAGCGCTTTGCGCGCCCGGGTCAGAGCAGGTCTCAAGGCGTCGAGGATGTTGCCGCCCACCGCACATGTCTTGCAGGGAGGAGTCCGGTGCATCGAAAACAGCTCCGTGTCCTCTACGGCCTCATAGACATCCAGCAATCGTATCTTTCCAGCGGGTTTCGCCAACAATGCCCCACCTCCTGTACCAAGCTGTGACCGCGTCAGTCCGGCGTCGTTCAGCCGCGAGAGAAGCCCGCGGATGACGACCGCGCCAGTATTCGCCGAATAAGCCAGATCCTCTGACCGCAACGGCTTGCCATCGCTCACGGCAAGCGCGGTCAGGACATGAACAGCAACGGCAAAGCGTGTACTGGTTGGCACAGCAAAACTCCATATGTGTGTCGCTTTCACTATTACACACTTGTCGAACTGTCAACTCGATTCTCCGGACGTCCTCTCGACCCCTGTTTGAGACGTTTGATCATCCAACGTCCTGCCGGACGAGGCGGCGAATCGCAAAACAGCCAACAGCGGCAAACTGAGCCCGCCCGCCGATACGTCCTCGACAGACAGCGCGGTCAAATCTTCATTGCTTCTGCGCTTCTGCGCTCGCCGCCGGCCACGCGCGCTCGGCCGGTTTCGCGACCGCGCATCCCATGGGCGCAGCAGCCCCTATGTGATGACCACCTGCATGGGCGTCCGCCTCGACACCGGCATGGCACTGCTGGACGATGCCGTCGCGCGCCGTGG
>CAZQMD010000566.1:0-2045 GCA_964594185.1 uncultured Afipia sp. | reverse complement strand
ATGGCGGACACGTTCGATTACGTGGTGGTGGGCGCAGGCTCCGGAGGCTGCGCGGTTGCGAGCCGCCTTTCGGAAGATCCGAACGTCTCGGTCGCGCTGCTGGAGGCCGGCGGCAAGGATGACAACTGGGTCGTCACAACGCCTGGCGCATTGATCTTCATGGTGTCCGGCCCGGTCAACAACTGGGCGTTTGAGACCGTGCCGCAGCCGGGCCTCAACGGCCGCAAGGGTTATCAGCCGCGAGGCAAGGGCCTCGGCGGATCATCGTCCATCAACGCGATGTGCTACATCCGCGGCCACAAGGCCGACTACGACCGTTGGGCCTCGATGGGCAACACCGGCTGGTCTTACGCGGATGTGCTGCCCTATTTCAAGCGGTCCGAAGACAACAGCGAACTCGACGGCGTCTATCACGGCAAAGGCGGGCCGCTCAGCGTCACCAAACTGCAGAGCGACAATCCGGTTCAGGACATCTATTTGCAAGCAGCGCGCGAAGCACAGTTCCGCATCAATGAGGATTTCAACGGCGAGGAACAGGAAGGCCTCGGCGTCTATCAGGTCACCCAGAAGAACGGCGAGCGCTGGAGCGCTGCGCGCGGCTACATCCATCCTTTCATGGAGACGCGCAAAAATCTGCACGTCATCACCGGCGCGCATGCCACGCGCATCCTGTTCGACGGCAAGCGCGCGACCGGCATTGAATACAGACAGGGCAACGATACAAAGCGGATCATCGCGCGCCGCGAGATCGTCCTCGGCCTTGGCGCATTCCAGACACCGCAACTGCTGATGCTGTCGGGCATCGGCGACAAGGATGAACTCGCCAAGCATGGCATCGCCTCGGTCCATCACCTGCCAGGCGTGGGCAAGAACCTGCACGACCATCCGGATTTCGTGTTCGGCTTCCGCTCCGACAATCCGAATTTCACCGGCCTGACACTCAAGGGCATCGGGCGCATCATCAAGTCTATCTTCCAGTATCGCCGCGAACGACGAGGCCCAATGACCTCGAACATCGCCGAATGCGGCGGCTTTCTTAAAACAAGACCTGATCTCGAATTGCCCGACATCCAGTTGCACTTTTGCATGGCGGTGGTGAACAACCACGGCCGCACGCCGTTTTTCGGCAATGGCTTCTCATGCCACGTTTGCCTGCTGCGGCCGAAAAGCCGCGGCAGTGTCTGGCTGCAGAGCGCCGATCCGATGCAGCCGCCCGCCATCGATCCAAACTTTTTCGGCGGTCCGGCCGATCTCGAAACCATGGTCGCGGGTTTCAGGACCACCAAGCGCCTGCTCGATGCGCCCGCACTGAAAGCGATCCAGACGGCGGACGCGTTTACCGCTGGCGTGGATTCCGACGACCAGATCCGTGAAGCTCTGCGCGCGCGAACCGATACGGTCTATCACCCTGTCGGCACCTGCAAGATGGGCGTCAACGATCCGATGGCTGTGGTGGACCCGACGCTCAAGGTCTATGGCGTCGAAGGCCTGCGCATCGCGGATGCATCGATCATGCCCGAGGTGATCGGCGGCAATACCAATGCACCGACCATCATGATCGGCGAGAAGGCTGCCGACATGATCAAGGCAGAAATGCGCGTTCACTGATTGCGCGGACTACCAGGATGAGGCAAGACGCTATCCGGAATGGCAAACGTCCGATGATTGGACTTGAGCAAGAAACCGCAACAAAAAGGGAATGATCCATGGATCTCGGAATTTCAGGACGGCGTGCGATTGTCTGCGCAGCAAGCAAGGGGCTGGGCCGCGCCTGCGCGATCGCGCTTGCCAATGAAGGCGTGCACGTCACCATCACCGCGCGCGGCGCCGAGGCGCTCGGCAAGACCGCGGCGCACATCCGCAAGCTCAATCCGAATGTGACCGTGACGGAAATCGTCGGTGACATCACCACGCCGGAGGGTCGCGAAGCCGCGCTGAAGGCCTGCCCCGATCCGGATATCCTGATCAACAATGCCGGCGGCCCGCCGCCGGGCGGTTTCCGCAACTGGGCCCGTGGCGACTGGATCAAGGCCATCGACGCCAAC
>CAZQMD010000565.1:0-2047 GCA_964594185.1 uncultured Afipia sp. | reverse complement strand
TCAGGCCGAGGAAGCCGAGGCGGCCCATCTTCTTGAACAGCTCGTGCGCCGGGAAAATATCGGCCTTCTCCCATTCATCGACATGAGGGTTGATCTCATTGGCGATGAACTTTTGCAGGCTGCGGCGGATGTCGTCGTGGTCGGCGGTGAACAGCATGGATCTTAATTCTCCTCGTGGGAATGACGATGACGAAAACGAACGCGCCCCACTTGCGCGGAGTGGCTGTCCGGCCGCGGCCCTATCTGGTCGAAAAGCAGATTTCCGCCTAAGATCAGATACGGAGCCAAGCCGCCCGTCGCGGGATCGGCATTATACGAGAGTTGCAAGTTGCGGGGCGCAAGACCGGCCAGTTCCATGCGGCGCAAGACCGGCGCCCCCGCGGACGCATCGAACCCAGGCCTGAGGGCCTGGATCGAGGCCCTCAGCGCGGTCCCGACAGGCCCAATCACGGGCGACCTCATCTTGGAATGGATCGAAGGACCGCTGCGGAGCTTCTTCCCTTTTCAACGCTTCCTCGGCAGCTATGGCCGCCTCTCGGGTGGCCGCATCCGGATGCGCAACCTCGTGACGTCGGGCCATGAGCCCGATTTCATTGCGAGCCTCGGCGACGCATTCGATCTGACCACACGCGGTTGTTTTTCGTGGTGGGTACAGAACCGCGCAGCCTTCATCCTCGACCCGGCGGCCCCACCGCCGTTTGCGACGAAGCAGGAACTCGAAGAGATCAAACAGTTCGCGCTCGGCACGGTGGCGGCCCATGGCGTCATCGACCCCTTCGCCAATACCGGAACCTATGTCAGCTTTGCCGGCATTGCCGCCGAGCATCCGATTCGCATACGAGCCTCGCTCAATCTGATCGCGCCGGTGCTTCACTCCCTGTTCCTGGCAACAGAGGAGGTGGCGAAACCAGCACTCGACCTGGCGAAGCTCACGCAACGGCAGCAGCAACTGGTCGACCTGGCGCTGATGGGGCTGCCGGACAAGACGATCGCGACGCGGCTCGGCATCTCCGAGAATACCGTCGGGAATCATTTCCGTGGCATCTACGAACGGCTCGGCATCACCAAGCGCAGCCAGCTCATTGCCGCGCTGAAATAGGTTCAGCCCTACCCTTAGCACGTTCGTGTCATCGACCCGGCGGCTGCATCGGTGTTCATTGCAGCGAACCTGCGCGGCCAAATGAGATCCGGAGTGCAGGCTCACCACACGAGGTGACGCCATGACGACCATCGCCCTCACGACAATTTTCATCTCGCTGTCGGCCGGCGCCTTCATGATCCTGGAAAGGGTCGCGCCGGGCCGGGAGTTACCCAATGCGCCGGGCTGGTATGGCCGCGCCCTGCTCATCGCGCTTTGCCAGATCGGAGTCACCGTGGAAACAGGGCGGCTGTGGCGACATCTGTCCGACAGCGGGTCGCTGTTCAACCTGGATCGTCTGCAGCCGCCAGCACTGGAAGGCTTCGTCGCTTGGTTGATCGCGACATTCTTCTTCTACTGGTGGCACCGAATCCGCCATCTGAGCGGTTGGTGGGTCCTGTTTCACCAGGTTCACCACTCGCCGGCTCGGATCGAAGCAATTACCTCATTCTACAAGCACCCGGTGGAGATCATCGCCGACAGTGCGCTGGCCGTTGCCGTGCTCTGCCCGCTGTTGGGGTGCTCGCTGGAAGGGGTGATGTGGTGCGCGTCGTTCGCGGCTATCGGCGAGTTCTTCTACCACGCCAATTACAAGTCGCCGCGCTGGCTGAAATATTTCATTCAGACGCCGGAGTTGCATTCACTGCATCACGAGATGGACGTCCACGCCGGCAACTATGGTGACCTGCCGATCTGGGACCGGCTGTTCGGCACCTATCGCGATGCCGACGCGTTCGCTCCGCAATGTGGATTTCCGCGTGACAACGAGCGCTATTTGGCGCGGATGCTGCTGTTTCAGGACGTGTACGACCGGCGATGAGCGCGGTCACAACCCCATCTGCCGTGACGCCAGGTCCTTCATGATCTCCTCGGTGCCGCCGCCGATGGCGTTGACCTTGACCTCGCGGT
>CAZQMD010000564.1:0-2053 GCA_964594185.1 uncultured Afipia sp. | reverse complement strand
AATCTTCCCGGTCGGAAGGCTCGCGAGCATGACGTGGCTGAGCCCTTCCGCAAGCTTGAGGTCGACTTTCAAGGGTGAGGACGCGATAGCCTCAACAAGGTCGGCCCCTACCAGCAGCGTGAGGCTCGGCGTCAACCCCACCGTCACTGTGCGAGGCGCCGCGCTCTCGCGAAAGGCGGCCAAGGCGACTCTGATGTCCCTCCTGCCTTCGAGCGTGCGGCGGGCCCAGTCGAGAAAGGTGCTGCCCGCGTCCGTCGGCACGACGCCACGGCTGGTTCTCCTTAGCAATGCGACGCCCATATCGTCCTCCAGCTGCCGGATCTGAAGCCCGAGCGCGGTCTGGGCGACATTCAGGGATGTCGCCGCCTGCGTGATGCTGCCAAGCTCGCACACACGGTCGAAGCACTCCAGTTGGCGAAATCTCATTCTCGGTCCCTCCGGAGCGGAAGCCATTCGATGCGTGGGCGGGTCGAGCGACGCTACGACAGCGATGCCATGAGCCACGCGTTGACGCGAGCGTTTTTTTCGCTGGCCGTGAAATCGAAACAGCCTTTGTCGCACGGGTCCAATTCAGACAAGTTTAGTGCAACGAAGGGCCAGGGTACTGTGAATGCCTCGGTTTGCGCACGGTCTATGCCGTGCGGCGAGTACGATGGCCTGTGATAGGGAGATTAAGCAAGATGAGCGTAGCGCTCGCCTCCGGCGCTGGCGCGCCCGCGCCTCCAGGTGCCGGCGATCTGGATTCCGTCCTTGACGATCTCGTTGCGTCCAATCGTGTTCTCGCCCGCGAGGGCGTGTTGGACGGCTTCGGCCATGTCAGCGCGCGCAATCCTCACGATGCCAAGCGCTACTTCATTTCCCGGTCCCGCAGCCCGGCTCTGGTCGAGCGTGCCGATCTCGTCGAGCTCGACCTTGACGACCGCCCTGTCCGCCCCACCGACGCGAAGCTCTACGCCGAGCGCGTCATCCATGGCGCAATCTACAAGGCCCGGCCGGACGTCATGTCGATCTGCCACAACCACGCCCCGCCTGTCGTCGCATTCTGCGTGGCGGGCATCGACATGGCGCCAGTCTGCCATCTCGGCGCGGTGATCGGACAGCGGGTACCGAACTGGGACAGCCGCGACGAATTCGGCGACACCGACCTGCTCGTGAATACTCCGGAGCAGGCCGCTTCCTTGGCTGCGACGCTGGCCGACAACTGGGTCGCCGCGATGCGCAGGCACGGCGCCACTGTCGTCGGTCGATCCGTCCGCGAGCTGACCTTCCGCGCCGTACATCTGAGGCTCAACGCGGAGCTTCAGCTTCAAGCGATTCAGATGGGGCCCCTGTCACCGCTGACCGCGGGCGAGATCGAGCTCTCAAGTCGAACCAACCTGTCGGATGCGGTCGTCGGCCGCATTTGGGAGTATTGGGCGGCTCAGGTTTGACGCCGGCTGATAAAATATAAACGAGAAAAATTGGGAGGATTAGAATGCGTATCTTCAAAGATGCCCGTGCGCGATGCCTTTCTCTTGCACTGGTGGCCTGGACCCTTCAGTCGACGGCGATCAGGGCCGAGGAGATCGTCGTCAGCAATTATGGCGTATCCGCAAGCGGGATGCCCTTTGCAATCGCGATGGAGAAAGGTTTCTTCGAAGGGAAGGTGACGGGCATTCTGTCTTCGCAGGGCGGCGGCACAACGGTCCGCAACCTGCTTGCGGGCGACATCGCCTATGCAGAAGTCAGCCCCATTGCGGTAGCAACCGCCATCCGCCAGGGCGCCAAGCTTAAGATTATCAGTAACAACGTCCAGACCGTCTCGGAATTCGGCTGGATGGTGAAGTCGGACTCACCGATCAAGTCGATTGCGGACCTCAAGGGCAAGAAGCTGGGCTATTCGAGCCCGCGCTCTGTTAGTCAGTCGCTTGCTATGCTCATCGTGGAGAAGGCCGGGCTGAAGCCGTCGGACGTCCAGCTGGTGATGACCGGCGGCCTCGGCGAGGCGCTCGTCGCCCCCGACCTCGGAGCCATCGACGTCGCGCCGGCTACCGAGCCGCTGCTCTCCAAATAT
>CAZQMD010000563.1:0-2083 GCA_964594185.1 uncultured Afipia sp. | reverse complement strand
GGAACAGCGCCTCGTCGATGTCGTGTGTCACGAACACCGTGGTCGTCGGGATCTCGGTCCAGATGTCGAGCAGCACCTCCTGCATCATGCTGCGCGTCTGCGCATCGAGCGCGCCGAACGGCTCGTCCATCAAGAGAACGCGGGGACGGTTGACGAGGACGCGTGCGATTTCGACACGCTGCTGCATGCCACCGGACAGCTGGGACGGATAGAATCGCTCGAAACCTGCGAGACCGACGAGCTTCAACATCGCATCCGCCGCGCCGTAACGTTCGGACTTGCCGACACCGCGCATCTTCGGACCAAAGGCAACATTGTCGCGCACGCGCTTCCACGGAAACAGCGTGTGCTGCTGGAATACGATGCCCCGATCGGGGCTTGGCGCGACGACCGGCATGCCGTCCACGCTGAGCTGTCCGCCCGAGATCTTCAGATGTCCCGCCAGCGCACCAAGAAGCGTCGACTTGCCGCATCCGGAGGGACCGAGAATGCATACGAGCTCGCCCGGCTCGGCGGCAAAGCTGAGATCGCTCACCGCTTCGAATGCGTCCGCACCCTGTCCGAGCGCGATCGAGACACGGGTAACATCGATGCGGCCCACCGCGTGCACCAGATCATCGGAAACGCGGATGTTCATCGCGCCACCGCCGGCCGGTGCCACGGCATCAGAACCTGCCCGAGTGTCGTCAGCAGCCACGAGCTGCCCATCCCGAGCACGCCGATGACCAGCATGCCCACGATGATGTCCGCGTAATTCTGCAGCGTGTAGGCTTCCCAGGTATAATAGCCGATGCCGAACTGGCCGGAGATCATCTCTGCGGTCACCAGGCAGAACCACGATGTCCCCATGCCGATCGCAAGACCTGTGACGATGCTCGGTGCCGCCGCAGGCAGTACGACCTCGCGCAGGATTGCCAGCGGCGTCCCGCCAAGACTGCGCGCCGAGGCCACCAGGCGGCGATCGACATTGGCCACCCCGTGAACCGTGTTCAGGATGATCGGAAACAAGGCGCCGATAAAAGTGATGAAAATCATCGAAAGCTCGGACGACGGGAAGATCAGGATGGACAGGGGAATCCAGGCAACCGCCGGGATCGGGCGCAGCAGTTCCAGTGGTGGCAGCAGCAGGTCGCTCGCCGTCCTGGATCGGCCGATCGCGAAGCCGAGGCCAATGCCCGCGACGGCGGCAGCGCCATAGCCTGCGAAGACGCGCCAGAGGCTGCTGCCGATATGCGCCAGCAACTTCGGTGATCTCAGCAGGGCCACGGCAGACTGCGCGACCTCGGTCGGCGGCGGCACGTTGCGAAACGTCACCACGCCCAGATTGGCGTGCAGGCTGGAGGCGAGCTGCCACAGCGCCACGCACGCGAGAACCGAGACACCGCGGATCAGCCAACGGATGGCCGGCGGCCGCCCTCTCCCGCTGTCGGCCGCCACGGCCTACCGGCTCGCGACGAGGGATTGACGCGCGCCGGCATAGTCCAGCACCTCTCCCCCGTGCGCCTTCGCCCACCGCTCCGCGCCGTCCTTGAGCAGGAACGCGCTCAGCTGCCCCTGGTCCGAGCGCACGAACCACGCCTGACTGGCGAACAGCTTGATGCCGCTATCGCGGTCCTGCGCATAGACCACGCGAACGGCCTTGCCGTCCTTCTCCAGCCCGGCCAGGGCTTTGAACGCGCTTTCGGGCGACGCATAGTGCCGCACCTTGGGCTCGTCCTTCACCCAGATCTGCGCGACCCGGCTAAAGTCCGAGATCGGCCCACCTGCCCCGGCATCGGAAGCCCGGAGCGGCAGCTGGCCATAGTTCTTCAGCTCGGTGTCGTAGTCGCGTCCGGCCTGCGAGAGAGCTGCACGGATATACGTCTCGGTCACGAACTGGTTGATGTCGAGATCGCTGTCCGCCCTCTTCAGCAGTCTCAACGTCTTGATCGAGGTCGCTACCGCCTGGCGATATTCCGGCTTCCAGGTCACGTCGCGCGTCTGCAGGCCGAGCGGGCCATGGAAGAGATAGGCCACCTCAGCCTCGATCCCAGTGACCTTGGCGATCAGCTCGCTATAGGTCTCCGGCTCCTCCGCGATCAGG
>CAZQMD010000562.1:0-2085 GCA_964594185.1 uncultured Afipia sp. | reverse complement strand
GTTGATTGTGACCGGCGCATATTCCGCTACCGTGGGCCGGTGTGATAAGAGCACTCAATAACTCACTGGATCAGGACATCTGCATCAGGACATGGTTCGAGAAGGCGAAGTCCGCGAAGGCGAACTCACCGTGAATGTGCCGCTGGCCCGCGATGCCGGGCTGGTGTTCATCGGTCGCATCCGCACGCCCTGGAAGTCTCGGCTGGACACCCCGCGGCAGGGCCGTCCCGACGGCCCGGTCTGCCGGCTCGAGATCTTTGAGCCCTGGGTGCCTGCGATCAAGGGCGTCGATTTCTATGAAAATCTCGAAGTGATCTACTGGCTGCATCAGTCGCGCCGCGACCTGGTGCTGCAGAGCCCGAAGAACAACCAGAAGACCCGCGGCACGTTCTCATTGCGCTCGCCGGTGCGGCCGAATCCGATCGGCACCTCGATCGTGAAGTTCGTGAAGATCGAGGGCAACGTCATCCTGGTGCGCGGCCTCGACTGTCTCGACGAGACACCGCTGCTGGACGTCAAGCCCGACCGTTGTGAGTTCACACCGCTGGCGCAGCCGCATCCCGGGGATTTCGAGTCGGAGTAGCTTTCGGTCATTGCGAGCGCAGCCCGTAGATGGGGTAACGGGCCGGCCGCCCGCTCGCTACGGCGCAATTTGGAAGCGCGCTCGCGAGCGGCCTGTTGGCTGACAGGTGGTCGTCCCTCAAACTGATGGTGTCAATAACCGGAGTCAGGGCAAAGCCCGCTCCAAGCATCATCGAGGGACGACCATGAACCACTATGCAGGAATCGACGTGTCTTTGGAAAGCTCGACTATTTGCGTGGTCGATGGCGCAGGCAAGATTTTGCGCGAGACGAAGGTCGCCTCCGAGCCGGAGGTGCTGATCGACTGGTTCCGGTCACTGGGGCTTTCGCTCGAGCGGATCGGCCTGGAGGCCGGCCCGCTGTCGCAATGGCTGTACGCGGCGCTGCGGGAGGCAGGCTCTGCGGTTGAGCTTCTGGAGACGCGGCACGTCCGCGATGCCTTCAAGGCGATGCCGGTGAAGTCGGACCGCAATGACGCCCGCGGCATTGCTCAGCTGATGCGGCTGGGCTGGTTCCGCCCGGTGCACTGCAAATCGATCGAGGCGCAGGAGACGCGTGCGGTCCTGACCGCGCGCAAGCTGCTGCAGTCGAAGCTGCGCGACGTCGAGAACAGCCTGCGCGGTGTGTTGCGGGGCTTTGGCCTGAAGGTCGGCAAGACCACCGAATGCACGTTTGCCGAACGTATCCGGGAGCTGGTTGCCGGCCATCCCCGACTGGAATTGGTGGCAAAGGCGGTGCTCGAAGCCCATGCCGTGCTGCGGCGAGAGTTCAACGGCCTGGACAAGCACACCCAGAAGCTCGCCCGGGCGCATCCGCAGGCCAGGCTGTTGATGACAACGCCCTCCGTCGGCCCGATCGTGGCTCTCACCTATGCCGCTGCGATCGACGATCCAAATCGCTTCCGATCATCGAAGGCGACCGGTGCGCATTTTGGCCTTACCCCGAAGAAGTACCAATCGGGACAAACCGACTACACTGGCCGTATCAGCAAGATCGGCGATGCATCCGTGCGTGAGGCGCTCTATCAGGCGGCTCACGTCATGCTGACCAAGCCGATCAAAAACTGCTCGGCGCTGAAGAGCTGGGCCATGAGGATTGCCAAACGCGCAGGTCTGCGCAAGGCCAAGGTGGCGCTGGCGCGCAAGCTCGCCGTCATCCTGCATCGCATGCTCGCTGACGCAAAACCGTTCAACCCTGCGGCCAAGGCCGCGGCAACCTAACAGGAGTATCAACCGGTTCTGGGCGGGCCAAGACACCAGGCTCTCCCCGAGCGGAAGTCCCTCGCCGGGACGATGGATTCGGTCAGGCCGCCATCCGGGAAGTGGCTAACAACCACGCTTCCGTAGATTGGCCGGCCGGCTCCTCTCATGCACCCCATCAGGCGACGGTCTCAGCGCCGATCCCGTACAGAAGCAAGTGCCCGGCAAGTGGACGACGCAAAAGGGATTGACAAACCAAGGCCCGTTACAGAAGCAACGCAGAGGGAGGGGGGGAACGGGGGGA
>CAZQMD010000561.1:0-2086 GCA_964594185.1 uncultured Afipia sp. | reverse complement strand
CCCGATGCCGTCCAGTTTGTGGAGGCCATCCCGCATCCCGCCACCGGCAAGATCCTGAAGACGGCGCTCCGGGACCAGTTCAAGGACTATCAGTTCCCGACCGCAGCCGCCTGAGGCCGCTTGTCTTGAACACAGATGCCCGGCCTCGTGCCGGGCATTTTCGTCTCGGGTTCCCAAACGCGCTTCCCACCGGCCCTGAAAATGCGCTAGGTCACCGGCGCGCCTCCTTCACCCGGCGCAGGAATGGATTCGAGGCATGGCCCGCCGGATTGCCGCCGCTTACCAGATGGAGCCGATCTCGGCGCTTGCGTCGTGGTCGCGCCGTCTTGCGGTGTTCTCGCTGGTGGCATCGATTGTCGCGGTCGTGATCGTCCGGTTCGGCGTGCTCGACTTCAAACCGGCGCTGACGACGTTCTTCGGCGCACTTGCTCTTGCCGGTCTTTCGAT
Organism: uncultured Afipia sp.; assembly: GCA_964594185.1. GTDB lineage: Bacteria > Pseudomonadota > Alphaproteobacteria > Rhizobiales > Xanthobacteraceae > Afipia. The sequence goes on along the minus strand of CAZQMD010000561.1, from coordinate 1,639 downwards.
TCTCGTCGGCCTCGCGGCCTTCGCCGCGATCTGGCAGAACGGCTCGCGCGGCATGAGCCGCATCCTGCTGGCGTTCCTGATCGACGTGGCCATTCTCCCCTATCCCGCCCAGCACGCGTTTCAGTACCGCACCCTGCCGGCCAGCCACGATATCACCCACGACCCGGTCGCCCCGCCGCGCTTCGAGGCACTGGCACGGCTTCGCAATGGCGACGGCGCAAACCCGGCCGTCTATGCCGGTCTCTATTCTGCCGAGCAGCAGCGGATCGCCTACCCCGATGTCGAGCCCGTCAGCATCGATGTCCCGGTGCAGAAGGCTTACGAGATGGCTCTGCGCCTGGTGAACCGGCACAAATGGCTGGTGATCGACGAGCGTCCGCCCTTGCCGCCGCAGCGGATCGGCCGCATCGAGGCCGTGGCGCGCACTCCGATCATGGGCTTTCGTGAAGATATCGCAATCCGCATCGCGCCCGACGGCGACAGCGCCCGCGTCGATATGCGTTCATCGTCGCGCTACTTCGAGCACGATCTCGGGACCAATGCAGCGCGCATCATCAAGTTCGCCGAAGAACTCAATGACGCGGTTGATACCGCACAGCCGGTCAAGAAACTGATTACGCCGGCCAAGCCTCAGGCCAAAGGCACAACCAAGCGATAACTGCCGTCGATGGTGGGATCGCCGTCAGTCACAACGACATTGCGCGCGACGAGATCTTCCAGATGCGCCAGCACCGAGTAGCCCGCAGCACCCATCAGCCGCGGATCGATTCCGATATAGCTTGCGCGCACGATGGTCGGAATATCGGCTTCGCCTTTTGCAAGCCGGTGCAGGATCGATGCTTCGCGCGCCTTGCGATGACGAATGAGGAATTTCACAAAGCGCACGGCGTCGGGAATTTCAGGGCCATGGCCGGAAAAATAGAGTTGCTCGCCGCGGCCCGCCAGCCTTTCAAGCGAAGCCATGTAATCGACCATCGATCCATCGGGCGGCGCCACGATGGATGTCGACCAGCCCATCACATGATCGCCGACGAATGTCAGCTTCCGGTCAGGCCATGCGAAAGCGATGTGATTGGCGGTGTGTCCGGGAGTGGCAACGACCTCGAGCCGCCAGCCGTCGCCCTCCACGACATCGCCGTCCTTCAACGTCACGTCAGGACGAAAATTCCTGTCGCCGCCGGACTCGGTGGCGCGGGTTTCGCTGGCATAGGCCGGGCGCGAAGCGCGGTGCGGCCCTTCAGCATAGACCGTCGCGCCCGTGGCCGCCTTGAGCGCGGCGACGCCAGGCGAGTGATCATTATGGGTATGGGTGACAAGAATATGCGTGACCGTCTCGCCGCGCACCGCATCGAGCAGCGCCTGCGTGTGCGCTTCATCGATCGGACCCGGATCGATGATCGCCACGTTCCCTTTGCCCACGATGTAGCTCACCGTACCCGTGAACGTGAACGGGCTCGGATTGTTGCACAACACCCGCCGCACACCGGGGACCACCTCGTCCACGACGCCGGGCACAAGCGGAAAATCCCGGTTGAACGGAATATCGTCGTTATCGCTCAAGCTGGTACCTCACGCATTCAGGCGTCTTACGAGAACGCCTGAATGCCGGTGATGGCGCGGCCGAGAATGAGGGCATGAA
>CAZQMD010000560.1:0-2087 GCA_964594185.1 uncultured Afipia sp. | reverse complement strand
ACTTGACGTCGTTGTCCTTGATCGACTTGTGGACGTCTTTGGCGGTCTTCATGAATACCCCTTATGGCTTGGTGTCGTGGTTCGTGTTCGTGGACGTCAATTCTGAGGATGAGGCCGTCCGTGGAGACCCCGTTTTATGGCGGGGTCAGTTCGTGGCATAAAATGGTCGCCGGTCAAGCCCGGCTGTGCCGCAATCCTGGGCAGGGACGCAAGGTAGTCCTGACCGCCGGTTCAGATGGCGTCGAGGCCGGATTCCCCGGTTCGGATGCGGATGGCCTCCTCGATATTGGAAACGAAGATCTTTCCGTCGCCGATGCGGCCGGTCTGGGCGGCGCGCCGGATCGCGTCGATGGCTTTCTCGACAAGATCCTCGCCGATCACAATCTCGATTTTCACTTTCGGCAGGAAATCCACGATGTATTCCGCGCCGCGATAAAGCTCGGCGTGGCCCTTCTGCCGTCCGAAGCCCTTGGCCTCGGTGACGGTGATGCCCTGGATTCCGACTTCCTGAAGGGCCTCCTTCACCTCGTCGAGCTTGAAGGGCTTGATGATGGCCTCGATCTTTTTCACTGAGCGTCTCCCCGGCACTTAACTTCTGGCCTGTGTGTACTTCCATATCGCGCGATGGACGCGCTCGTCACCACGGTTCATCGTCACGGTCGTCGCACGGGCGGGTGAAGTGCCCGGAAACGGCCGTCGCGCCTTCCGGCACGGGCCGGTCAGCGGGACAATCCGAAAGTCACCCCCTAAAAGCAGGGTCTGTGCCAATTTATTAAGACATCGAATTGGATAACGATATCATTCCGTTAGTGGCGACTTTGCCTCTTTGTGCGGCGAATGGCGCAAGAGTGGAAGTCCATGAATTAGGCAATTGCACAAAAAATAGACTGACGGTCGCGTTTCTCTCCGATCACATTGCCTTTGGATAAGGCGAAGCAAGCAGGTCAACGGCGTATGGAAATCCTGACGGTCTCGGAGATGACGGCGGCGGATCAGGCTGCGATTGCGGCCGGCACGCCCGGTTTCGCGCTGATGCGCAGCGCCGGTCAGGCGGTGGCGGAGGTCGCGGACGCGATGGCCGAGCGCGGCCGGATCGTGGTGGTGGCCGGGCGCGGCAACAATGGCGGCGACGGGTTCATCGCGGCGGCTGAACTGGCAGCGCGGGGACGGGACGTTGCGGTGATCCTGCTGTGCGACCGTGCCACGCTGAAGGGCGATGCCGTGCTCGCCTCGGCGGAGTGGAAGGGCGAGGTGCTGCCGTGCGATCCGGCGGCGCTGGGACGGCCCAATCTCATTATCGATGCGCTGTTCGGCGCAGGTCTCAATCGCCCGGTGAAGGGCGATCCGTTGGCGATGATCGAAGCGATGAACGCCAGCGGCGCGCCGATCCTCAGCGTCGATCTGCCGAGTGGCATCAACGGCGACACCGGCGAGGTGATGGGCATCGCTGTGGACGCCTCCGCCACGGTGACGTTCTTCCGCCGCAAGCCGGGGCATCTCTTGCTGCCGGGACGGATTCATTGCGGCGAGGTCGAGGTGGCCGACATCGGCATCGACGCGGATGTGCTCGACACCATCGCGCCGAAGACGTTCGAGAACGTGCCGGACCTATGGGCTGATATTTTTCCGTCGCCGCAGGCCGACGGCCACAAATATGCGCGCGGCCATGCGGTGGTTGTTTCGGGCGATCTGACCTCTACCGGAGCCGCACGTCTCTCTGCGCGTGCAGCGCTGCGTGCAGGCGCGGGTCTTGTCACGGTGGCGTCGCCGCGCGATGCGCTGGCGGTGAATGCCGCCGCGCTCACGGCGGTGATGGTGCGCGAGGTGGAAAGCGGGCAGCAGTTCGCGGCGCTGTTGACCGACAAGCGGCTCAATGCCTGCGTGATCGGACCCGCATCGGGCGTCGGCGAGCGGACACGCGAGATGGTGCTTGCCGCGCTGTCGGCGCAGCGGAGTGTTGTGCTCGATGCCGACGCACTGACGAGCTTTGCCGACGGTCCGCAGGCGCTGTTAACTGCGATCAAAAACCGGAATGATCCACAGCGTATCCTCAACCCCCATCACGGCCTATTTGCGAGCGTGTTCGG
>CAZQMD010000559.1:0-2127 GCA_964594185.1 uncultured Afipia sp. | reverse complement strand
ATCGGTCTGGCGCGAAATACGTCGCATCCGACAATCGGGGCAAGCGCAGCTTTACCCCGCACTCGGGACAGGTTCGCACCAACACCGTGCCATGTGTTGGACAGGCTGTCAGCCAGCCAATCGTCCACGTCCGCCGTACATAAGGCACTTCATCTTCGGCGAAACAATCAGGACAGATGCCTATCCGTCGCGATTGATGCGACGGCCGTTCGGTCGTGAAACGTTGCCGACCGAACCGGTCCGGCACAGAATCAACAACTCCGTCATCATCCGGCCAGTTGGCGAAGCTCAGCGATCGGATGCAGTCGCCCAATACGCCTGTGCCGCGCGCGAGCGCCGCAACGATGAGCGCATCGGGTTTGCGCCACCAGTCGGGATTGGTTGCGAGACCCATCTCACCGTCGCCGAGCAGCAAGGCTTCCGGCGAGACACCGAACGGTTCGGCGAACCGGAGCAGCCAGGACGCCAGCGCTTCGTCCGGCAGCGGTGCAACCCGCGCCGGCAGCGATCGCGGCGCGCGCTCCGCCGCATCGAAGAACTCAACCTCGTAACTCTCAGCCGGCGACACGTCGGCGCTCCGTGGGAGGAATGAAGCCGATGTCGTCAATCCTTTCGATGCGGATGCGCTCTTCGCCGGCGGCAACGGCCGCCACCGCGGCAGTCGTGACCAGGCTGACCACCTCTCCGAGGATGCCCTCCGCAGCGCTTAGCAGCTTTTGCGCGAAGGCTGGTTCTTCCATGCCCGACCGTTCGCGCAGCGGCAGCATCGCCTCCAGCGTGTTGAGGAGCCGCAGATACTCCGCATCGTACCGCCATGGCGGCAAGCCGAACGGCGTGAACCGGTTGGCAAGCTGGTCATCGCTCTGGATCGCGCGCAATGCCTCCGCGGTTCCGACGGCTACCAGCGGAATTTGGAGTTCGTTGCCGAGCCAGCGCAGCAGGTTGAGGAAGCGGCGTTGTTGCGCCCGCGAGCCCGACAGGATGTTGTGGACCTCGTCGATGACGAGCAGCCGCACATCCGTCGCGCGCAGTATCCGCATCGCCATATCCTGCTTGACCGCCAACCGATCATGGTTGCGATCGGGTGCGCCTAGCGCTTCCAGCACGGCAGCAAAGAACAGCCGCTCGTCCGGCGCCGGCGGCATCTGGACCTTTAAGACGGGCACCGAGATAGCCCCCTCCGAGGCATCGACGGTATCGCGCAAATGCGCGCGCTTGAACTTCTCGACGATCATGGTCTTGCCGTTGTTGCTGGGGCCGACCAGCAGCAAGTTCGGCATACGGGTCCGCTTCGGGAACGTCAGAAGATCGTCCATCGCCGCCAGGGCGGCTTCCGCCCGTGCATAGCCGATCCACCGATCTGCGCGGATGCGCTGGATGCGAATCTCGCCAGGCGCATCGGCGAGTGCGCGAATCTGCGGCAGTAGATGCGGGTAGGAGGGATTGCTCATGTCCATTCCTCCACGTTCTTGAACAACCGCTGATCGGCGGGCAGGGGCTCGATCATTGGAGCGGATTCAGCCGCGATGGCGGCTGGACGCCTTTCTGTCACCACGCCATCAAGGCGAAGCCGCCGCTCTCGTTGACGACGCGCAGTCTTGGTCTCCGCGCTAGCGCGCTCCGCAATACCGCGCATTGCGTCAATTGCGGTGAAGATAGCGTCCTCGTTGATCTCGGCACGGCCTTCGTCCCGCAACCGCGTCAGCGCCAGTCGATGCTCCCACAGGCTGATCGCCGGCCGACGCAGATCGCGATAGCTGAGGTCATAGTAGCGTCCGTCGGGTGCGAGCAGATGGACCCGGCTGAGGTCGCGTGGATCGTACCGAACGATCATCCGCTCTCGCTCGCCGACCCATGTGCGCAGCACATCGGCCCAATAGCCGATCGAATGCAGGAACACGCCTTCGCGGCGAACAAGCCGCCGCTCCATCGGCAGAAAGTCGATCAGGAAGCGGCGCGGATCGTCGATTGCGGTTGGCATGCCCCGGCCCGAGACCTGTCCATCGCCCAGGATTCCGCGCTCCCAGGCCGCGACCGGCGTCGTGCCGATCCCGCGATGCAGATCGTGGTGATAAACGCCGACGATCGCGTGGGCGAGCCAGCGTTCGATCTCATCAAGAGTCAATG
>CAZQMD010000558.1:0-2133 GCA_964594185.1 uncultured Afipia sp. | reverse complement strand
GGCGCGAACGCACTTCGATGGTCGGCATGACGTTTTCCAGCGCCTGCTCGAACACGGTGAGCGGGCCCTGCTTGGTCTTCTGCTCGATCAGGTCGAAAGCACCGTAAACGATGTTTTCGGCGGCGGACTTCTTGCCGTCGTACATGATCGAATTCATGAACTTGGTGACGATGATGTTCCCGAACTTCGGATCCGGGTTCACTTCGCGCTTTTCGGCAGAGTGGCGACGAGACATTGATTCCGCTCCTGCTTACTTCGGACGCTTCGCGCCGTACTTCGAACGGCGCTGCTTGCGGTTCTTGACGCCCTGCGTATCGAGGACGCCGCGGAGAATGTGGTAGCGCACGCCGGGAAGATCCTTGACGCGGCCGCCGCGGATCATGACCACCGAGTGCTCCTGAAGGTTATGGCCTTCACCAGGAATGTAGCCGATGACCTCGAAGCCGTTGGTCAGACGCACCTTGGCGACCTTACGAAGCGCGGAGTTCGGCTTCTTCGGAGTCGTCGTATAGACGCGCGTGCAAACGCCACGCTTCTGCGGCGACTGCTGCAGCGCTGGCACCTTCTTGCGCGACTTCTGCGCTTCGCGTGGATTCGCGATCAGCTGGTTGATCGTCGGCATCGTTCGCCTTCACCCTTGTTCGCGCGAAACCTTATCGGCTTCGCAAATTCGTTCGGGGCAATCGCCCCACTCGCTTCACGTCGGCCCAGACCATCCATTCCGCACGCACAGATAAAGACCCGCGCGCAAAACGAAATCGCGCCACCCATTCATCGCTGAATGGAAAGCGCTTGACCGCCACAGAGGATCACAGCCGAAGCCGTGATCATGCATCCGAGACTGAACTCTTGAGACACGCGAATGCGCGGTGACCCGAGAGATCAATGTTGTCCTGGCATTGCCTGGCTAGTGCCGACAGCGTTTGAGCGACATCCGTCGAGGTTGGTGCCGTTTCATTCCCGGACGAGGTCGCGGGGTGAAAAGGTGATCCGTTCCGACGCAGGGAAGCTCACCGCCTGTCGTGAAGTGGCCGGGTTTTATAAGCCATGCACACCCAAGTCAAGGATAAACAACATGCGAAAAGAGCAAGTGGCAGAGCCACTTCTTGCGTGCCACACGACACGGGTCGCGCGCAGTTTATGACATTCAGCGCGAATCTTTTCGACATGGAATTTGACCGATTCTGGCCGGTCCGCGCCCGGTCACGGTCAGTTCCGCAGGCCGACTGGATTACCGTTCAGCCCTCACCGGCGGCCGGACAGGCAGGGAAAGCCAGTGACGGAAAGACATAATACGTATATATTCCAATTGATTAGGGAAATATCCGAACTCAACGGATTCACGGAGTCGGAGCCAGCCGGCGCTTGGCATGGATCACGGACATGGCCCGAAGCCAGTCCCGCATGTCGCGGAGCCGCTCATACCCGTACTGACGGGCGGCCTCCATCCCGAACACCAGCGAGCGAGTCGGGCTGACGTCCACCACCATATCGACCATGGTTTTCCGGCCGGTCCAGATCTGGGCCATGAAGCTGTCCTGCGCCGAGCACGAATCGATGGCCTCAATGTCCGTGGCCGCAAAGAGCTGTTCGGTCATTTTGTCGACCAGCAGCACGCCCGGCGAGTATTTGGCGAATTCGGCGTCGAAGGCGATTTTCCAAGTATAGGCCGTTGGCCCACAGTAGAGCAGCACCTGCGCCGCGATGGTCCGGCCATCGAGACGCAGCACAGCCACCGAGGCGTTGCCTTCCGCCGCAAGGTCGCCGATCAGCCGCCGGGTAAATCCGGTATCCCGTTCGCTGCAAAGAATGGCGGTGCCCTTCTCGCCCTTCCAACTCCGCTTTTCGAGATCGAGAAACTGCTCGAACGCCGCCCGCGTCGAATCCGCATGGCGCTCGTTGACCATCTCCAGCTTGCCCAGCGCCGACAGTCTGTTCCAGTCCTGCCGCAGCTTTTTGCGGGTGGAGCCCGAGGTCTTCACGCCCTTCTCGCGGGTCACCGCCGGCCTCAGAGTTTCGGTGAGCGTCAGGTGCGCAAGGCGCTGGTCCGCAATCGTTTTCTGAATCGCGGCATAAGCCTGCGAATCCGCATCCATCTCCTTGAGGCTGACCACATGAGGAAGCGCGGGGTTT
>CAZQMD010000557.1:0-2145 GCA_964594185.1 uncultured Afipia sp. | reverse complement strand
CTCCAGTTGCGGGTTTTTTTTGAGGGTGACAAGCGGCAACCCGGAAGTCGAAAAGAACTTTTTCGCCTGGGCGCAAGGATACATGAGTGGCTTGCTGCTGCGAGCGCCTGCGGGCAAGGATGAGGATCTCGACCTGGCGCCGGACGCCTATCCGCTGCTAAAGCAGGCCGAGTTTTTGCGGAATTTTTGCACGCGCAACCCCGGCGCCGACTTCAGCGACGGAGTGAACGATCTTTACCGCACGCTTCGAGCTCCATCAAGCTGAATAATTCATTGCATCCCGAAGATAATGCGACCGGTGCCGGCATAGGCGGCCCCGCTAACAGATCGAGTTCAGCAGACGTGACCGCGACGTTCCAGTTTATCCATGATCTTGGTCATCGGATCATGGGTCTCGATTATCCGCATGGCCACTGGATAATAAGCGCTGCAATGATCATCGTTTTCGTCGTAGCTCCGGCATGGACGATAGGACTTTTGGCAAGAGCGCTGTTTCGCGGGGCATCCGTAGCTCGAAGGCGCCGAGCCCGGGTCGCAGCCGTGATTGGCAGGCCGATCACCCCGTCGAATGACGTACGCGTTGGATCGCAGCCAAGTTTGGAGACAGCCCGTTCATCCATCACGAGCAGCGCGGCCGTGCCTGTCGCCCATGACCCATGGAAATTGGCCCTCTTTGTCGCGAGGGCGACGTCTCGTTACCAAGTCCTGCTGGTTCTTTTGTCCCTGCTGACGCTGCCCGCAGCCTGGTTCCTCCTCGATATCCCCAAGCACATCATCAATCACGCACTCGCAAGCCCCGAGGCGCACGATGGAATGACGTTCCTTGGCTTCCATCTGCCCCGCTTGGAATTATTGATAGCGCTCTGCATGAGTTACCTCGCAATTTTGACAGCGAGCGGCCTCGTAAAATTTGCGGCGACCCGCATCAGAGGACGCGCGAGCGAGCGGCTTGTACGGCGATTGCGCCTGAAGATTGTACGCAGATCGAGGAAGAGCCTGGCGGGTGAAGCAAGAGCCTCGCTTGCGGCCGTCGCCGTCCAGGAGGTCGAGCCCATTGGCTACTTCGGGGCCAGCTTATTCGTCGTTCCACTCATTTACGGCGGGACGCTTCTCACCAGCCTCGTTTTTTTGTTCGTTCAGAACCCCGCGCTCGCGTTGTCGGCCTTAATCATGTTGCCCGTTCAACTGACTTTGCTGCCTCGCCTTCAGAATGCATTGAACGCAAAAGTACGCAAAAGGGTCTATGCGACGCGAGAGCTGACCCAGCTCCTCACCTCCGGTGACGCGGATGCGAAATCTGCATCTAGAAAGAGTTCCATTTATCCATCGCTTCAACAACAAACCCGCCAGATTGCTGCGCTGGAGCGTGTACGAATTGAGATTAGCGATTTGAAGGGTCGACTGCGAGGTCTTTATAATTATACGTCGAACCTGACCCCATTTTTTTTCTTCGCAATTGGTGGGTATCTCGTAGTGCGAGAGCGGCTTTCGCTAGGAGCCCTGGTCGCGGCAATAGCCGCCTACAGGGAAATCGCGCCTGCGATGAGAGAATTGTTCGACTTCGTACAAAATTGGTCTGACGCGGAAGCTCGGTTTGAAGAGGTCACACGCGTTCTGGAAAATATTGACTCTCAAACGGACGTTTAGAGGTCAATGGCAGCGGAAGTGGAATAGGCCTTGTTTATTCCGGTTTAAACTTAAGACCCTATTTGGGTCGAAGTCGAGGGGAGCTCGAAGATGGCGTCGGCAGAGTTGGGACAGGCTGGGCTAGTATACCAAAGCATAGTGGTCTCGGCCCTAGGATCAGACAGCGCGCCGCTCGTGACTAACGAGGCCCGCAACCTCGACTGTCTTGTGATCGGCGGCGGTCCAGCCGGTCTGACGGCTGCGATTTATCTGGCCCGGTTTCATCTGTCTGTTTTGGTCGTGGACGGTGGAGAAAGCCGCGCGAGTTGGATCCCCGTCAGCCACAACCATGCCGGTTTCCCCGACGGGATAGGGGGATCAGAGCTTCTGACGCGCATGAAGGCTCAGGCCAAGCAATATGGCTCCCGTTATATAGCCGCCGAGGTGACCTCGTTGACGAGAGATGGCGATCTGTTCGTGGCGATGGCCGGGGACTTGATCCTGCGCGCCCGCACGGTT
>CAZQMD010000556.1:0-2152 GCA_964594185.1 uncultured Afipia sp. | reverse complement strand
GAGGCACTTCCCAAAGCGCGGTCCTTCGCCCTGGTTCCCGGCGACGGGATCGAGAGAATCATCGCCTGGCTGTCGACCTTCCGCGACGAAGAAGTGTGTGCCCCGACGAGCCTGGTCGAGGACGAGGAACTGCGTGCCGAGCTTGCCAATCTGCTGGAGTTGCTGGCTTCGATGGGTGGGCGCCTCATCCGCGACCCGCATCGCTATCGCCTCGGCCTCTATGCCGCGCGCCTCGAGGCGCAGCTCACTTGCGCGCTGACCAGCGTGGATCTGCTTGAAGCCGCGCTGGAGCAATCGGGCACCGACATGGACGAGCAGGAAGTCCAGTTCCTGTCGCACGGCAAAGGGACGAGGACCCAATTGTCCATCGGCCAGTTCCTTCGCTGGGTGGACAGCGTCGCACGGCCCTTTGCACAGGCCGGCAACCGTGCCGCTGAATTGCGGCAGAGCGAAGCGGTACTCCTGGCCCTTGAGCTGACGGCGCTGGCCGAGGCAGCCAATTGCTTCAAGCATGCGGCGCGCAGCATGGGCATCGCGCGGCTGGGCGCCCACCAGCAGCTGGTCGAGCTGACCGGCTACCTGACCGCTGCCGCCGACAATGCCGGGGAACTCGGCGGAAACCCGCGCGCCCACTATTCCGCCACCGCCTGATCGATCAACGCACCGGAGAGACCGCCATGGCCAACAATCCGAAAACCCTGGGTGAACTCAACGATCTGCTTGCGTCCCTGCAGGCGCTTCGCTCGACGATGGTGCGCGATGCCCGCGACGAACTGGCCAAGACGCCTGCCCAGGCCGAGCTGATCAACCAGTATATCAGCGATGCCGAGGCACTGCTGATGGACGCGCTGAAGCCGGATCCCGGTGCGCCCGACAGCGACAATGGCCTCGCCCGACTGATCGGCCTCGGCGACAATGTCGCGTCGCGGCTCGACGAGGTCCGACCGGTCGGACTGGTGCCGACCTATGACGACCAGATCAGCCGCGAGCGCCTGACGGCGGTCGGCGATCTCTATTATATCTACCAGCACGAACGCGCCGGCGTGTTCCGCGCCGTGCTCAAGCTTCAACAACTTTTCCAGTCGGGCGAGGTGCGGCTTTCGGACGGGCCAGGCGCGCTGGCGCTCTACCAGTTCGATCGCAAACGGGTGCTGCGCTATACCCAGCGCGAGCGGCGGTCGGTCTATCGCAAGGTGTTCGGCTATACCGAATCCCTGCCGCCCGCCGGCGCCGAGCCGAACATCGCCTTCCACGCCCTGCTCAGCACCTTCTGCCAGCACGTATCGCGGTTCTTCGAGGACAAGCGCGTGTCGGAAGTGCTGCGTCCCGATGGCGGGCGCGAGACGTTCGGCAGCATGGCGGTGGTGCGGCGTTCAGGCCTGGACCTGCGCCAGAATCTCAAACACGTCTCCTACGGCCATGTCGCCGTGCTGCGCAGTGAAGTCCTGTCCCTGCTCCAGGAAGCGTTCGACATTCTCGGTTCGCCGGATATCGTCAATCTGTTCGGTGCAGATAGCGGTTGGGACGTGCTGGAGGAAGTAATGAAGCGCTATCTCCACGAAATCCCCGTAACATCTCAGCGCAGTCGTATGGCGGTCACCGGACGTGATATATTACGCTGGTTGGCAGAGGATTATCTCCTCACAACGGTGCGAATTGATTTCGAATCTCTACTTGAAGCTATTGTCGACGCATGCGACGATTGGCTGACAAGCGCTGAGTCGTTGGGATTGCGCAAACAACCGGGATTGATCGATAACAATGTCGTTTCGTTCAGGCCGGCTGCGCGCGCAGCAAAGGCATCACTCTTCTGATTAACTATTAGCGGGGACGGATCAATGTCAGCGAGCCTCCGCGCGCGAGAGCCCGAGAACTGGGTGCTCAACGCAACGGAACGAGTGATCGCCGGGCGCAGGGCGACCCCGACCGTTCACACGCCCGCGCCCACCAGCGAGCTACTCTCGCTGCGGGAACGGGAAATCGCGCAGCTGGTGACATGCGGCCTGTCCAACAAGGAGATCGCCCAGACGTTACGGATCAGCCACTGGACCGTATCCACGCATCTGCGGCGAGTCTTCGCCAAGCTCGACATCAATCGCCGCGTCGAGCTTTGCCGCCTCGTGACCAATGAGAACGCGCCCCGCCTGCCCGG
>CAZQMD010000555.1:0-2170 GCA_964594185.1 uncultured Afipia sp. | reverse complement strand
TGAGTTCATTCTTGAAACCTCTGGGTTGACCAAGGAGTTCGCGGGCTTTGTGGCCGTGAGCGATGTCAATCTGAAGGTTCGACGCGGGACCATTCATGCGCTGATCGGGCCGAACGGTGCCGGCAAGACGACATGTTTCAACCTGCTGACCAAGTTCCTGCAGCCGACGCGCGGTCAGATTCTCTACAAGGGGCAGGACATCACGGCGATGAAGCCGGCGGACGTGGCGCGGCTCGGCCTGGTTCGCTCGTTCCAGATTTCGGCGGTGTTTCCGCACCTCACGGCGCTGGAGAATGTGCGGGTCGCGTTGCAGCGCCAGCACGGCTCATCGTTCGATTTCTGGCGCTCGAAGTCGGTGCTCGATCAGTACAACGGCCGCGCGCGTGAACTGCTCGAGGATGTCGGCCTCAGCGACTTCGCCAACACGCCCGCGGTGGAAATGCCTTACGGCCGCAAGCGCGCGCTGGAGATCGCCACCACGCTGGCGCTCGATCCCGAAATGATGCTGCTCGACGAGCCGATGGCCGGCATGGGCCACGAGGACATCGACAAGGTGGCCGCGCTGATCAAGCGCATCTCGCAGAAGTACACGATCCTGATGGTCGAACATAATCTCAACGTCGTCGCCCATCTGTCCGACACCATCACCGTGCTGACGCGCGGCAAGGTTCTGGCCGAAGGCGATTACGCCACGCTCACCAAGCATCCGCAGGTCAAGGAAGCCTATCTGGGAGCGGGCCATGAATAATCCGGCGGGGAACAACGCAGGCGCGCCGGTTCTGACGGTCAAGAATCTCGAAGCCTGGTACGGCGAATCCCACATCCTGCACGGCATGAACTTCGACGTCCGTCCGGGCGAGGTTGTGACGCTGCTCGGCCGCAACGGTGCGGGCAAGACCTCGACGCTGAAATCGGTGATGGGCCTGATCGGTAAGCGGACCGGTTCTGTCGGGTTTGAAGGCAACGAACTGATCAAGCTGCCGGCGGAGCGGATCGCGCGCCTCGGTGTCGCGTTCTGTCCGGAAGAGCGCGGGATTTTCTCCAGCCTCGATGTGAAGGAAAACCTGCTGCTGCCGCCGGTGATCCGCAGCGGCGGCATGACGCTGGACCAGATCTTCGAACTGTTTCCGAACCTGAAGGAGCGTCTCGGCAGCCAGGGCACCAAGCTCTCCGGCGGCGAGCAGCAGATGCTGGCGATCGCGCGCATCCTGCGCACCGGCGCGCGCTTCCTGATGCTTGATGAGCCGACCGAAGGTCTCGCGCCGGTCATTATCCAGCAGATCGGCAAGATGATCGCGCGGCTGAAAGCGGAAGGGTTCACCATTCTTCTGGTCGAGCAGAACTTCCGCTTCGCATCCACCGTCGCCGATCGCTTCTACATTGTCGAACACGGCAAGATCATCGACACGTTCGCCAATTCAGAACTCCAGGCCAACATGGACAAGCTGCACACCTATCTGGGTGTTTAGGACAAGCGCACGTGTGACTGAAGACCACTAACTGTACCTCGGAGAAGTTATGAAGAGAGCGTTTTCGATTATTGCATTGAGCGGATCCCTTATCGCCGGCGCGACAGGTGGAGTATCCGCCCAAGATAGAGTGGTGAAGATCGGTAATCTTACCGACATGTCGGGCCTTTATGCAGATCTTGCGGGTTCTGGTTCAACGACGGCAGCTGAGATGGCGGTTGAAGATTCTGGCCTGGCTGCGAAGGGCTGGAAGATCGATGTCATCGCGGCCGATCATCAGCATAAGCCGGATCTTGGCTCCTCAACCGCCAGGAAGTGGATCGACGTCGAAAAAGTCGACGTGATCGTCGATGTGCCGAACTCCAGTGTGGCGTTGGCGGTCAACAATGTCGTCAAGGAAAAGAACGCGATCATGCTCAACTCCGGCGCTGGAACGTCGGACCTGACCAATGCTCAGTGCTCACCGAACACGATACACTGGGCTTACGATACCTATATGCTGGCCAACAGCACCGGTACGGCGCTGGCGAAAGCGGGCGGCGACACCTGGTTCTTCCTCACCGCGGATTATGCTTTCGGTACGGCATTGGATCGAGATACTAAGGCAGCTGTCGTTAAAGCGGGGGGTATGATCGTCGGTAGTGTCAAGCATCCGCTGAACTCGTCGGACTTCTCGTCGTTCCTGCTGCAGGCGCAGGCAT
>CAZQMD010000554.1:0-2173 GCA_964594185.1 uncultured Afipia sp. | reverse complement strand
GGCGACGGAGGGATTCTGGATCGCGCCACGCCAAGCCATATGGGATGCCGATGCTGGGCATCGCATTCTGCTTCCGCCCACCCGTCTCAACCTGCAAAAGCTGGCACAATTTCCGTCGGTGCAAGCTGCGGTGGAGGCGACCCGGCTCTCGAAGGTCGTAACCGTGTTACCGCGTGTCGAGCGGGTCGAAGGCGGGCGGCGGCTCATGTTGCCCATCGAAGCCGGCTATGGCGTATCTGAATTGTTCATTCCGACTGCGTGAACTAATAGTAGGCATTCGTGCGCCAATAGAGTTGCGTTTGTGAATTTGAGTGAATGCGATTTTGCAGTATTGGGAAACAAAACCGCAGATCCGCGGTCGACCTAAGACGGGCGCGCAGTCCGGAAACACAACGATTGAGTTAGAGAACTGCCCCGCAAAATGGTAAGCGCATCGTTTAGAAGACTGAACGCCAGATGAAACTGGAAGCGGGGTGTGATGGCTGACGCCATGGATCGGCTCGAAGAATGGAGGTGGCATTACAACAACGCAGACCTCATACCTCACTCGGTAGCTTGACGCCGAGCGAGCTCGCACACTTATCGGAATGCGCCTAAACTTTGGTCCGCGCGAGGGGTCGACCGTGTTTCCTCGCCAAGCGGATACAAGTCGCAGACTGTTGCTTCTCAGTGAGCAATCAGTAGCGGAACGGCGGCGTCTCGTAGCAAGGATCGGGTCACGCCGCCAAAGATCATTTCGGTCGTTCGAGCATGGCTATAAGCGCCGACAACAATGAGATCGGTATTGTGGCGTTCCGCATAAGCCAGGATAACGTTGGCGATTGGGTCGCCATGCGACTGCACCTGTTCGACGACCACCTTGGCTCCGTGACGGGTCAGATAATGAGCCACGTCCGCGCCAGGCTCCTCGCCGTGACGGGGATTCTTCTGCGGATCGACTACGAGGATGGTAACGGACAGCGCGCCGACGAGAAACGGAAGCGCATCTGCTATAGCGCGCCGCGCCTCGCGGCTGGCATTCCAAGCGACAACAACATGCTCGGCAGCGGACCCCGTCCAGGGCTCCGGCAAAAGGAGAAATGGCACGCCGGTGGCGATAAGAAGCGCTTCAGCCGACCAGTCGCTCGGCAATCCACCGGGTCGCGGACCACCGACGATCACCAGATCGGTATGCAGGGAATTCAGCGTAACGCTGTCATTGACGTCACCTTGACGGAGGAAGCGGAACTCGAAGCTGATGTCTTCACGAGCACAGCCTGCCGAGAAACTTCGGTTCGCAGCGTCCATCGCAGCTGCTTCACTTGCCTGGTGGCGGTCAATGACGAGCCGAACAGCCTGCTGTCCTCGAACAAAAGATTCCGCGGGACTACCATCCCAAATCGATGGCACCGCGAAAATTCCGATGAGGTGAGCTCCATGACGGAATGCCATCCTAACCGCATAGGAGGTGCGCGCCTCGCCGGCGGGCGAGGGGTCGACAAAGACAGCTATGCTTTTGAATGGCATTGAAAATTCCCCCTCGCGCCACTAAGCGTGCCGACCGTGGGCTCGCCACGATCGGCATCGTAATATTAATCGTAATGTTGATCTAGATAGCCTCCCACCAGTCCGCACATTGATCGAGCTCAATGGGCGCCGCGTTCAATACGATCATCCGCGCAAGCCCTGGTCATGGACGGGACGAGCCAAAAACGGTTCATGAATGCGAGCAAAAGCATTCCGGCAAATAACACCAATTTCGATAGAAGCGAGAAAATCGACCTGCCGCAGTGTCATGAAAGTTCCTCTTTTGGATTGGGCCCGGAGCAATTGCGGCGACGCGACTGCGTCAGCAGCACTTTTCGGAAGCGCAGCAGCGATACCATGAAATACGCGATCCCGATGGCTGACCAGTACTGGAAGCTCCGGCCAAACGATCTCGATCCCGGCCGCGCGGTAGAGAACCGCCATGATCTCCATTTAGCCGACAAAGTTCTTCGAACGCATAACAACCGCTCGCAATCGCTTGTCGTTCACGCGTGTGGTCCGTCTGTCTTTGGCTGCTTGTCGGGATCTATGTTAATCCGAAACCACGTCACATAGAGCGCAGGCAGAAACAGCAGCGTCAGCAAGGTTCCGGCGATGATGCCGCCCATCATGGCCCACTTCGCAGGCGCGGGGCACGGCTTGTTGA
>CAZQMD010000553.1:0-2177 GCA_964594185.1 uncultured Afipia sp. | reverse complement strand
CCGGGAGACATTCAGCATATCTGCCGCTTCTTGCGTCGTGAGCTCAGCTTCGACTGGGATCATGCGAAACCCGCGGCCAGTTGAAATCAGGCGCAGAATATCGAGCAAAGTATCGGTGAGCGCCGGCATAAGCGTGATGTTGCGCGTCTCGCCGCCATCTACAGCAAGCGAGAGGTCGACCGGTTGGCCCTCGGTCACCTGCGAAGCGATGATGTGACGAAGTTGATCTGCGTTGTTGATCTCGACCTTTGTGGGTAGCCGGTTCGAAAACCGCTCCTTGTGCATTGCCGCCATTTTGCCCCCCTGCGTCGCCGTTCTGCGTCCATCTAGAGATGGGTGTGCCATGCAATCGAAGCAAGCGCAACATTCGAATTATTCGAAATCGCTGGCATCTTGTGTTCATCAGTGCATGAACGCTCGCAACGATAATCGTCGATCCCTCCGTACCCGTGGTGCCGGTGCATTCCAGCTTCATAGTAAACCTACGCCGAGGGCCGTCTGGACTTAACGGTTTTTCTCGTCGGCCATTATGCGTTGGCTGAGGTCGGGGTCACACTCTTCGTCGCGCAGGAACTGGATGATGCCGCCAGGCCATGTTCGGATGTCAGCGAGGAGTTCCTGCAGGCATTCGATGCCGCGGTCCGACAAGGTTTTGATCCCTTCCTCGGTGCCGTCATCAACCCAGATGATCTCGCCGTAATCGATGTTGTCGGAATTGGCGGTGACGACTTGGACGAGTTCGAGGTTTTCACCGATCGCCTTGGCGACTTCGCCGATAGATTGGGCATGCGTGACGCGCGTCATCAGGCGGCCTTCTCCGACCGGTCGTCCGGCTGTTTCCATTTCCACGGCAACAATTCCGGCAGGCGCGAGACCGGCAGATCGGATATCCGCGCGATGATGTCAGCAAGCCAAGCCTGCGGATCGATGCCATTCAGTTTGGCTGTGCCGATCAGGGAATACATGAAGGCAGCGCGCTGCCCACCGCGCTCTGACCCCGCGAAGAGCCACGACTTTCTGCCGAGGGCGACGCCTCTGAGCGAGCGTTCTGCGCTATTGTTACTGAGGCAGACCCGACCGTCTGTCAGGAATCGGGTGAAGTTTGGCCAGTGACCGGGCGACAGCAGGTAGTCGATCGCTTTCGCGACCTTGGCGTGCTTCGAGAGCAGCGCGCGCTCGGCCCGGAGCCATCGCTCGAGTTCCTCGATCAGCGGGGCCGACCGCGCCTTGCGCGCCTCGAGGCGGGCGGCAGGGTCCTGGCCGTTCAGGTCGCGCTCGATCTCGAACAGGGTGTCGATCCGCTTCACTGCCTCGAAGGCGATGGGCGAGATCTCGTTCGCTTCCTTGCCCTTGCGGATGTTGCCCGCGATGTCGGCCAGTTCGAAGAACTTGCGCCGGGCATGTGACCAACACAGCGTAGGCTGGACCGGGCCCGGCTTGCGGTCGCCCCGGTAGAGCTGGTTGTAGCCGGCGTAAGCGTCGGCTTGCAGGATGCCCTGCCAGCCTTTGAGGTGTTCTGCCGGGTGCTCGCCGGCCCGGTCGCGGGAGAAGTGGAAGACCACCGCCGGCGGGGCGGTGCCCGCGAAGGGGCGGTCATCGCGGACATAGGTCCAGAGCCGCGCGGTTTTCGTGCCGCCGCGGGCAAGCAGCGGCACAGTGGTGTCGTCGCCATGCAGTCGCGCTGCCGCCCGAACCTGCGCCTCAATCAGATCATGGAGCGGCATAAGCAGCTGTGCCACCGCGCCGACCTGATCGGCCAGCGTCGAAAGACTCAACTCTACGCCTTCCCGCGCATAACGCTCAGCCTGGCGGTTCAGCGGCTGATGCTGGCCGTATTTCTCATAAATGATCATCGCCAGAAGGCTTGGACCCGCCCAACCGCGCGGGATCGCGTGGAACGGCGCAGGTGGCTGGCTGATCCTCTCGCAGGCGCGGCAGGTGAACTTTTCCCGCACGGTCTGGATCACCTTCCACTGGCGCGGTACCACCTCCAGCGTCTCGGTAATATCTTCGCCCATTTTCACAATGCGGTCTGACCCGCAGCAGGTGCAGCTCGTCGGGGCCTCCACCACCACCCGCTCGCGCGGGAGGTGCTCGGGGAAGGGTTTACGGGCTGGCTTCTTGCGCTCGAAGGCCGCAACCTTCGTCGTCTTCTCCGCACGGATCGCATCCTCGGC
>CAZQMD010000552.1:0-2180 GCA_964594185.1 uncultured Afipia sp. | reverse complement strand
CTCCGTGATCGCGAGTGTACCGGTAGCTACTCTCGATCGCTTCGACGACGCTGAGCACCCATTCGCGCGTCGGGCCCGCTCGGCCCGAGGCGACATCCGCCGCTGGGTCTCCGACCAGCGCGGGGGCCAGGTCGCGTGCGGCGGCGCTGTGAAGATAGGCATAGCGCAAGATACCCGGCTGTGGCGCCTCGGCCAGCAGTCGCGCAATCAAGCCGCCATGC
Organism: uncultured Afipia sp.; assembly: GCA_964594185.1. Lineage (GTDB taxonomy): Bacteria > Pseudomonadota > Alphaproteobacteria > Rhizobiales > Xanthobacteraceae > Afipia. The sequence continues at coordinate 1,959 of CAZQMD010000552.1, read as the reverse complement.
CGGCGCGCGACACGAATGAAGTCGACTCCCTTGGGATCAATGGTGCTGCGAAGATAACCCTCGAGCTGGACACGAAGTGCAGGGCCGTCGATCGGGAGCTCCGCGCGCAGGGCGATTGCGCACGCAAGAACGATATCGTGGAGCCGTACCGTGTCGGACTGGCCGCGCGCGAGAAACGCCCAACGCTCAAGGGCCGTTAAACCGATCCTGCCAAGGAGATGCTTGGCGAAGCCGGCATCAAGGGACGAGACTCGTGCCCAGACAAACGGCGCCAAATGCGCACCGAGCGCCGGCAGGTTGCGCCGGACAATCCGCTGGGCGACGGTCTGGCGTCGCTCGTCGATCGCTTCGGGCAGATAAGCGCACTCCTTGACTATCTCATCCCAAGGCAGGCCGGTCTCGATCACCAGCCGGTTAAGGATGCGAAGCACCAACGGATGAGCGCCGACAGCGCCGAGAACCTGATCGACAACGCTAGGCGGGCAGGGTGTTGTGGCGCCCGCCGAGAGGATTGCCAAAGCGTCCGGCCGCTTGAGCTCGCCTAGCGAAAGTGGTGAGTGCCCCCATTTCGCCTGCGACGTCAGCACAATGTTTGACTTAGGGCCGCAATAGGTACTGAGCGCACTGAGGTCGAGATCGACCAAAACATTGTCGAGGATTACAAGCGCGCTTTGGGACCTAAGGATGCCCAGGATGTTCAGTTCATAGCCGTTCGATCGAACATCGAACGCGCTCAGTTGTGCGGCGCGCTCAAGTGACGTGGCGTCAGTCCAGATCACCTGCTCGTAGCCGTCCTGAATGGCATGGGCGACCGCGCACGCGAGCTCGGTCTTGCCGATCCCACCAAGACCGGAAATCACTACGCACCGCTCGGTCCCGAGCCTTGCCATAATTTCGCTGATCTCCGCATCTCTGCCCTTAAATGAGGGGTCGAGGTCGGGCAGCCGCTGGCTCGCCGCGAACTGTTCGGTGATCCGTTGCAGGTTCGGCAGGATCGGCGCGATGCGCTTGATCAGCACATCGTCGCTCAGGCAATCGCGCACGATATATTCTGCGATATCTTGGCCAGCGTTGACGTCGATGATGAAGCCGCGGGCCGCATAGCGCGCGCGTCGTATCTCCTGACGTGTTCGTGCTTCTGGACCGGCCAGTCGCGTGCTGAACATCCGCAGGTGACGGATATGCGGCGCCGTCCTGCGGACGTGCCGGATATCGTGGCGCAGCTTCTTCTCCTTGGTCTTGAAGAAATCTTTGTCGGAACTCGCTTCAGCTGCACTGCCATCAGGCCACAAAGCATCGAGTGCACCCGATGTGGGCGCACCCTCCAAGTTGAGGCCGTTGGCCTGGACAGGTGCACCCGCCATCTTGTCCCACAGCGGCTTAAAGAGCTTCTCAAGGCTAGCGCCGCTCACCTGCTGCAAATCCTCAACCAAGTCTCTTACAAACCGCCGAAAAAGTTCATCGTTCAAAGGGAAACTCCGCTAGGCGCTGTGCACCGAAGGTCTTTGATGCGCCGCTGTTTGGGAAGCCGCAAGCACCGTAGGACGGGCTGTCTGTGGTCGACGTTCATGCAATGTTCTGAGGTATCAGGACCGCCGCGGAGGGCCACATTTGACGCAATAGTACGCTGGGAGCTGCGCTCGCGAGCTTCGATCTGCCTTCCGAACAGCGCTCCAAACACACTACCCCTAAACGACGAAGCCTCTACTTCTGTCAGAAGTCATCAGGGACGGACCGGGTGCGGCATTCGCCGGCTGTAGCGAGGCGATTGGTACAATCGGGTCTGAAGCGCATCACGTACCATTGGTTAGATGATAACGATCAGCGAATGTCGGTCTCGGTGGTTGCGGGCCCCCGCAACCAGGTTTACTTGCTTGGCAAGTTCGGCGACAACGGGCGCCCCCCCCCCGGGGGGGGCGGTGGGGGTTTTGGGCCATGGGGGGCGGCTCCTTTCATCCG
>CAZQMD010000551.1:0-2190 GCA_964594185.1 uncultured Afipia sp. | reverse complement strand
AGGTGATCATCGCCGAGGTCGAGGAGCGGCTGAAGGCCGGATTTGCCCCATATCTGCCGGTTCCGTTCTACTGGGAGAAGCGCGGCAACTTCGTGCGCGAGCTGCTCTGACGCCTTGGGGCAGCGGAAAATCCGTATGCCCGCCCGATATTCCTTGACTTACCCACGCCGATACGGCATTCCCCGCCCATCGGATTGCCGGGCTCGCCCGGCCATTTTGTTTTCTGCGCGGGCCGACGGCGGCCCCACCTATTCGAGGGCTCCGCCATGGCCAAGGCCGTGACCATCAAGATCAAGCTCATCTCGACCGCGGACACCGGGTACTTCTACGTGACCAAGAAGAACTCGCGGACCATGACCGAGAAGATGTCGAAGAAGAAGTACGACCCTGTCGCGCGCAAGCAGGTCGAGTTCAAGGAAACAAAGATCAAGTGAGGCGTTTCGCCTAACGGCTTGACTGGTTTAGAAAACCCGCCTTTCTCAGGGCGGTTTTTTCGTTTTGGGCAGGGCATACCCCTAACCTGTTTGGGGGATTGTCTCGGTTTTACCCGCCTGCTTTCCTGAGCCGACACGCCTTCAGCTACCAGTGGGGAGTATCCGCATGAAGCCGCTGCGTTTGGCCATCGCCTTGAGCCTGTTCTGCACACCCCTCCTGATAGCCGATGCAATGGCAGCCAAGCGCCCGGCTGATGACCCGCGCCGTAAGTGCCGCGAGGCCATTCAGAAGAGCCAGGGGCTCGGCAAGGATGCTAAGGTGTCGCGCAAGGCCATCGACCAGTGCGTCGCCAATGGCGGGCAGAACTGAGCCTGACCATTCGCTGCAGCGCGGCGCGCCCAGCCACTGCCTGTGACGTCATCCTTCCCCGGCCGAGCGCTCTTTCAGCAGCTCGTTGAGGCGATCCTGCTTCTCGTTGAGCAGATCCGCCAATCTCTCTTCGCTCCCGGAGCCGGATGCGGCGGCAGCCTGTTCCGTCAGGTCGGAAATTTGTCGGCGCAGGAGCGCAATCAGATCGTCCAGCGCTTCGTGATTGCCGTTTTCCGCCATGGCTGCTGTCTCCATTCTTAACGACGGGCCATGATGACCTGCAGGCGACGATCACGAGGTGGGACCGTGGCTGCCATCCGATAACTCGGCAGCTCACAGATTTGCTCCATATCGACGCAAATTCAACCGCCGCATCCGCGCCTCCGGCTCCCTCTTCAGAACCGCATCTCGACGCGTCCCTTGAGGGTAGACGGATAGCGAGCCCGCTTGGACCGAGGTCTGGCAGGTGAGGCTGCTCGAACCCGTGAAGGTGACGACGCCGCTACCGCGCTTGGTGACGAAGCCAGACCGGACACCGGCGCAAGTTCCGTATTGCTCTGGTCTAACGCCAGGGCCGCATCGATTGGATTGCGCCCTGCAGGCGCGTCGTGGTCTCGGCCAGCGTGCCGCCGGAGACGGTCGCCCCCCCAACATCGCCCGGCCGCTCCTCGTCAGAACGCCGGCTTCGGCACGAACAGGCAGATCGGCCGCTGCGACGGCGCGATCACCGAGCCGGTCAACATCCCGCCGCTGCGGCAGATGTGGAAGCGACCGTCCTTGGAGACGCGCGTGCTCTGCTCGGCGACGAAGTGCCCGTCATGGGTCAGGTATCCGCCCGGAACGATGCGCGGCTCGGGCTCGCGCGCATCGGCGTCGAGCCCCATCGGCCAGCAATCGCGGTCGCTACAACAATCGTAGGGGTACCAGCTATGCGCGTGAACAGGCCCTCCGCCCCACGGCAGCAATGCGAGGCAGAGCGCCAATGCGATGAGACGCATGGATCGCTCCTTGGAGTCCGCTTGCCGATGAGGCCATGCCGGCCGGATCGGCGTCGGCTTTTGCAAAGATGTCAGGCCAGCAGCTTCGCAGCCGAATAGCAGGGCGTGCGAATCGTTATTAGATTAGCATGAGACGACGATCGTTAATGCAGTCTTGCAGGCCGCCCGGCGCCTAGTTCTTGACCAGTATTCGCCGATGCATTTGCCAGGCGCCTTCGACGCGGGCAGTTCGCTCCGGTCCTGCGCGAACCCGCTGGCGCCGGCCGTAGCGATCTTCTAACTTGCCCGGGCGGCGCAGCCCGCCCACCCGCAGGAGCATCGCTTGAGCAACGGCCCCGCTTCAGTCGAACCGCCGCCGCGCCCAGGCGGACTGGTACGGGGCTTCCTG
>CAZQMD010000550.1:0-2192 GCA_964594185.1 uncultured Afipia sp. | reverse complement strand
ACGAGGGCCGCGACTATCTGGGCCTCAAGCTCGACGATCCGAGCTTCAACGCCCCGATCTACGCCAACCTCTTCGACGACGAGGACAGCGACACCTTCTCGCTGATCTGGTCCCGCCCCAACGGGCGCCGGGGCGACTGACGCCCGGCGCAAGGCCCCGGCCGAAAGGCCGGGGCCTTCGGCGTCCAAAGGCGACCGAATCAGTCACAGTGAAAGTGCCTCGCGGGCAGGCGCGAGAGCACGATTCGGATGGAAGTATCATTAAGAGGCGACTATTATAGCCGTAGTTCTGGCGTGCGCGTAGGTCCAAGTGGGAGGTGATCATGCATGATCACCGCCCGACAATCGCGGGCCGCACGCGCGTTGCTGGGTTGGACACAGGAGACGCTCGCGGACAAGGCCCGTGTATCCCTCACCGCACTCAAGCGATTGGAATCCGAGAGCAATCTCGGGATCTACGAAAGCACGCGCGACGAGGTGAGACGAGCCTTGGAACGAGATGGGATCGTCTTCTTGAGCTCCGACCAAGGCGTAGGGGTCATGCTTGTCGATCATAAGGTTCGTCGCTGATTATCGGCATATCGCCGCCGTGACGCGATTGTCCGGCGACACGGCTTGCATTCGTAACGGCGTCAGATCATCGTTAACAAATCCCTCCACAGTGGATATTTCGGACATCAGGGGGATGCGGTGACGACGCACGACTTCAAGGATGAAGCACCAACGGGATCGGCTCTCACGCCGTACGACCGGGCGCATATGGCCTTGTACCTGCGCCTGATCGATTCATGGCGCGACGGAGCCGACTGGAGAGAAGCCACACGCACGTTGTTCGGCCTCGATCCTGACGCTGATCCGGAGCGTTGCCGTCGCGTTCATGCGACACACCTCGCACGGGCGCGCTGGATGTCCGAGCACGGCTACCGCGAAGTCGCGAGAGAGAGCCTTGCCCGTTAGCGCCCGCGATGCCTCGGGAGCAACACCTGTTGCTTCAACCTGGACTTCCGCGCAACGCAACTCACGGTAATCATTGTCAGTCCGAACTCGATCGGAAGACGATGAGGAGCAAAGCTGTGACGCCGGATCCCTCTCAGTGGCGAGCCTCGGCAAATTATGATCACGTCGATAGACTGAGCGCGTCTGACCTTGCTTGGGAGTGGCTTCGGCGCAATGACGCCTACGACCGTGACTTCACGGCGCTCCTGCATCGCGACATCTCTCCCGAACAAGATCTAGAAGACTTCCGACTCCGTTGGGGGTTGCGATTTCCCTGTCGATCCGCTGGATCCGCCGCCGGCCGCTCCCGTGCTTTGGTCGCCTACGGACGATACCAGCACTGTTATTCTCGACACGGCGCCAGACCTTCTCGCGACGACGACAACAGCGGCGATCTTACCGCCGCCGCTTGCATCTGATTCAATCGGCGCAGATTTCAGACTGCATGACGCTGACGTCCCATCGCTGCAGCTTATCCAGATCGGCGAGTCGGCGACGAGCACCCCGTTGGTCGCGGTCATCCCGCTCGACATCAGCGGCTTCGACCGTCTGGAGTCGGTTGAACGCCTTCTCGCGACGCTTCATCACCGCGCCGTGCCACCAGACACGCGGTTGACAGCCCAGCAACGTGCCAGAGCTCGCAGAATGCTCCAAGCATTCGACGGTTTCCGCTACGGCGCCACGCAGCAGTCAATTGCGCAGGTGATCTTCGATATCGGCGATGTCAGTCGCGACGAATGGCAAGCCTCGTCGCGCCGACATGCAACCATGTCTCTGCTACGCGAAGCTAGACGCATGATCGAGGGTGGTTACCGTAAACTCCTTCGGCATCGCCACCGCCGCGGCTAACCGGCTCAGCCCGCCATGCGATGCGCCGCAGACCGCCGGCCTCGGACGACGATCCGATCACGGTGTGGGAATTAGGCTCCCCCCAAATCTCCACGACAACTGCCCGGCCTTCTTTCGCCACCGTACCCGCAGGCCGCCGCTCATCCGTAGCGGCCGCCGCGAGAGCACGGAGGTTCGATCATGGGCGAGGAAGCCGCCAATCTACCGCCACGATACCTGCGCACCGAGGAAGCAGCGCGCTTCTTGGGCCTATCGGAGCGCACCCTTGAAAAGCATCGTACGTATGGCACTGGTCCAACCTATCGCAAGCTGGGCGGCCGCTTCGGTTATTCCATAAACGACCTTCAA
>CAZQMD010000549.1:0-2200 GCA_964594185.1 uncultured Afipia sp. | reverse complement strand
ACAAGCTCGCGAGTCTGGACCAGCGCATTGCGACCAGCGAAGACCAACTGACCCGCTATCGGCGGGTGGTACAAACGTTACCCAGCTTAAAAGCTGAATTGGAACGCGTGCGGAAGAATGAAGCCTTTAAAGAATTTTATTTCAAGGCGCCAACACCCTCGCTCGCCGGGGCCCAACTCCAAAGCCAGGTTCAGGAAATCGTGGTGGCCGCCAAGGGCCGGTTAGTCAGTACTCAACTGCTTCCGGAAGACAAAAACCAGGACCCGCCAATTGTGCGTGTACGCACCCAAATTCAGGGCACGACCGAGGCGCTGCTCGATGTACTGCTTCAGATCGAGCAAGCCCGTCCCTTCCTTTTCGTGGAGCAGATCTCGGTTCGTTCCTCGGCGCGCCCGCAACTTCCAACGCAGAATGCGCGTAACAGGATCATGCGTCGCGCACCGACGAATCCGGCCGGAGAATTGACGGTTAGGCTGGATATCTTTGGCTTTGCCCTCGCCGGAGTGCTGGGTGACGATCAGTCCCGGGACCGCTTCGAGCACCTCGCCCGGGCGCGCGACGGGACGCGCGTTGAGGTCTTTGCCGGATATGGTGATCTGGCTCGCCGTACTCGGCGCAGCCGCCGGGCCTGAAGCGATGTCGCGCGTATCAGATTCCGTGCCAACGGTCGGATGCACCACAATTTGCGTGCGCGCGGCTCTCGGTTTCTTGGCCCGGTGCGGCCCGACCTTTTGTTTTTGCGGCGGCCTCTCGTTGCGCGTCACTTGGATTGCAGGCAGTTCATGGACACCTTGAGCCGATTCGGCAGCAGCGCCGTCCGCATCCGCCACGACGGCGGAAGCACCCAGCAGCACAGGAATGCAACGTCCACACCGACAGACAATTCGGCCAAGTCGTCCAAGCCGCTCGAGCGGCATGCGCTGTCGCCGCTCCCGAACATCGACGTTAGCTCGCTTGTACATCGATCCCGCCGAATCAGGTTCAAATGACGACGTCGATTGCGATGCAGTGCAAAGTAAGTAAGCAGCGATGTTGCCAAGTCACCGCTCTTCGGCGGGTCCTATCAGCTGACACAGCCGATATGATAATGTCAACAACTCCTCATACTGAGAACGGATGCGCCTATCCATCGTTGCAAACTCCATTTGCAGTTTGGAGCAAAGGCGCGTCGGCGTTGCAAACCTGCTTAGCAAGAACAATCGCTGTTTCGATCCTGTGCGAACGCTGATACGGAAAACGAACACATCAAATGATTTGATCGGTGAGCGAAACTATTGCTGAGGCACATTTGGTCGAGACAGTCTGCCCGTCGCATCCCCTTCGGTCTGCAATTCTAAACGAGTTGCACGCTCGGCCATTTGCGCCCATCTCAATACCTAGTCGAATTCTTCACTTCGGTTTTCTCATGAACGAGGCCGACGCGAAGCTGGATCGCCAACGACTTTCGGAATTCTTCCTGTCACGCGGCTTGTCTGTTCCGACGGCCTCTGAAAAGCACTTCAGGGTTGCGTTTGATGACTTCGTGCTCCGTTGGGAACAACACTCCGAATTCACGACATACACCTGGGAAATCCCACACGACACGACGGGCGCGCCGTTTCACACCCGAGCGTCATTTCCGTCGTCTGTCCGTCGCCTACCATCAGCCGGAGAACTTCTGGTAGCCATCGATCTTGAAGTGGTGAATTCGGCGGACGGCTCGCCATGGGAAAGGTTGTTTGACCGCTCGAGTCTCGCCGGGGCTGCAGCTGAGGACGGAACGGCGATTTACGCGACGGACTTCCGAGTTACCAGCGAAGGGTTTGTACGCGTGTTGGTGTTAAACCAAAGCCTTGACGGCGACAGCGCTGGTGCGCTCGTGCAAAGGCTGCTCGAAATCGAGACCTATCGCACTCTTGCACTCCTTGGGTTGCCGACGGCGCACCGAATATTGCCCTCAATTAGCGCAATCGAGCGGCGCCTCGCCGAGCTAACGACTGCGATGAGGGACAAGCACGATCTGGACAGCAATCGCCGTTTGCTGGACGAGTTGACGACGCTTGCCGCGGACCTCGAAGCGGGTGCTGCGGCGAGCGCCTTTGGCAACGGTATCGATGAGCCCATGCTGAAGGGTCCACCAGCGAACGATCGAGCTGGTGTCAGTTAATTTCGTCACTCGGAGGACAATGCCGATCGATTTCTCCCACACAAGTGGAATCAT
>CAZQMD010000548.1:0-2203 GCA_964594185.1 uncultured Afipia sp. | reverse complement strand
AGGTGTCTGGAACTATTGAGCCGGCGATAGACTCAAGACCGGACACGCGCCGAAGGCGCGAACGCGGTCAGACGAGTCTGGGAGGACGCTCGGAACGGTCGCCGCAGCAGCCCTCGAGCAAGTCGCTCAGCGGAAACAGAAGAAGCGACGCGGTAATGGGGCCAGGCAAAACGCCAATGACAGGCGTGGCCATGGCCGCATGGCAGGCGACCGTGCAGCAGTTTCCAGCGTGCTTCGTCGGAGCTCCGCTCGGGCAGGAGCTTCCGCCGTGATCGCCGAGCGCCTCAGGTGTTTCCGGGAGACTAGGGCCTGCCCTCAATTAGGGGAAGAATCGGCGCAAGAATAGAATCGAGACGGCGGTCGCGGCGAATCGATCTTGCGTTGTCGCCGTCGAGGCTGCTTTTTCGGAGGGCCGAACTACCCCCGAGACGTGGGGCGTGATTCCTGGCGGTCGGCTGCCAGGGAGCTGACAGATGCGCCGTTACGCCCTTCGCGACGACCAATGGGATCGGATCAAGGATTTCCTGCCCGGACGTGACGGTCATGTCGGGGTGACCGCCAGGGACAATCGACGGTTCGTCGATGCCGTGATCTACCGCTATCGCGCAGGCATCCCATGGCGCGACCTGCCGGAGCGCTTCGGCGATTGGAAGGCGGTTCACACGCGCTTCAGCCGATGGGCCAGGAGCGGTGTGTGGCGCAGGACGTTCGAGCTTCTGGCGACCGACGCGGACAACGAATATGCCATGATCGACAGCACCATCGTGCGTGCTCATCAGCATAGTGCCGGCGCCCAAAAAAAGACGGCGAAGATCAAGCGATCGGGCGCAGCAAAGGCGGGTTGAGCACCAAGATCCATACCTTGGTCGACGCTCTCGGCAATCCACTCGGCTTCTTCCTGACCCCGGGCCAGGCCCATGACCTGCAAGGGGCAGATGCGCTGTTGCCTGACATGAAGGCCGATACTCTGCTCGCCGACAAAGCCTTCGATGCCGACCGGCGCGTCATCGAACCTCTGCAGAAAGCGGGCAAGACCTGTGTCATTCCGCCCAGAAGCAACCGCAAGACCCCGCGTCCTTTCGACAAGGACATGTACAAGGCACGCCATCTCATCGAAAACTTCTACTGCAGGCTCAAGCAATTCCGCGCCATCGCCACCCGCTACGACAAGACCGCCACGAACTTCCTGGCCGCAATTCACATCGCCGCCGCTATCGCTTGGCTCAATTGAGGGCAGGCCCTAGTCGCGGATACCGCGGGGTCTTCGTTCTGAGATTTCGGCAGGGATGCTTCGGCTTCGACTGGCGGACGCAATTCTGCGCCGACATGACCACCGTGGGCCGACGCGACGCCAGCGGTGACCCCCCACGCCACAAGCGCAAGCAGAACTGCTTGTGCGAGTTTCCGAAAGGAAAGGGCGGCGGTCATGGAGATATAGATGATCAGCGTTGGACGAGTTGTCAATCTACGGAATCGAGAGGTCGTCAGTGGCGACGACTGTCGAGCACTTCGAGGATCTCCTCGATCTTGTCCTTACGGTCCTTCTCCGATCCGGCGTGGAACGCATGGGCGACACAATGTTGAAGATGGTCACCGAGCGTCTCCTGCTCGACCTTGTTCAGAGCGGCACGAACGGCGCGGAGCTGGTTCAGGACGTCGATGCAGTAGCGCTCTTCCTCGATCATCCGGGCGATTCCGCGCACCTGGCCTTCGATACGGCCGAGGCGGGCGAGTTGTGACTTCTTGATTTTGCTGTCCATGCCTTGAACTATACCCCTGTACAGTATACATGGCAAGTATGAAACACGATTGCTGCAGCGGCGGACACGCCCATCATCACGATCACTCCTCACACCAGCCCGGCGAGCCCGAGACGGCGATAGATCCCGTCTGTGGCATGAAGGTGAAGATCGCCACGGCCAAGCACACCGCCGAGCACGAGGGGCATACGCACTACTTCTGCAATCCCAAGTGCCTGCAAAAATTCGCGGCAGAACCGGACCGGTACTTGAAGCCGGACAAGGCCTCACCGCAGGCACCTGTCGCGCCCGGTACCGTCTTCACCTGCCCCATGCATCCGGAAATCAAGCAGATCGGACCGGGGAGCTGCCCGATCTGCGGCATGGCGCTGGAGCCTGCGGAAGTCTCGCTCGACGATGGGCCGAACCATGAGCTGATCGACATGTCGCGGCGTATGTGGATT
>CAZQMD010000547.1:0-2207 GCA_964594185.1 uncultured Afipia sp. | reverse complement strand
CGGTTTGACCAATGCCAAGCGTATTCTCTATTCGGCAGATCGTTTCAGTGCGGATGCAGCGGCTAACATGGGACTTGTCGATCGCGTATCGAACGATCCGATGGCTGACGCCAAGGCCTTTGCCGCTGACATTGCCAAGCTAGCACCGCTATCGGTAGAGGGCGCGAAGCGAATTCTGACCGGCCTGTCGATGGGGCCGGGAGCGCTGAATGTGGAAGCGGCTGATGCTTTCATCGACCGCGCGTCAGATAGCGAGGATTATGAAGAAGGCCGCCGTGCGTTTGCCGAGAAGCGGCCTCCAATGTTCCGCGGGAGGTAAGACACCATGAAAATGCATGTTTTGTCGGGCGGCCGTCTTCGCATGAAGAAGAGCATCTATTTCCCGGACGCCGATCGTAGCGAGACGATTGAGCTCCCGGTGTCGTGTATGCTGATGCGGCATGCCCAGGGCAACGTGTTGTTCGACACCGGCTGTCATCCGACGATTGCGGAGAATGCCGAGGGACGCTGGGGCGGGCTTGCGAAATACATGACGCCGATCATGCCGCCGGGCGACCATGTTCTGAGCGGTCTCAAAGCCGTAGGTCTTGATCCCGACGATATCGATGTTGTCGTCTGTTCGCATTTCCACACCGATCATTGCGGTTGCAACGAATTCTTCAAGAAGTCGACCATCATCGTGCACGCACGCGAACTGGAAGCGGCCAAAGCGCCGGACGCATCAAACAGCGGCTATTTCTCCGCCGATTGGGATCACGCGATGCCGATGAAGGTGATCGAGCAGCAGACGGATATTTTCGGCGACGGCAAGATCACGCTCATTCCATTGCCAGGTCATACGCCCGGCACCATCGGCGCGTTGGTGAAGCTGGATCGCAGTGGTGAATTTCTGCTGACGTCCGACGCACTTAGCATTCGCGCGAATCTCGACAAAGAGATCGTGCCGAAGAATACCAAGAATGCCGAACAGTTCCTGCAATCGTTCGCCGAAATCCGGCGGATCGAGAAAGCAGGCGCGACGATCATTTGCAGCCATGACAGCGCGCAGTGGGACTCTTTGCGCAAGGGACTGGATGCCTACGACTGAGAAGCCGCGGCTCCGACAGAATCGCAGACAACAAACTTTGAGGACGATAAAATGAACATGGATCTGAAGGGCAAGGTTGCTCTCGTTACCGGTGCGGGCCGCGATGTCGGTCGCGAAATCGCACTCAGTCTCGCGGCAGAGGGTGCGGCCGTTGCGGTAAATTATAATGGCTCACGCGAGCGCGCCGCGACAGTGGTCGCCGAGATCGAGAAGTCCGGCGGCAAGGCCGTTGCCTACAAGGCCGACGTCTCCAACTTCGATGAGGTGCAGGCGATGGTTGCGAACGTCGTCTCCGATCTGGGTGGACTGAATATCGTTGTCAATAATGCCGGTGTGGCGCTGCGCAACCGCTTTGTCGAGACCACACCCGAGGAATGGAAGAAGCAGATCGATATCTGCCTCTACGGCGCAATCCATATTTCCAAGGCGGCGGCGCCGCATCTTGAAAAGGCGGGCGATGGCAGGATTATCGCACTGGTGGGCGATTCCTCACGCGTCGGTGAATCGGGTCTCGCGATCGTGGCAGCTGCGCGGGGCGGCGTGATCGCCCTCATGAAGTCGCTGGCGCGAGAGATGGGCCGCTTCGGCGTCACTGCGAATACGATCTCGCTGGGCCTCGTTGAGACGCCGCATGATCTCGACTGGGTCAATGCCAACCGCGATAAGCTCACCAAGCTCTATCCGCTGCGCCGTCTCGGATTCCCGTCCGACATCGCGCCGATGGTGACGCTGCTGTCCTCCAAGCACGGCGGATGGATTACCGGGCAGACCATCAGCATCAGCGGCGGGTTCAGTATGGTCTGATGTCCAGCAAGATAGGGAGGAGATTATGCTCCAGACAGACCTGATCGCCTCGATCCCGACGCTGCTCCGCCGTCACGCGGATGCGCGTGGATCGGAACCCGCCTATCGCGCTGCATCGACTATGGTCACTTATGGTGAACTCGCGGCACGGACAGGCAATGCCGCCGGGCATCTGGCGGAGGTTCCGCAGGAAGTCATAGCCGTCCATGATCGGCATGTTCCAGTCGAGCAGGATTGCGTCCGGCATCTCGCCCTTGCAGGCGTCGATGGGGCGCGCGCCGTCTTCCGCCTCGGCGATGCGGAACTGCAGCCCCTC
>CAZQMD010000546.1:0-2213 GCA_964594185.1 uncultured Afipia sp. | reverse complement strand
AGGAAGTCGTGAAGCAGCTGTTCGGCAAGGAGCCGCACAAGGGCGTCAACCCGGATGAGGTTGTGGCGATCGGTGCTGCGATTCAGGCCGGCGTGCTGCAGGGCGACGTCAAGGATGTGCTGCTGCTGGACGTCACGCCGCTCTCGCTCGGCATCGAAACGCTGGGTGGTGTGTTCACGCGCATCATCGAGCGCAACACCACGATCCCGACCAAGAAGAGCCAGGTGTTCTCGACTGCCGAGGACAATCAGGGTGCGGTGACCATTCGCGTGTTCCAGGGTGAACGCGAGATGGCGGCCGACAACAAGATTCTCGGTCAGTTCGACCTGATGGGCATTCCCCCAGCACCTCGCGGCATGCCGCAGATCGAGGTCACCTTCGACATCGACGCCAACGGCATTGTCAACGTCTCGGCGAAGGACAAGGCGACCAACAAGGAACAGCAGATTCGCATTCAGGCGTCCGGTGGACTGTCCGACAGCGACATCGAGAAGATGGTCAAGGATGCCGAGGCCAACGCGGCCGAGGACAAGAAGCGCCGCGAGGCGGTCGACGCGAAGAACCATGCCGACGCGCTGGTGCATTCCACCGAGAAGGCACTTGCCGAGCATGGCTCGAAGGTCGGCGAGCCCGAGCGCAAGGCGATTGAGGATGCTCTGGCGGATCTCAAGGAAGCCCTGAAGGGTGACGACGCCGAAGGCATCAAGACCAAGTCGAATACGCTGGCGCAGGCTTCCATGAAGCTCGGCGAAGCGATGTACACGCAGCAGGCCGAGGCGGACGCCAAGAAGGATGCTGCCAAGGACGATGTCGTTGACGCCGAATTTACGGAAGTCGACGACGATAAGAACAGCAAGAAGTCCGCGTAACCGTACCCGATCAGCCTCCCCTTCAAGGGGAGGCTTTTCGCGGCGAACCAACACTCACATTCCAGACTCGAATGACCCAGATCAGCCATGTCTAAGGCCTGTTATTACGAGACGCTGGAAGTCGAACGTTCGATCGACGAAGCCGGCCTCAAAACCGCCTTCCGCAAGCTCGCGATGAAATGGCACCCGGACAAGAATCCGGGCGATCCATCCTGCGAGCACAAGTTCAAGGAAATCTCCGAGGCCTACGAGATCCTCAAGGACGGCAACAAGCGTGCCGCCTACGATCGCTATGGCCATGCCGCTTTCGAGCAGGGCAATGGCGGCGGCAACGGTCATGGCTTCGGCGCAGGCTTCGCCTCATCCTTCTCCGATATTTTTGAAGACCTGTTCGGCATGGCCGGACAGCGCGGCGGCCGTGGCGGCCGCGAGCGCGGCGCGGACCTGCGCTACAACATGGAAATCACGCTTGAGGAAGCGTTCTCCGGCAAGACTGCGCAGATCAATATTCCTGTGGCGGTGACCTGCGAGACCTGCTCCGGCACCGGCGCCAAGGCCGGCACCAAGCCGAAGGCCTGCTCGATGTGCGGCGGCGCCGGCCGTGTCCGTCAAGCGCAGGGCTTCTTCACGCTGGAGCGCACCTGCCCCTGCTGCCAGGGCCGCGGCCAGATGATCGAAACGCCGTGCGCCTCCTGCGCCGGTCAGGGCCGCGTTCAGAAGGAACGCACGCTGTCGGTCAACATTCCGGCAGGCGTCGAGGACGGCACCCGCATTCGTCTTGCCGGTGAGGGTGAGGCGGGCGTGCAGGGCGGTCCGGCGGGCGATCTCTACATTTTCCTGTCGCTGGCCGCGCACAAGTTCTTCCAGCGCGACAGCGCCGATCTGCATTGCCGCGTTCCGGTCTCGATGGTGACGGCGGCCATGGGCGGCGAGTTCGAAGTGCCGACCATCGACAAGGGCAAGACCAAGGTGAAGGTGCCTTCGGGCACCCAGTCCGGCCGCCGCTTCCGCGTGGCGGGCAAGGGCATGCCTGTGTTGCGTTCCCGGCAGACGGGCGACATGTACGTCCAGGTCGTGGTCGAAACGCCGCAAAACCTGACCAAAAAGCAGAAAGAACTGCTGGCGGAGTTCGAAAAACTGTCGTCCGGCGACACGCAGCCCGAGGCGGCCGGTTTCTTCAAGATGGTCAAGGACTTCTTCGGAACCCGCGCCAATTCGCCCTAGTGCGTTCAGCGGGAGCGTCCTTGACGCTTTTTGCTTGCGTCGATACCCCATTGTGAAGGAAATTTGACGCCTCGCCCCGCCCTGGGGCTCCGTTGGAAGTATCATGGCTCCCCAATCCAG
>CAZQMD010000545.1:0-2222 GCA_964594185.1 uncultured Afipia sp. | reverse complement strand
CCCGCCGCGGGGGCCGGGGCCGCTCTCCCCGACCTGAGCGGGACCCGGTTGCCCAGGACCAGGCGCAGGGGCCGGTGCAGCGCGTGGGGCGCGGCGCGGCCGTGCGCGCTGGCCCGCCACGCGGACTTCAGGAAGAGGCGTTGCCGATTGCCTTTCGGATGGCGGTTCTGCGGATTGCGCGAAAGCAGGCGCGGCGTGACACACGCTCCCCAAAATGGCCACACCCAGCGCGCTTCTCATCGTCACGCGCAGAACATCCTTCGAAAGCAGCCGCCGCATCTCAAGTTCCCCATCTTGCTAGGCTTTTCAGCCCCCATTGATGGAGAAAGCAGATTTGCCGAGAAGACGCCTTTGCGTATGCGCAAAAACCCTTTGATGGCATGTTGACCTTCTCAAAGGTAGCAGCGTTGGCCCACGACTGCGGCATTTAAGACGCACCGAAACGGACCCGAGCAGCAATTCGCGATGTTTTCAGGATATTGGCTGGCTTCGGTACTGACTCGGAACCGAACCGAAATGCTTCCGGAACGCGGTCGCGAAATTCGCCGGATTCGTATAGCCGACAAGATCGGCCGCTTCGGTCACGGTCATGTTCTGATAGACCAGCGCTTCGCGCGCGACCTCAAGGCGTTGCGCCCTGAGATAGTCGATGGCGCTGACACCATAGGCCGCGCGAAACCGCAGGTTGAACGATCGCCGGCTCGATCCCGCACGGCGCGCGAGTTCAGCAATCGACCACGGATAACGCAGATCCGCATCCATCATGTCTTTTGCCGCCTGAAGGCGTGCCCGCTTGTGATCGACCGGATTGCTCAGTTCAAGGTTATGGCGCAAGGCGAACATGCCTCGCGCCAGAATTTCTGCAGCCTGAGCGCTCATCAGCAATTTTGCCGCAGCGCCATCCAGCGACGGTGACAGGATTTCCGCTGCAATCGCCTGAATGCGCGGCGGCGCCTGCACCGAGAACGCCAGAACGGGCCGCTCCGTCGCCTTGAACAGATCGAGAAACTCCTGCTCAAAACCCAGTGCCGCGATGGAAGCATAGGGAAAGGCAACACCTACAGCACGGACCGCCCCCCTTGGGGCTTCACCACTACAGGGCGTCGGCTCACGTATCGCCATTCCGACCAGTTTGTTCTCGGCATAGCGAATTTTCTCAGGCCCATCGACCGCGTAACTCTCGCCGATTCCCTCCAGCACGATGGTCATATAAAGACCGGGCTTCATAACGCCGTGGGTACGAAGATCGGCAGGCAACTGAAAATTACCCGGCTGGAGAATACAGCCGGGGTTCTCAAGCCAGATCATATTTTGGGAATAGATATCCTCGACGGGCCGGTTCTCACGATCGAGAAGCCGGAAATCATCGATGATCAGGTTGAAGAGTTCTGTCATGCGCAGCTGCTTTAAACTGCACTATGACGACCCGTTTCACCCTGCTCAACCGGTTGGAGGCGAATTTAGAGCTATTTGAAAGTAGCGGCGCGGCCGTTCGGGCCGTTGGCGGCGCCGCGTTACAGGTCGAAAAAGACCGTTTCTTTGTCACCCTGCAGATGAACGTCGAACCGGTAACTCACGGCATCACCGGGTTCGCGTGGCGCGATCAGCGTCGCGCGGCGCTCTGCTGGGACCAGAGCAAAAATCGGATCGGCAGCGTTCGCTGCTTCGTCAGCGAAGTAAATTCGCGTGATCGCCTGTTGCGTCATGCCGCGGGCGAACACAGCCAGAAGAATGTGCGGCGCTTGCGGCTTGCCATCAGGTCCGGGCACCGGACCTGGCTTGATGGTGTGAAACTCGAAACCGCCGGTCGCATCGGCACCGCAACGACCGAAGCCCTTGAATGCAGCGTTCGAGACAGCGCGCGTATCCTGCGGATCGGCAAAGCGGCCCTGCGCATCGGCCTGCCAGATTTCCATCATCGAATCCGGAATGACCTTGCCTTCGCCATCGAACACTTGCCCGACAATGCGGATGCGCTCACCTGAGACATCCGGCGTGACGAGGTCGTTGCTGAACGCATCGTTCCATGCGTAGTCGTTGCCGGGCGTCAGGCCGTATTTGAAATAAGGGCCGACGGTCTGTGAAGGCGTGATGTTGCTCATCAGTCGTTATCCAGCGGCGTGGCGTTGCGTACGCGCAATACAATGTCGAAGCGATAGCACAGTGCCCTGTCAGGCTTGGTGGTCTCAAGATCGAAGCTGGAGACCATCCGCATCCGCGCC
>CAZQMD010000544.1:0-2236 GCA_964594185.1 uncultured Afipia sp. | reverse complement strand
TTTGGATCGAGAAACGACCTGGCGTAGGCATCGGTGGGTCATGCAGAAAGGCTGGCTGCTTTCAATCCAACGGTCCTGGCTCGTTCAGGCGGATTTTGTACCGATCCGGGCACGCTCGACATAATGCCGACGTGTTAAATCGCGAGCAGCGAACGCCTCGCGTTCATCCGCGGGACCGGTCAAGCCCTTCGTCCTTTCTTGGCGGCCACGGTCTTTCGAATTATGGCCCCGGCCGTCGATCCATCTAGGCGTTTGTCCTTCAACAGCTTGGGCGCGATCGCCCGCAGCGCCGGTTTGCGCTGCAATAGTAAGGCTCGCACGGCTTTCTCCGCCTTCGCAAGTTCGCGGTTCGCCGCCTCCCTGACTTCGGGGTACGAAAGAAGTTCGTCGGTGCGGCCGACGTCGCCGAGGTAGAGCAGCTTGGACTTTCCGGCGATGCCCAAGGATGCACACATTCCCGCTGCCATCGAGGCTGCGACCTGCAGATCGGAGCCTTGTCGCCCGCCCGCACCATGGGGAAGCTGCGGAAAGTAGAAGCTCCTCGGCCGTACGGCCTGCGAGAAGCACCTGAAGACGACGTGCGTAGTCGTAATAAGTGCCGGAGAAGGGCGGCGCTTTCGTTCGGGTCGTGCATCCTCCTCTGATTCCGACCGCGGCGATATTCGCGTGGACGTCGGCTTCGTTTCCGAATAGTTCGATCTCGGAAACCAGATGACCGGCCTCATGGATCGCGGCAATCTCCAGATCGACGGCGGCGCGGTCGTCGTTTCCGACGATAACCGCACGTAGATCGGAAAGAGCGAGGTCGCCGCCGCCGTGACGGGCGGACCTTAGCGCATCATTCGTGATCCGCTCGACCTCCGCGCCTGTCGAGCCGAGGGCCAGCATACAGATTTCCGACAGGTCCGTCTTCTCAAGCAGCCCCCTCAGACGTACCCGGAACATGCGCTCCAATTCCCGTTCGGTCGGAAGGCTTATGCGGATGATCTTGCCGAGACGCCCTGGCCTGAGAATCGCCGGATCGCAGCGGCCGATGTCGTTGGAAGCCCCGACGCAAACGATTCCTTCGCGAGATGCGACGCCGTCGAGCTGCGCAAGCAGGCCGTTGACGACCTCAACGACATAGTCCGCATGCGCGTGTTTGACTTTTGATCGGTCGGCGAAGCTATCGATCTCGTCTATGAAGAGGAGGCTCGGCGCTTTTGCGCGGGCCTGCTCAAAGTCTCGGCGCATAGCGCGCAACAAATGGCCGCGATGCGCTTCATCTGCACCCTGCCACTGCGACAGCGAACATTCGATCAGCGGAACGCTATATGATCCGCTCGACAGGAAAGTACTGAGCGTCTGCGCGAAGAGGGTCTTGCCGGTGCCGGGGGGCCCGACGAAACACACACCAGCACTCAGAGATGACCAGGATAGGTCTCCTCGGCGCCAGGCGTCGAGATCCACCCTCAGCTCGCGTGCCCACATGACTGCCTCGTCCATGCCATGCAGATCGTCCATGGCGATGTCGCGACCGGACTTGCGATTTTGCTTCGCTGACGTGCCGGCGCAGTTCATGCATGCACTCGGCGGGCGTGCGATCGAAGCGGATCGCGACGATCAAATCGCTCGCGGTCATGAGCGCGGACGAATTTTCGTCCAGATAATCCTTGCGCGTCCGCCCAGTCACGATCCGGATGCAGCGCGCGATCGTGGTCGCGTCGATAGGCGGAAAGGCGATCCGCGTCGGGTTCGCCTTCAGGCTCTTCGGCAGGTGGGTCTCGGCCGCCGGCGAGATGGCGATCGGCAGCGCCAAGGAAACCGCCGCGAGCGCCTCCCGCTCGCGCTCGAACTCCGCTTTTCCCTTGCTCGGCTCCTTGGCGACGATGAGAAGCAGATCGCTGTCTCGCCGCTTGCCGACGTTGTTGTTCACCTTGTGCACGCGCGTGAGGTCGTCGAGGATGGTGCGCTGCCAGGTGTCAAGCACGCGGTCGAGCATCTCGGGATCTGGAACATCGATCGCCACCACTGGCGAGCGGCTTCGGAGAATTTCCTTCAACTCGGGCCGCGCATCGACCAAACGGGCGAGGATAAGCCTCGCGGCGACCCTGGCCGGCGTGACCGGATATACGGGAAACTGCCGCCGTTCGCCGGCGGCAACGGTTTCGGCGCGATCGGCGTCGTCGCCTTCCTCGAAGGCGCTTCGCTGTGCCGCCAGTCTCAGAGCGCCGAAGCCGCCGCCAGTCTTCCCCTT
>CAZQMD010000543.1:0-2237 GCA_964594185.1 uncultured Afipia sp. | reverse complement strand
CGAACGTGTGGCCTCCACCTTCGGAGGGTGGCGCTCTATCCAGCTGAGCTACGGGTGCATTATGCTTACGCGGTGCTTACGCGAAAAATCTGAGAGTTGAAAGCGCCAACCTCGGTGCTCTCAAAGCGCTGTATTTCAAGTGTTTTTCGACCTCCTTCTCACAATCGTTCCGCTTGACATCAGCCTTCGGAGGGCGACGCTCTATCCAGCTGAGCTACGGGTGCCAACTGCTTACGCAGTGCTTACGCGAATTTCTTGCGAGAGTGAAGCGACGAGCGTCAGTCTCGCAAGTCCTTGTATTCCAATCCTCTTTCCGCTCCCGCTTCTGCAAGAACTGACTTGACACGTGCCTTCGGAGGGCAACGAAAATGGTGATAGATCGCGGCGGTCTTCAGGGAGCTTAGGTGTGCCTGCTCGAGGAAACTTTGCCGGCGGAAAATCTCGCCGGCAGATGATCCTGCCGCTTTGACGGAGTGTCAGGAGAGATCAGCCAAATTGCGCGGCGGATCAGCATGTTCGAAAAACATTCTTCCAGATACTGTGCGCCGTGGAACGTCAGTGATGTCGGCGAGCGAAAAACGAATTTTGTGACCATCGAATTGCGCGCCGGACTTTGCGAATGTGCCGCCGTCTCAGCCGAGACGGAGCAAGTTCAATTTCATGACGGATGCGTCGTTACTTTCCCGGCCTGCCGATGCGACGGTGGTCTCTGCAGCCAGTCGTACGGAGGCATTTCACCGTGCCGGCGAATCTGTCGTGACTGTTGTCGCGGACATCGCGCGTCCGTCGCAATCGCCGAGATCGGGCGTGCGTAGCGCGATCTGGCGCTCCCTTGCTCTACCCTGGCTGCTCCCGGTCGGCCTGCTGCTCGTCTGGCAATTCCTCTCGGCGACGGGGATCGTCTCCACGGCAATCGTTCCGGCGCCATCCGACATCTGGGACGCCGCGCGGCAGCTCGCCGAGCGCGGTGAATTGCAGCACGACATCCTTGTCAGCCTCCGCCGGGTTGCGATCGGATTCAGCGTCGGGGCTTCGAGCGGGTTGCTGCTTGGCCTGGCCGTGGGGCTGTTCGAGCCGGTGCACGATCTCTTCGATCGGTCGCTGCAGATGATCCGGACCATTCCGCACCTGGCGCTGGTGCCGCTGATGATCCTCTGGTTCGGCATAGGTGAGGAGCCGCGGCTCATTCTCGTCGCGATGGGATCGCTGTTCCCGGTGTACATCAATACGGTCGGCGGCATCCGCAATGTCGATCCCAAGCTGATCGAACTTGGAAAGTCCTACGGCCTCGGGCGCGCCGCGCTGGTCTGGTCGATCATCCTGCCGGCCGCGCTTCAGCCGATCCTGGTCGGCATACGCTATGCGCTCGGTGTGGCCTGGCTGACGCTGGTTGTGGGTGAAACGATCGCGTCGCGGGACGGGGTGGGGTACCTCGTGCAGAATGCCCGCGAGCTGCTGCGCATCGACATCATCGTGCTGGCCATCATTCTCTACGCCATCGCAGGCTGGCTGTCGGATTTCATCACACGCTTGATCGAACGGCGGCTGCTGCGCTGGCATCCGAACTATGCCGACAGGGTGAAGGCATGAGTGGAGCCAGCGTCAGCCTGCGTTCGGTCGGCAAGTCATTCGCCGGCCGCAAGGTCCTCGACGGAGTCGATCTCGATATCCCGGCCCACCAGTTCGTCTCAATCATCGGGCCGAGTGGCGCCGGCAAGTCGACGCTCCTGCGCCTTGTGGCGGGGCTGGACGCACCTTCGCGCGGCCGCATCGAGCTGCGTACGACGGGCCACAAGGCGGATGTGCGCCTGATGTTTCAGGAGGATCGTCTGCTGCCGTGGCGGACGGTGCTCGGGAATGTTCTGCTGGGCATCAAGGGCAGGAAGGATGACGCCGGACGCATCCTCGAAGCAGTTGGGCTGCAGGGGCGAGAAAGTGAATTTCCGGTCGGGCTGTCCGGCGGCCAACGCCAGCGCGTGGCGCTGGCGAGGGCGCTGATCCACGAGCCGGATCTGTTGCTGCTGGACGAACCATTCGGGGCGCTCGACGCCATAACCCGCGCTGCGATGCAGTTGCTGCTGGGGCAGTTGCTCGTGGCGCGGTCCCGCACCGTCGTGCTTGTCACTCACGACGTTGAGGAAGCGTTGCTGCTCTCCGATCGGGTGCTCCTGGTCAAGGACGGCGGCATCGCGCGCGATCTGATCTTCGATCAGCCGCGTCCGCGGCATCGCGGCGAC
>CAZQMD010000542.1:0-2241 GCA_964594185.1 uncultured Afipia sp. | reverse complement strand
GTCCTGTCAGAGGCAGGCTTGATTACCAGGACCAAGACCGGCCGCACCGTGGCGGTGAACCTCTCGCCCGCGCCGATGCAAGAAGCAATCGCTTGGCTCAACCGCTACGAACGCTTCTGGTCGGTCAGCCTCGATCGACTGACCTCCCTTGTTGAACAGGATGGCGCGCCGTGATCGGTCGATTGCCGAGCCTCACCATTGTGCGCCGAATCAAGGCATCTCCCGCCAGGGTCTGGGCGGCGATCACCCAGCCAGACCTAATGCTGCAATGGTGGGGTCCCGACGCTGGCCCGACCCTTAGCGTGGTGGCGGACGTGCGCCCGGGCGGCCGCTTCAGCGTCGTGTTCCGACTGCTCAATGGCGATGAGCACAACCCGACCGGGATCTATCAAGAAGTGGTTCCCGAAAAGACTCTCGTTTTCACCTGGGATCTGCCCGGAGCGCCGGAACCGCAATCGCTGGTGACATTCCGGCTGGAGCCGTTCGAGGGTGGGACGGAACTGACCCTGACCCACGAGCGCCTGGCCGACGATGCGGCCCGTGCCAGCCATGAGCACGGCTGGAACGGACTTCTCGACAAGCTTCCCGTCTTTCTTGGAGTTGCCCCATGAGCGAGCTGATCCTCACCACCTATGATTGGGTTCCCGAAATGCCGCGCGGCCTTGTGCGCGACCTGCGGGTGCGTTGGGCCTTGGAAGAGGCCGGACTCCCCTACCGCGTGGAGAGCACGCCGTTTCGAAATCGAGGCCCCGACCACTTCGCGGCGCAGCCCTTCGGCCAGGTACCGTGGCTGATCGATGGAGATCTCACCATCTTCGAGAGCGGCGCGATCCTGCTGCACTTGGGCGAGAAGAGCCTGGAACTCATGCCCGCTGATCCGCGCGGCCGGGCCGAGGTGATGGAGTGGGCCATCGCTGCGCTCAACTCGGTCGACCTGCCGAGCCAGCCGTGGGCGCTGTTCCGCTTCATGGGCTATCCCGGCGAGTCTCCCGAAGCCAAGTTCGTGGAGGACTTCCTCAAAGCCAGGCTTGAGCGGATGGAAGCGGTGCTCGCCGGCCGCGAGTGGCTGGTGGCCGGTCGATTCACCGTAGCCGACCTATTGATGGCGGACGTCCTGCGGCAAGTGAACCGTTTCGACGGGCTCGCGAACTACCCCGCTTGCCACGCCTACGTCGCGCGCGCCACCGCCCGACCGGCTTTCGTGAAAGCTTACAACGACCAGATGGCTCATTTTGCTGCGGCCGACGCAGCTTAATACTTGCGCGAACGAACACTTCCCCCGCTTCGTGGAAGGAACCACTGGCGTCTGGTAAGGTTGACTGCCCCAGACCCCGACCAGGCGCTGAAGGAGCGCAGGAAGTTCGCAAGGGCGTGTAGGTCTTCGCCTGCGATACGGACAGCCCCAGGGCAATAGAATTGCATTCCACTGTCGTGACCGCGACCTCACCGTCCGGCCAGCGTATCGCTGTCCTGGGCCAGGATCGCATCGACCTTGGCCTGGGTCTCCGCGGCGAGCGCGAGGCCGAACGTGATCGAGGGACACTTCATCCCTTGCTTGTCCGAAGGCCAGGCCAGGAATGCAAGGCTGCCTGGCGACGAGTAGTGCATAGGTCTGAAGTTGACGCTGCGTCGTTGAGCCTTTCGCCCCATGACGATCTCAGTATCAGGGAGAACAATCCAGAGATCAAACTCACGATCCCATGGCCAGCTGCGTTTTCCTGCTGCGCCGGGGCCTCGGGGACCATAGAAGAAGCGTAACAACAGCGAGACCGGGAATTGATGGGGGATATCACGGGCCGGAAGAAGGCGGGACTCCTGCGACACGACCGGATGATCGTCGTCATCGAACTGCGTTCCGCTCTCTCCTCCTGGACCAGCAAGGGATAATAGCGGCCGAACGGAAGGCTCGCACGACCGACGTCACCAAGCAGCCGCTGTCACGCAATTCGAACGGAACGATGTGATGATCAACAATGCGGGGACAGCGCTTTCACACCTTTTTGTGAGACGATTTGTGTGATGGTTTTGCTTGACCAGCAAAAGGAAAAATCCAAGCTTCCGAAAGCCGCAGATTTCTGCGATTTTTGGGGCGCGACGGTTTAGCTCAACTGGAAGAGCGGCGGTTTTGTAAACCGATGATCGCATGCCAGCGTCAGTCTGCGACAATCGCTCATCCCTCCTACGCGGCTCGTCGCCGTGTCGGGAACCGGAACTCGGCATCCACTGCTTTCGGGTTGAAGC
>CAZQMD010000541.1:0-2264 GCA_964594185.1 uncultured Afipia sp. | reverse complement strand
CCCGCCGTATTCGCTGCTCAGTTCGCGTTGTCCCACCTATGTTGGCTGCTGACGTACCCACTTGCTGGATGGCTTGGCTTGTCCGCCGGGATCGCGCCGACCGCTTTGGTACTCGCAACCCTGACGTTGAGCGGCGTCGTGCTGGCGTTCTATTTTTGGCCGGTCGCCGAGCCAGACCCCATTCCTCACGACCATCCCGAAGTACCGCCCGATCACCCTCATTTGCGCGGACAGCCTTCGATGCATGCGCACGCCTATGTGCTCGACGACCTGCATCCTCGGTGGCCTTAGGACCCGCGCAGCTGCCTCTGAATCAGCGATCGCAGCCGGGCTGCACGGACTACGCGGAACGGATGCGCAGCCGGTACTTTCCCGCGTTATTCGCGGCGCCGGCAACGGCGCAAAGCGCCTAGACTTTACGTCGATTGAGGGCGAATCCGAGGGCCAGTGCCACTATCATGACGATCTGAGCGGCGACGGTCTCTGTGGTCGGAAAGAAACCGACGAGCGAGAGGCGCGGCACCGCGTGCAACGGCGAGATGCCCACGATGCCCGCTTCCTGTAGCGCGGAGATTCCCTTTCCCCGTGAGGACCGCCATGAGCCAAGAGCTGTAGATGAAGAACTTGCCGATGGGCAGTCGGCTGCTGTAGCGCAGCATCGCCCAGGCCATGATCGTCAGCGCGATACAGGCACTGAGCGCGCCGGCGAAAATCGCGCCGCCGTTTCCCTGATGCCAGAGCGCCGCGGAGAACAGGATGGTCTCGAACACTTCCCGATACACGACGACGAACGCTAGGACGAACAAAAGCCGGGCCGATCCTCCGGACAGCGCTTTCGACATCCTCTCGCGGATATACCGCTGCCACTGATCCGCCTGCGCCTTGCCGTGCATCCAGATGGCGACCGACAGCAGCACCACCGCGGCAAAGATCGACCCGAACCCTTCGGTCAATTCGCGGCTGGCGCCGCTGATGCCGATCACCCAGGTCGCGACAACCCAGGTCAGGAAGCCCGCGAGCAGAGCGCCGATCCAGCCTGCGTGGACGTAGGGCATGACCTCCATTCGTTCGGCCTTGCGAAGAAAGGCGACCATCGCGACTACGATGAGGAGCGCTTCGAGACCCTCGCGCAGCAGGATCGTCGCTGCCCCAAGGAATGTCGAAAGTGCGCCCGTCGCATCCGGAGACAGCGCAGCTTGGGCGTCGTCGAGGAGGCCGTCCAGAACCTGAACCTGCTCCGAGAGCGCGTCGGCGGTCTCGGCCTTCACGGCCGCGCGATATTCGCCCATCAGCCCTTCAATCCGCTCCATCAGCGTGCGGTCGCTCGCGGTCAGCGCCGGCTCGATCGGCTCAAAACCGTCCAAATAGGCGGACAAAATCGTGTGACACGAAACCCGCATCAATACCCAGTCCGAAAGTAAGGCAATCGCGCCGGCGAGTGCTCCCGACGCGATTACCAGTCCGGTGATGCCGCCCGCGTTTTGATGTCCCATCTTTCGGACTTCGAGTACAGCAGCGCCGAAGATGATCGGGGTAGCGATGAGGGAATGAGAATGGGCCGCGGCTCATGCTAGGGCTCGACCCTCAGAGAATGCGATGACAAATGCAGAAACGGCGACACGAACAACCCCGGTTGACGAACGCAACAAGACCGCAAAGAGCGATAGCAAGCTGACCACGGCCCATCAGTTTGAACGGGCCGGTCCTGCCGCTTTCGTAAGCTGGCGCGACTGCCGGGATGAGCGATGCGCCTCAACATACTCCCAAAAGCTCTTGTCCATCGCATTTGTCTTGCTCAGGAGATAGGGAAAATTCCCGTAACCAGCGAAAGCTGTTGAGCAGCTTCATCGGCCGATTTGCCTTCCACTTCGGCGACGCAAAGAGCCGCCACCAGACCCGATCGGTCAGCGCCGCCTTGGCAGTGAATGAGGAGTGGCTTGGCGGCGTCGCGAACGATTTTGAGAATTGCACGGATCTGCTGTGATGTGACAAGACGGCGCGCTCCAATGCCGTAATCAAAGCGCGTTACGCTCATGCTTCGCGAGATAGCGATTTTCGTCGTCATACCAGGATGTACCAGAATTATCCCCTCGTAGGTTTAAGATCGACCTTATCGCGTACTCGTTGATTACCCGCTCAAACTGGTTCTTGTTAAGTTGCGCGGAGCGGTAAAGTTGTCCGCTCTTCTACGACATGAACGTTGCCCAACAGCTGGATGATACCGCAATAGGACGCGATAGACGTCACGATGAGCAGGGTGGTGA
>CAZQMD010000540.1:0-2268 GCA_964594185.1 uncultured Afipia sp. | reverse complement strand
CGCCAAGCTCCATCGAGGTGCGCTTCACGGTGGAGGCGCTCTGCTCCATCAGCTTCTTGCCGATCTCGGTCGAGCCCGTGAAACTCACCTTTCGCACGATCGGATTCGATGTCATCTCACCACCAATGGCCTGCGGCGCCCCCGTAACCACCGAGAAGACGCCCTTCGGTACACCGGCGCGCTCGGCCAGCACCGCAAGAGCCAGTGCCGACAACGGTGTCTCGCTGGCCGGCTTGACCACCATCGTGCAGCCCGCGGCCAGTGCCGGGGCCGCCTTGCGGGTAATCATCGCTGCCGGGAAATTCCACGGCGTGATCGCAGCGCAGACCCCGATCGGCTGCTTCAGCACCACGATGCGGCGGTCGGCTGTGAAAGGTGGAATGGTGTCGCCGTAGATGCGCTTTCCTTCCTCGGCGAACCACTCGATGAAACTCGCGGCATAGGCGATCTCGCCCTTGCTCTCCGCCAAGGGTTTGCCCTGCTCGGCTGTCATGATCGCCGCAAGATCGTCCTGATTGGCCATCATCAGGTCGAACCATTTGCGCAAAACGGCGGAGCGCTCCTTTGCGGTCCTGGCGCGCCAATCCGGGAGCGCTGCGTTTGCGTGTTCGACGGCGCGCTTCGTCTCGCCCGCGCCCATATTGGGCACCGAACCGACCAACTCACCATTCGCAGGATTTTCGACCTTGATCGTGCCGCCGCTATCGGCCGCGACCCATTCGCCGCCAATGAAGCAGCCGTCACGCAACAACGAAGCGTCTTTCAGAGTAAGTTTTGGGACCTTGTCCAGCATGTTACGAAGCCTTGTTGATGGGCGCGATCAGCGTTTCGCGCAATTTGAAGCGAATGATCTTACCAGAACCGGTACGCGGAATCTCCGTCACGAAATGTACCGAGGCAGGCACTTTGTAAGAGGACAAACGGATCTTGCAGTACTCCAGAACATCGTTTGGTCGGATTCCGGCTCCTTCGCGTACAACCACAAACAAGGCTGGTACTTCGCCAAGATGTTCGTGCGGCACCCCTACCACCGCACTGTCGATCACATCGTCCATGAGATTGACCGCTTCCTCGATCTCTGCGGGAGCGATGTTCTGGCCGCCACGGATAATGAGTTCCTTGAGACGGCCCGTGATCGTCAGAAAGCCATTACTGTCGCTCCTCGCCAGGTCGCCGGTGTGATACCAGCCCTTGCGTAACGCGGACGCTGTTTCCTCAGGCTTGTTGTGATACCCGCTCATAAGATTGGGCCCGCGCACTATCAGTTCGCCTTCCTCACCCGTCGCGACGTCCTCGCCGGTTGCCGGCGAGATAATACGGACAGCGATGCCCGGCAGCGGGAGTCCGCATGATCCCATCACGCGCTCGCCGACCGGCCAATTCATCGTCACCATTGTCGATGTCTCCGTGATTCCATAACCATCGAGCAGCTTGATGCCGAAGCGACCTTCAAACTCACGGTTCAGCGTTGCCGGCATGATCGCGCCGGCTGACATACTGAGCCGGAGATTGGGCAGTTTCAGGCCAGGCTCTGCCTTCGTCGCTTCGAGGAAGTAGTGAAACATCGTCGGAACGCCAGGAAACACTGTGAACTCGCCGCTCTTCAGCATGCGCACGGCGTCAGTCGTCGAGTATTTCTCCATGATGTATTCAGTTGCGCCGACGGCCAGAATGCTCAGGACTGACAGATTGAGCGCATAGGAATGAAACAGCGGCAGCGGCGAGAGCACAACATCGCTTTCCGACAATCCGGCGATGGGCGCCCAGCAGGCGGCGTTCACCCACAACATGCTATGGACCGACAGCAACACCCCCTTGGCTCGACCGGTAGTGCCGGAGGTGTAGATGATAAAGGCGGGCTCGAAAATCTCCGACGGATCTCGTGGCGCGGACTTTGACGCCGATGTTGCGAGCTGTTCATAGCGCAGTGCTGCCACGGGTGACGGTCCCTGCCCGGTCAGAATAGTCAGCTTCAGATCGGGCGCCTCCTGCTTCAATTTTACGATCAGCGGCGCGCGCTCGTCCGTTGTGATGATTGCCGTACAACGCGCATCTTGAAGCCGATAGAGTACCTCGGATTCTGTCGCCTCGAAGCTGATCGGCACGCCGATACCACCAGCGCGGTTGATTGCGAAACAACTTTCGACCCAAGCAACCGAATTGGGAAGGAAGATCGCGACCTTGTCGCCCGGCTGGACTCCGTTGTCCGCCAGATGCCCAGCGGCATTGCCTGTACGTGCCGCGAGTCCACCATAAGTGACCATAGTC
>CAZQMD010000539.1:0-2280 GCA_964594185.1 uncultured Afipia sp. | reverse complement strand
TCGGCATCGAGGTGACGATGGAGGACGGCCTGATCAAGGTTGTCTCGCCGATCGATGAAACCCCGGCGTCCAAGGCCGGCATCATGGCCAACGACATCATCACCAATCTCGACGATGAAGCAGTGCAGGGCCTGACCCTGAATCAGGCCGTCGAAAAGATGCGCGGCCCGGTCAACACCAAGATCAAACTCAAGATCATCCGCAAGGGCCAGGACAAGCCGCTCGAGATCACGCTGACTCGCGACAACATTCGCGTCCGCTCGGTGCGCGCGCGTGTCGAAAGCGACGACATCGCCTATATCCGCGTTACGACCTTCAACGAGCAGACCACCGAAGGCCTCAAGCGCGAGATGGCGAACCTGACCAATCAGATTGGTCCGGACAAGATCAAGGGTTACATCCTCGACCTGCGCAACAATCCGGGCGGCCTGCTTGAAGAAGCAGTTTCTGTGTCGGATGCATTTCTCGATCGCGGCGAGATCGTTTCGACCCGCGGCCGCAATGCCGAGGAAACCCAGCGCCGCACCGCCAAGCCAGGTGACCTTGCCAAGGGTAAGCCGGTGATCGTGCTGATCAACGGCGGTTCGGCTTCGGCTTCGGAAATCGTCGCGGGCGCGTTGCAGGATCACAAGCGCGCCACGCTGCTCGGCACGCGCTCGTTCGGCAAGGGCTCCGTGCAGACCATCATTCCGCTCGGCTCGGGCAACGGCGCGCTTCGTCTGACCACCGCGCGTTACTTCACGCCGTCGGGCAAGTCGATCCAGGCCAAGGGCATCATCCCGGACATCGAAGTGCTTCAGGACGTGCCGGACGATCTCAAGGCGAAGACCGACACCAAGGGCGAAGCCTCGCTGCGCGGCCATCTCAAGGCCGAAGGCCAGGAAGAAACCGGCTCGCAGTCCTACGTGCCGCCGGACGCCAAGGACGACAAGGCGCTCAAGATGGCCGCCGATCTCCTCCATGGCATCAAGCAGACCACCTCGGCTCCGCCTCCGACCGAGAAGGCCACCAACAAGGCCGCGAACTAAGGTCGCAGAAACCATTCCGATCGGATCAGGGCGGCTTTCGGGCCGCCCTTTTTCGTGGGCGCAAGGCTCCCGCTTCCGGAATGCCGCAACACCCTCCCGAACAACGTCCGGAACCCAAGCCTTGACGCCCGGCCTTCTCGGGGCCGTGGTAGGATTCGCGGATTGATTCGCGAGATTTGAACGCCGTGACAACCGACGATCTGAGCGCTCCGCTTGGCCAGGATCGGCCGCGCAAGCGGCGATACAGGCTTCCGTTTAGCGCTCCGCAGGCGATCGCGGGCCTGTGCGGCCTGTTTCTGGTGACGTTTCTCGGCTTTGCGATCTTCAATCACAACCCTATGGGCGGCGAGCCGCTGGCGCGGGTATCCTATGACCCCGCCACGCTGCCCGGCGCGCAGACTGCCAAATCGACAAGCGCCGGGCCTGCCGCGCCCAAGGAAATGCCCCGGGAAGCCGCGACGGCCGCAAAGGAACCGGCGGCCGGTCAGCAGACTATCACCATTATCGACGGCTCCAGCGGCGCGCGGCAGGACGTCGTTGTCGGCGGCGGCGCAGCCGAGACGTCCACGAAGACAGAGACGCAGACGGCCCTGATGGCCGGCATCAATCCGAAGCTGCTGGAGCCCTCACGCTACGGCATGATTCCAGTGGCCGCCGACGGCATGAAATCGTTCCGCGCTTACGCCGCAGGCAGCGATGCCGACCGCGCCATGTTGGCGAAAAAACCGGTGATCGCCATTGTCATCGCCGGCCTTGGCGTCGGTGCCGCAAAAACCACCGACGCCATCACCAAGCTTCCCGGCGCGGTGACGCTCGCATTCACGCCCTATGGCTCGGATCCCGGAAAGCTGGTGGAGCGTGCACGCGCCCAGAAGCATGAAGTGCTGCTCCAGGTTCCGATGGAGCCGTTTGATTATCCGGACAACGATCCCGGCCCGCAGACGCTGCTGACGACGCTCTCCGCTGAACAGAACGCCGACCGGCTCGCATGGCATATGAGCCGCTTTCAGGGCTATGTCGGCATCGCCAACTTCATGGGCGCCCGCTTCCTCGCGACGGACGCCGCCATGCAGCCCCTCGTGAAGGATGCGGCCCGCCGCGGCCTCGCCTGGCTCGATGACGGCACGGCGCCGCGCAGCGTCGCCGGCACCATCGCGGAAGGTCAGGCGATGCCCTTCGCCAGGGCGGATGTCAGCATCGACACTGTGCCGACACCTGCCGAAATCGACCGGGCGCTGGCGCGGTTGGAGAC
>CAZQMD010000538.1:0-2280 GCA_964594185.1 uncultured Afipia sp. | reverse complement strand
TGTTGGCGCCGGTGATGACGCGGCCGCGGCGGCCGTTGTCGAACAGCGCGTCCACAGCTTCCTGCAGCATGCGCTTTTCGTTGCGGATGATGATGTCCGGCGCCCGCAGCTCCATCAGCCGCTTCAGGCGGTTGTTGCGGTTGATGACGCGGCGGTACAGGTCGTTGAGGTCGGAGGTCGCGAAGCGGCCGCCGTCCAGCGGCACCAGCGGACGCAGGTCCGGCGGAATCACCGGCACCACGGTCATGATCATCCACTCCGGCTTGTTGCCGGATACGCGGAACGCTTCGACGATCTTCAAGCGCTTGGCGAGCTTCTTGTGCTTGATGTCGGATTCGGTTTCCTGCATCTCGACGCGCAGCTGCGCCTCGAGCTTTTCAAGCTCCAGACCCTTCAACAGTTCGCGGATCGCTTCCGCGCCGATCATGGCGGTGAAGCTGTCCTGGCCGTACTCGTCCTGCGCGCGGAGATACTCTTCTTCCGACAGCAGCTGACGGTCCTTGAGCGCGGTCAGGCCCGGCTCGAGAACGACGTAGTATTCAAAATAGAGAATCCGCTCGAGATCCTTCAGCGTCATGTCGAGCAGCAGGCCGATGCGCGACGGCAGCGACTTCAGGAACCAGATGTGCGCAACCGGAGCGGCCAGTTCGATATGGCCCATGCGCTCGCGCCGGACGCGCGACAGCGTGACTTCGACCGAGCACTTTTCGCAGATGATGCCCTTGTACTTCATGCGCTTGTACTTGCCGCAAAGACATTCGTAGTCCTTGATCGGCCCGAAGATGCGCGCGCAGAACAGACCGTCACGCTCCGGCTTGAACGTGCGGTAGTTGATGGTTTCCGGCTTCTTGATCTCGCCGTAGGACCACGACAGAATCTTCTCAGGCGATGCGATCGAAATCCGGATCTGGTCGAAGACCTGGGCCGGAGTCGTCGGATTGAAGAGATTCATAATTTCTTGGTTCATCGTCTTCTCCTCGCGTGCCGATCGTCACCGGCAGCAAATTCCGAATTCTGTTTTCCCTCTCCCGCTTGCGGGGGAGGGTCAGGGAGGGGGAAGCCCTTCAACTACTAAAGAGCCCCCACCCGCCGGACTGCGTCCGGCGACCTCCCCCGCAAGCGGGAGAGGTGGAAATTATTACTCGGCCGCTTCGGACGTTGGCGTCGGACCCAGCTTGGAATTGTGCAGGTCGACGTTGAGGCCGAGCGAGCGCATTTCCTTGACCAGGACGTTGAACGATTCCGGAATACCGGCCTCGAACGTGTCGTCGCCGCGCACGATGGCTTCGTACACCTTGGTACGGCCCGCCACGTCGTCCGACTTCACGGTCAGCATTTCCTGGAGCGTGTACGCCGCGCCGTAAGCCTCGAGCGCCCACACTTCCATTTCGCCGAAACGCTGTCCGCCGAACTGCGCCTTGCCGCCCAGCGGCTGCTGGGTAACGAGCGAGTAAGGACCGATCGAACGCGCGTGGATCTTGTCGTCCACGAGATGGTGCAGCTTGAGCATGTAGATGTAGCCCACCGTCACGTTGCGATCGAACTGATCGCCGGTACGTCCGTCATAGACCGTCGACTGGCCCGACTTGTTCATCCCGGCCATTTCGAGCATCTGCTCGATATCGGCTTCCTTGGCGCCGTCGAACACCGGAGTGGCGATCGGAACGCCGGCGCGCAGGTTGCGGCCGAGCTCCATCAGTTCCGTGTCGTTCAGCGTCTTGATGACCTCGTCGTCGCCGTAGACCTTCTTCAAGGTTTCCTTCAGCGGCTTGATGTCCGACTTGCCGTGACCGTAGTAGGCATCGACCGCCTGCCCGATCCGCTTGCCGAGGCCTGCGCAGGCCCAGCCAAGATGGGTTTCGAGAATCTGGCCGACGTTCATGCGCGAGGGCACGCCGAGCGGGTTGAGCACGATGTCCGCATGCGTTCCGTCTTCAAGGAACGGCATGTCTTCGATCGGGACGATCTTCGACACTACGCCCTTGTTGCCGTGACGTCCGGCCATCTTGTCGCCCGGCTGAATCTTGCGCTTCACCGCGACGAAGACCTTGACCATCTTCATCACGCCCGGAGGCAATTCGTCACCACGCTGCAGCTTTTCGACCTTGTCGAGGAAGCGCTGTTCAAGGCCCTTCTTCGATTCGTCGTACTGCTTATGCATGGCTTCGATTTCAGCCATCAGCTTGTCGTTCGGCGAAGCGAACTGCCACCACTGGGACTTCGGATACTCCTCGAGCACCGCGCGGGTGATCTTGGTGTCCTTCTTGAAGCCCTTCGGAC
>CAZQMD010000537.1:0-2294 GCA_964594185.1 uncultured Afipia sp. | reverse complement strand
ATCACTCCTCCACCAGCGTGAACTGCAGCAGCAGCGTGCGCTGGATCATCGAGAAATTGTCGTCGGACACCATTGTCAGCACAGTCTCGCCGCTCTCGGTGACATGCACATCGATGCCTTCCATATTGTCGACCTCATAGCCGAGATCGACCTCGAAGATCGTCGGACCGTCGATCACTGCGTTCGGGACAACGGTTGCCATGGGAATCCGACGGATGCGGATGCTCACACCCTCGAGCAGCGAAAACTTGCGCTCCAGCAGCAAGAGATCACCGGACGGCAGCAGCACCGCATCGCTGATATCGAAATTACCCGTGCGCTTGGCAGTGAACTGACCAGGCGACGGCCCGCCGGTCAGGAAGCATAGAATGTTTCCCGATGGATCGAGACCCCGTTCGGAAATCGCGATCAGCGTGCCAGCAAGCGGCTGGCCTTTCGGCACAAACACGAGAGCTTCAAGCCCCTTATTGAAGGGCAGCTTGCCGATCTCGGGCGGCAACGGCAGCACTTCACCGCGCGAGCGGATGCCACCCTTGGCGAAATCGAACCGCACGATCTGATTGACCCGCTCGAAGCCGACATAAACATTCGAGCCATCGAGCGCGAGGGACTCGCTGTCGAACCATCCGCGCGCTGTGATCTTCTTGCCATCGCTGTCCAGCATCGGCGCCGATTTCACATCCGCAAGACCCGCAAGGCGCTTGCCGCGATAAGCAATGCGTCCTGTAAACCAGTTGCCCTTATCGCTGATCGCGATGAACTGCTCGCCCTTTTTGTCGAGACGCAATCCCGACAAACCTCCGAAGCCACGAAAAGACGACGTGAGAACGAGTCCGCTGCGAAATTCCAGCGCGCCATAACGAACGTGGCTCGGATCGCGCGGATCGAACGACTCGATCGGCCGCGCTTTCACCTCCACCGGGACCGGCGCCGTCTGCGCGTCGGCGGGGCTTACACTGAGGCCGGCCATGCCAACCGGCAGCGCCGCCGCAGCGCTCTGCAGAAGCCGCCGGCGGCTGATGTCGGTTGTCATGCGATCAGGAGTGAAGTCTGCGGCGGCGAGGCGTTGGCGCTTCGGCATGAGTCTCGGTGAAAAGCTCGGCCAGCTTTTCGGTGATCGCGCCGCCGAGTTCTTCCGCATCCACGATGGTCACGGCGCGGCGATAGTAACGCGTCACGTCATGGCCGATGCCAATGGCGATCAGTTCGACCGGCGAGCGCGTCTCGATTTCCTCGATGATGTGGCGCAGGTGCCGTTCGAGATAATTCCCCGGATTGACCGACAGCGTGGAGTCATCCACCGGCGCGCCGTCGGAGATCATCATCAGGATCTTGCGCTGTTCGGAGCGTCCGAGCAGCCGCTTGTGCGCCCAATCGAGCGCTTCGCCATCGATGTTTTCCTTGAGCAAACCTTCGCGCATCATCAGACCAAGGTTCTTGCGCGCGCGCCGCCAGGGCGCATCCGCCGACTTGTAGATGATATGACGCAGATCGTTGAGACGGCCGGGATTCGCGGGCTTGCCTGCCGCCAGCCACGCCTCGCGCGACTGACCGCCCTTCCAGGCCCGTGTCGTAAAGCCGAGAATCTCGACCTTGACGCCGCAACGCTCCAGCGTGCGCGCCAAAATATCAGCGCAGGTCGCAGCCACGGTGATGGGCCGTCCGCGCATCGAGCCGGAATTGTCGAGCAACAGCGTCACCACTGTGTCGCGGAAGGTCGCTTCCTTCTCATGCATGAACGAAAGCGGATGGAACGGGTCTGTCACGACGCGCGACAGCCGCGCCGGATCGAGAATGCCTTCCTCAAGATCGAAGTCCCAGGCGCGGTTCTGCTGCGCCATCAATTTACGCTGCAGGCGATTGGCAAGCCGCGCCACGATGTGCTGCAGATGCGCGAGTTGCTTGTCGAGATAGCTGCGCAGACGCTCAAGTTCATCGTGTTCGCAAAGATCTTCTGCCGACACGACTTCGTCGAACTTCGGCGCGAAGGCGTGATACTCCGGTCCGCGCGGTTCGTTGCCGCCACGCCCCTGCGGCCGATGCGCCTCGCCCGGCGACTCGTCCTCGCCCATCTCGTTGTCGTCGAATGCGTCGCTGGCGGAAGCCTGCGCGCTTTCCATCGCATTCTCCGACATCTCCTCGGTGGAAGATTGCGACTGGTCGGCGCTCATTTCCTCTGCGGATTCGCTGTCGGGCGAGCCGTCCGCACCGGACTGATCCTTCTCGCCTTCACGGTTCTCGTCCTGATTGTCGTCCTCGTCCTGATCGGCGTTGCTTTCGTCGCCAAGCTCAAG
>CAZQMD010000536.1:0-2314 GCA_964594185.1 uncultured Afipia sp. | reverse complement strand
CTTGAATTCGGCGGTGCCGCGAATGACGCGGTAGATCACCACCTCGCCCTTGTCGAAGAACGATTCATCCGCAGCGACCGCGGCGCTCTTCGGCAACAGCGAATGGCCGCGCGGATCGGTTGCAATGATGTGGCCGGTGACGAGATGACCGCTCGGCACCTCGATGCCGATATCACGGACATAGACGGGCATGGCCGATGCGACCGATCCATCTGCCAGCGGCTTATAGAGCGCATGGAGTTCGAGCGGGTCCTGCAGCCAGAAGCCCGCATCGGCCGGACGATCATGCAAGGAGTGACTCCAGGCCACACGCGGCGTTTCAGCCTCATTGATCTGGTCCGGACCGACAATCGTGGGATTGGGAAACGTTGTCGGATCGGTGATGAAAGCCTCAAGAAATTTTCCGGAATATCCCATCGAGATCGGATCCGGCACCACGGTCTGCGGTGTCTTCAGGTTCTCTTCGACCGACAATCCCGACCAGGTGTAAAACAGCTGGCGGTGCACGATCGCGCTTTGCAGCATCACCGCGCCGGGGCCGACGTAATAGAGCCGGCCATCGTAATCGAAGGTGAACATACCTGACGTGACCAGTACGAGCTGGAAGCCGCCCGGCGGAAGATGGAGATGGAAATCGGTCGGGCCGGTATCTTCGCGATAGATCGGCAGATTGGTCGCTACTTCATGCAACAGGAACGTCTCATTGTTTGCATGGAAGCCTTCGTTCGCCCGGCTATAGAGCGCCTGTGGACGATAGGTTGCCTCGTATGTCGTGTCCTTGTGGCGATCGATCGCCACAAAATCCTGACTGTTAAGGCGAAGGGGAGCGCCGTCCGGGCGCGTCAGACCGGATGATTTTGCATCGACCGTCGCATGTACATTCATCGCATCCTCCAATCGAGGCGGGAATCGAGGCAACGCCTCGGCCCAGTTGCTTCTGCAATGCATCATGCGAATCTCACGCCAGCGGCCGCTTCAAAAACCTCCCTTGCGTGGTGAAGTTTTGCGCAACGAAAGATGTGGCTGAGCCCGTGGGAAATTTGACGACAAGAAAAACGGACCGGCATCGCCGTTCGCGCGGGAAGCACCCCTCGGTTCTGGCATCCCAGCGAACGGATGAATTTTCAGGCGCGCGCGGACCCGCTGCAGGCCCAGCGATCAGGCAATTGCCCTCGACAACTGCCTAATATTCCACCTCGAGTTCCTCGATTTCCGCCGGCTCCTGTCGCGCGGCCTCGATCCACTCCTGCATTTCGGGAAGGGCTAATACGCGTTTTGCGTAAGCCGCCAGCGTCGGGCCGACCTGCACATCGTAGGTCAGAAAGCGCGTCACCACCGGCGCGTACATCGCGTCGGCCATCGAGCGATGCCCGAACAGGAACGGACCGCCGGATTTTTCCAGACAGTCGCTCCAGATCGCACAGACCCGATCGATGTCCGCCTGCGCGCGGGACCAGATCTTGAAGCCCGGAAAATGCCCCTTGATATTCACCGGCAACGAAGAGCGCAGCGTGGCGAAACCGGAATGGATTTCGCCGCAGATCGAACGGCAATGCGCCCGCGGGATGCGCTCGGACGGCAGCAAACCCGCATCAGGCATGAGATCGTTAAGATATTCGCCGATCGCCAGCGTGTCCCAGACTGTTGCTCCGTCATGGCGCAGGCACGGCACCAGGATCGA
Source organism: uncultured Afipia sp. (assembly GCA_964594185.1). GTDB lineage: Bacteria > Pseudomonadota > Alphaproteobacteria > Rhizobiales > Xanthobacteraceae > Afipia. Next base: position 633 of record CAZQMD010000536.1, on the reverse strand, counting down.
CGACGACAGCAGCAGGATTTCTGCACGGGCCGAGGCATCGTCGGGCGCCGTGACAATCTCGTCGAACTCCAGCCCCGAGAATTTGGTCAACAGCCAGCCGCGCAGCGACCACGACGAGTAATTCTTGCTGCTGATGGTCAAAGTGGCCTTGGCCATGGTCGCTCTCCTGACGCCTGCACATCAAAGCGGCGGGCCGATTCCCGCCAATTACGCCCGCGCCTGCCTGTTGTTTAAGCGCCTGCTCCTTTTGCACACAGCAAACGACATGCCAGTCTGGATGGCCAATTGACGGGACTTTGGCGTCAAGCTTGCATGGCACAAAGCGAAGGAATGCGCCGGATGTCGCCAATGATGTACCAGACCTATCAGAACACCATGGATATGACGGCTCCATGGCGGAGCGGGGCAGCCACTGCCCTGTCCTACCTGAAGATGCTGCCGGAAGGTTTTTCGGACAAAGTCTTCGGGCGCGTGGCCGCCGCGCTTGAGCTGGTGTCGCGCAGCTCGCTGACCTACCGGCGGCCGGATTACGACATCAAGCCGGTCGCTGTCGGCAATCGCGAGTGGCCGGTGATCGAGGAAGTCCCGTTCGCAACGCCGTTCGGCTCGCTGCTGCATTTCAAGAAGGAAGGC
>CAZQMD010000535.1:0-2327 GCA_964594185.1 uncultured Afipia sp. | reverse complement strand
CTACGAGCAGGCCTTCACGCGCGTCGATTCCACGACCGGCGACTGGTACGCGACCACGGGTCACATGATCTGGATCGGCGACCGCACCCGTCAGCTCGATCACGGTCACATCGAATATTTCCGCGGCATCAAGAACCCGATCGGCCTGAAGTGCGGCCCGTCGCTGAAGCCGGATGAACTGATCAAGCTGATCGACGTCCTCAACCCGGAGAACGAGCCCGGCCGGTTGACGCTGATCAACCGTTTCGGTTCGGACAAGGTCGATGCGCATCTGCCGCAACTGATCCGCGCCGTGCAGAAGGAAGGGCGCTCAGTGGTGTGGTCGTGCGATCCAATGCACGGCAACACCATCACCTCGACATCCGGATACAAGACCCGGCCGTTCGACCGCGTGCTGTCGGAAGTGAAGTCATTCTTCACGATCCACGCAGCCGAAGGCACTCATGCCGGCGGCGTGCATCTGGAAATGACCGGGCAGGATGTCACCGAATGCATCGGTGGCGCGCGTGCGATCACCGACGAGGATCTCAACGACCGTTATCACACGGTCTGCGATCCGCGCCTGAACGCCGAGCAGTCGATCGACATGGCTTTCCTGATCGCCGAATTGCTTAAGCAGGATCGCTCGGGCAAGGCGAAACCGATGCCGGCCGTCGCGGGTTTCTGATGCTAGGTAAGGTGCTTTCGCGCATGTGGAGCGCCACGATTAACAGCCGGAACGGATTGGCGTTTGCCTTCCGTTCCGAGCAGGCTTTCCGTGAAGAGGTCGTCGCACTTGTCATCGCCGTGCCGCTGGCTCTCTTTGTCGGCGTCTCGCCGGAGCGCAAGGTTCAGTTGATCTGCATCGTACTGCTGCTGATGGTGGTCGAGTTGCTGAATACGGCCATCGAGAAACTGGCCGATCGCCTGACAACGGACCACGACAAGCAAATCGGCCGCGTCAAAGACATGGGATCGGCGGCCGTCGGCGTCACATTGCTGATAGCCGGAGCAGTCTGGCTGTTCGCCATCGCCGAGCGCATAGGTCTCATCTGAATTGTGCTCATATTGAGCAATTGCGGACGTCGCGTAGGGCGGGCTAAATGTGGTCATGACCAAATCTCAGCTCACGATCACGCTCGCACAGCTCAATCCCGTCGTCGGTGATGTTACCGGCAACGCCGCGAAAGCCCGCGCTGCTCGGAAGCAGGCGACATCGGACGGCGCCGATCTGCTGGTGCTCTCCGAGTTGTTCATCGCGGGCTATCCGCCCGAAGATCTGGTGCTGAAACCCGCATTCCAGGCCGCGTGCCGCGCGGAGATTGAAGCGCTGGCGCGGGAAACCTCGGATGGCGGTCCGGCGATGCTGATCGGCACGCCGTGGGTCGAGGATGGCAAGCTCTACAATGCCTGCGCGCTGCTGGATGAGGGCCGGATCGCGGCGCTGCGTTTCAAGGCCAATCTGCCGAACTACGGCGTGTTCGATGAAAAGCGGGTGTTCGCGCGCGGGCCAGCCGCAGGGCCGGTGACCATCCGTGGCGTGCGGATCGGCGTTCCCATCTGTGAAGACACATGGATGGAAGAGTCCGAGGAATACGAGAACGTCGTCGAGTGTCTGGCGGAGACCGGCGCGGAAATTCTGATCGTTCCGAATGGCTCGCCCTATACGCGTGAAAAGAACGACATGCGGTTGTCGGTCTCCGTTGCGCGTGTGGCCGAAAGCGGATTGCCGCTGGTGTATCTCAATCAGGTCGGCGGACAGGACGAACTGGTGTTCGACGGCTCGTCCTTTGGTTTGAATGCGGATCGCTCGCTCGCGTTCCAGTTGCCGGGCTTTGAGGAAAACATCACCACTGTGCGCTGGACCAAGGGCGAGGGCGGCTGGACCTGCCAGGGACCAGTGACGCCTGTGCTCGACGGCGACAAGGGCAACTACGCCGCCTGCGTGCTTGGCCTGCGCGACTATGTCGGAAAGACCGGATTTCCTGGTGTGCTGCTCGGCATTTCCGGCGGCATCGATTCCGCACTGTGCGCGGCGATTGCGGTGGATGCGCTCGGCGCGGACAAGGTTCGCGGCATCATGCTGCCGTTTCGCTTCACCGCGCAGGAATCGTTGGATGATGCGGCCAAGCTCGCCAAGGCGCTCGGCATTCAATACGACGTGCTGCCGATCGCGCCCGCCGTCCATGGCTTTGAGGATATTCTGAAGCCGGTCTTCGAAGGGCGCGAGCGCGACGTCACCGAGGAAAATCTGCAGGCTCGCACCCGTGGCGTGCTGCTGATGGCCGTCTCCAACAAGTTTGGCTGGATGGTGGTGGCCACCGGCAACAAGTCCGAAATGTCGGTCG
>CAZQMD010000534.1:0-2346 GCA_964594185.1 uncultured Afipia sp. | reverse complement strand
TCTCTTCGAGCGCTGGTTGATGCAAGAGCTTATTGATAAGGGTGAGCTCGCGCCAATCTGGCGTGAGCGCATGGTGCCGGGAGAAAACGACAGAGTCCTCTCTGACCACTATCCCGATCGCGAATCTGCCATCGCTGCCGCCAATGCACTCAATCCAACTTTGCGACAGGCGCTGTCGGGACGCGCCATGGATCCCGTTGTCAAGCGATCGCTCGAACTCAAGATCGACAAGGCTCTGCAGGCGAAACGGCGTCTGCAAGACGAAGAAGCGCTGATGTTGGCCGAAGCCTTACGCCGCCACGCCGGTGACGAGCGGCCGGACCCCGCCGCCCTGAAACTCGCGCCGGACTCCGAGCGCTATCGTCAGGACCTCGCTGAACAGCTGGCGAAAATGCCGTATCTGAGAGTGGCCAAGGTCGGACGCTCGAACAACCGATGGCGCTACGTCCTTCTATACTTAGGCCCGGATGACATTTGGTCGAAGCCCTATCACGCCGGCGAGAGGGCCGCGCAGATCGCAGAACGCGCAAAGATCGCCAATGGGTTCGGTCTGAGCGCCAGCACCCATTGGGGGAAGACAAAGGCCAAGATCCGGCAGATCCTTCTGCCCCGCGCCAATCAATTGCTCCAGCTCGCGGGCGTGCAACGGATGCTCGCCGAAGCCCTTGCGCGAGGTGAACGCGTGCTGGTCTCAAACGGTATTGTCTTCTGGTACGAGCCGGATGGCGGTGTCGGCTGGCAGGTCAAGGAGACATCGTCGACGCGCGAGTCCGAAGGCGCGACGATCTGGAAGGAAGGGACGATCCTCTCCGCCAATCACGGCCGCTTGGTCGTGCTGCCGTACATCAAGGAAAGTGGTGAGCAGGTTCGGGGGCATACCAAGAATGGCCCCAATGACGGACGTGCCTTGCCCCGCCATCCCGATCACTATCTCGAGATCCCATTTTCCCTTTACGACGGCGATCTCATGATCGGGCTGTTTGGGGAACTACCCTACGAATGAAGAAGAATTGGGCTGGCGGTCCTGTACTGGCAAGTGACAAGTCTGACGGCAGTCGGAAGCCGTTCGACCGTCGTCACATCGTAACAGCGGATTTCCGCACTTCCGGAAAACCTGAAATCCGCAAGGAAGGAAATTGCACGTGGCCGCATGGACGTTGGATGATCTTCGCCGGCTCGACCTGAAATATGCGGAGGATGGCATCCATGTGCACCAGCGGCCATTCCGCGCCGCAATGGAGCTTCTCGGGTCCGCGTTCGTCATGGGCGTTGGCGGCAACCCTGAAGTCAAACGGATTATGGACGCTTATGCTGCCATGGTTCCAGAAGTCGATGCGAGCTGGTCAGGAGCTGCTGTCGGTTTCGCCGCGTCGGTCGATCGGGTCCGCAAGCTCACCTTCCCTGTCGTGTTCGGCCAGGTGTCACTCCAGCCTTGGCAGATGGCGGGCTTCTCTAGCGCCGAGGAATGGTGGAACTGGTGCAGGCAGGATCGGACAATCGCGGGCGAAGTTGCCTTCGCGGTTGCCGATCTTCACGACCTCACCAGAGGCTTAAACGAAGTCGAGCAGGGTAATCCCGCAGCGATCACGCTCTGGCGCATGGCGCGGTCAAATCTGGAGGACGTCGCAAATACCCTTCCGACGACATTTAGCCATAACTCGGTGATCCAACCTATCTGCATGGTGGCCGAACTCTCGATGAAGGCGGCCCTTGTCTGGGACGGCGTCGAGCCGGATTCTTTCCGGAAAGGCAAGGACGGCCATAATTTGTCGTCACTTGCCCGCCGCATGTCAGACGCGCGCCCGCACCGCGATGATCCGAGCGTTCAGGTCGTCGTTGGTGGCCTGCCGCCCTATGTCGAAAGCCGATACAAGCCGGCCGGGTTAAAGCGGCTGCAGGTCGTGAAGCTCGCCTTGGGTGTGCAGTTCATCGCTGCGTCGAGCCTGCGGCGGATCGCCAGCGTCGACCTCGCGCTCCAGATGGAAAGCGACGAATGGCCGGGTCCGCGGCAGCCCTTCCTCATCTAGGCGTGGGCCGCAAATCGAGGAGAACCGAACAATGACGAAGCCGCCACGATGGCAAGCGCGCACCGCAAAAGACTATGACTCCGCCATGATCGCGCGTTCCGGTCAGCTTCAGACTGAGATCGTCGCCGACGCCGCCCGACGACAGGCCATCCTCGCCGATCCGCGCGACCTGCACCGGGAATTGTTTGCCCCCTTTGCACCGTCCGATCACGCCGAATACGCAGGCACCTATCGTGGCACGCTCGGCACCGTGCTCTTCGATCGGAGAATCTTTGCCGAGAGCCAGGTGACGACTATGAATTCTGCCTGCCAGACGAAG
>CAZQMD010000533.1:0-2351 GCA_964594185.1 uncultured Afipia sp. | reverse complement strand
ACCCGCGACCTCCGGCGTGACAGGCCGGCGCTCTAACCAACTGAGCTACTCCCGCAAGATCGTGAACGACCCGCAGGTGGTGGGACTTAAAGGGGGGGGCTTACCAAGTCAAGGTGTGCCGTTGGCTCTTTCTGTTTGTTCGTCATTTCGGAAATTCTTCGGCTTCATGTAGGAACAGCGCATACCGCAGATCAGCCGGATCGGCAGCGATGCCGGCATCAAGATCCGCACCCAGCCGAGGAGCGCCGCATGTCTGCCAACAAACCCGGAACCAACCGAAAATACCGACTGGCCGTGATTCCCGGCGACGGCATCGGCAAGGAGGTCGTCCCGGAAGGGGTGCGGGTGCTGGAAGCGGCGGCGAAGAAATTCAATTTCGAACTCGAATTGGACGATTTCGATTTCGCCTCCTGCGACTACTACCAGAAGCACGGCAAGATGATGCCGGATGACTGGAAAGCCCAGATCGGCAGCCATGACGCGATCTTCTTCGGTGCGGTGGGCATGCCCTCGATTCTGCCGGACCACATCTCCTTGTGGGGATCGCTGATCCAGTTTCGCCGGGAGTTCGATCAGTACGTGAACCTGCGCCCGGTGCGCCTGATGCCGGGCGTGAAGTCGCCGCTGGCGGGCCGCAAGCCCGGCGACATCGACTTCTTCGTCGTGCGCGAGAACACCGAGGGCGAATATTCGTCGATCGGCGGCCGCATGTTTCCGAATACCGACCGCGAGGTGGTGATCCAGGAAACCGTCATGTCGCGCACCGGCGTCGACCGCATCCTGAAGTTCGCCTTTGAGCTTGCGCAAAGCCGCCCCAAGAAGCACCTGACCTCCGCCACGAAATCAAACGGCATCTCCATCACCATGCCTTACTGGGACGAGCGGGTGGAGGAGATGGCCAAAACCTATCCGGGCGTGAAGTGGGACAAGTATCATATTGATATTCTGGCCGCGAACTTCGTCCTGCATCCGGACTGGTTCGATGTGGTGGTTGGCTCCAACCTGTTCGGGGATATCCTGTCGGACCTCGGCCCGGCCTGCACCGGCACCATCGGCATCGCGCCTTCGGGCAGTCTCAGTCCGGAACGGAAGTTTCCCTCGCTGTTCGAGCCGGTTCATGGCTCCGCGCCGGATATCGCCGGGCAGGGGATCGCCAATCCCGTCGGCCAGATCTGGTCGGCGGCGATGATGCTGGATCATCTCGGCGAGCCGGAAGCTGGCAAGGCCATTGTGACAGCCATCGAGACCGTGCTGGCCGATGAAAAACTGCGCACGCGGGACCTTGGCGGCAAGGCCGATACGGTTGCATGCGGCAAGGAAATCGCGCGCCTTCTGTCCTGAAGTCTCAACGCATCCGGTCCAATTTTCCGCTGATTTATTGGACCGGAGCACACCTTTGAAAAAAGGCGGTTCCGGCCGGTGGCTGTCCTCGCAGCGAACGGGGCCGCTGTTTGCCCGCGCTGATTGCATGGCGCCATGCCGAAATGGCGAAGAACCTGAGCAATAAAAATAGCTTGTCTTGCCCTGCGTGTTGCGCTGCGCTATCCCTTCGAACCATTCCAATGTTCCGCGAATCCCCGGAACAAAGCCGACAACATAAGGGTCGCCGATGGGCGGAATTCTGCAGAACTATCTGCCACTTGTGGTGTTTATCGCTGTCGCGGCCGTGATCGGTCTTGCGCTGCTGATCGCACCCTTCATCGTCGCCTATCAGCAGCCCGATCCCGAAAAGCTGTCCGCCTACGAGTGCGGCTTCAATGCTTTCGACGATGCGCGCATGAAATTCGATGTCCGGTTTTATCTGGTCGCCATTCTTTTCATCATTTTCGATCTGGAAGTCGCCTTCCTGTTTCCGTGGGCGGTGGCTTTCGGCAAGCTCGGCCTCGCCGGATTCTGGTCGATGATGGTGTTCCTCGGCGTGCTGACCATCGGCTTCGCCTATGAGTGGAAGAAAGGAGCGCTGGAATGGGATTGAGCCCGACCACGGCGCCTTCGGTCATGCAGCCCGCAGTCTCGCAGGCGGCGACAGGGATTCTCGACCCGCGCACCGGCCTGCCGGTCGGCGCGGACGACAGGTACTTTCTCGAGATCAACAGCGAACTGTCCGACAAGGGCTTCTTCGTTGCGGCGGCTGACGATCTCATTACATGGGCGCGCACCGGCTCCCTGATGTGGATGACCTTCGGCCTCGCATGCTGCGCGGTCGAGATGATGCAGGTGTCGATGCCGCGTTACGACGTCGTGCGCTTCGGCTTCGCGCCGCGCGCCTCGCCGCGTCAGGCGGACGTCATGGTCGTCGCCGGCACGCTGGCCAACAAGATGGCTCCCGCGCTGCGCAAGGTCTACGACCA
>CAZQMD010000532.1:0-2358 GCA_964594185.1 uncultured Afipia sp. | reverse complement strand
GCTATCCCCGGTTCAGCAGCGCAATCTCGAAAAGGAATGGAATGCGAAGGTGCTCGACCGCACCGGGCTCATTCTCGAAATCTTCGGCCGCCGCGCCAAGACCCGCGAAGGCACGCTGCAGGTTGAACTCGCGCATCTGAATTACCAGCGCAGCCGTCTCGTCCGGTCATGGACCCATCTCGAACGCCAGCGCGGCGGCTTCGGTTTCATGGGCGGCCCTGGCGAAACCCAGATCGAAGCCGACCGCCGCCTGATCGGCGATCGCATTTCGAAGATCGAATCCGAACTCAAAAAGGTTCAGGCGACGCGCCGGTTGCATCGCGCCGGACGTCAGCGCGTGCCGTACCGTGTCGTCGCACTGGTCGGCTATACCAACGCCGGCAAATCCACGCTGTTTAATCGGCTGACGCGCGCCGATGTGCAGGCCGCCGACATGCTGTTCGCCACGCTCGATCCGACATTGCGTGCGCTGACTTTGCCTCATGGCGGCAAGGCGATGCTGTCCGATACTGTCGGCTTCATCTCGGATCTTCCGACCATGCTTGTCGCCGCCTTCCGCGCCACGCTGGAAGAGGTCATTGAGGCAGATGTCATCCTTCATGTGCGCGATATTTCGCACGAGGACGCGGAGGCGCAGCAGCATGACGTCGAGGGGGTATTGCGGCAGCTCGGCGTCGACCCGGACAGCGGCCAGCGCATTCTGGAGGTCTGGAACAAGATCGACCGCTTCGACGAAGAAGGCCGCGCCAACCTGATGAACATTGCCGCGCGACGGCCACCGGAGCGTCCGTGTTTTCCGGTCTCGGCAGAAACCGGGGAAGGCATCGACACGCTGCTCGCTGCGATCGAGGATCGTCTCGCGACCACGCGGGTGACGCTTGAGCTCACCATCGACGCGTCCGACGGCGCCGGTATCAGCTGGCTGCATCGGAACGCTGAAGTGCTGGACAAGCACTTGGAAGATGGACGCTTTGCGATGACGGTGCGTGTCGATGAAACAAAACGCGACATCACAATCGCCAAGTTCAATGCGGTGCCTGTCACACCTTGACGCAAACGTGAGCTTCGGAAGGCGCACACCCCGCAGCGTTTTGACGGGAACTACTTGACCGTGTGACGGGCAAGGTTATTCATCCGACCAATGACAAATCAACAAGAATGCAGGAGCGAGACATGGCATATCCGAATGTGAACCTCTTCATCGACGGCAAGTGGCGTCCGAGTCATTCGGGTAAGACCATTACGGTTCTCAACCCCGCGACCGAAGAACCGATCGGCACAGTTGCGCATGCTGACAAATCCGATCTCGATGAAGCACTGGCCGCAGCCGAGAAAGGCTTCAAGGCGTGGCGCGCCATTGCGCCGTTCGAGCGGGCGAAGGTGATGCGCAAGGCCGCGACATTGATGCGCGAGCGCGCAGATGTCATTGGACCGATCCTGACCATGGAGCAGGGAAAGACGCTCGCTGAAGCAACTCTTGAAGCGAACCTCGCCGCGGACATTATCGAATGGTTCGCAGAAGAAGGAAAACGTGCCTACGGCCGTATTATTCCGGCGCGGGGGCCTGGGGTTTACCAGCTTGCGATCAAGGAGCCAGTCGGTCCCGTTGCGGCATTCACGCCATGGAATTTCCCGATCAATCAGGTGGTGCGCAAACTGTCCGCTGCGCTGGCAGCCGGTTGCTCGATCATCGTGAAAGCGCCGGAAGAAACGCCGGCGGCGCCCGCCGAACTGATCCGCGCCTTTGCCGATGCCGGTGTGCCGAACGGCGTGGTCAATCTGGTCTACGGCGTGCCGTCCGAGATTTCGGAATATCTCATTCCACATCCCACGATCCGCAAAATTTCGTTCACCGGATCGACCAATGTCGGCAAGCAGCTCTCGGCGCTCGCCGGCCTGCACATGAAGCGCGCGACGATGGAGCTGGGCGGCCATGCGCCGGTGATCGTGTTCAACGATGCCGACATCGACTCCGCCGCGAAAATTCTGGCCGGTGCAAAGTATCGCAATGCCGGTCAGGTCTGCATCTCGCCGACACGCTTCATGGTGCAGGAAGGCGTTTACGACCAGTTCATCGAGAAGTTCGTCGCGAACACCAAGTCGATCAAGGTCGGCAACGGCCTCGACAAGGACTCGCGCATGGGCTCGCTCGCCAACCCGCGCCGCGTCGCGGCCATTGAAGAAATGGTGCAGGATGCCGTGAGCAAGGGTGCCAAGGTCGCAACCGGCGGCAGCCGCGTCGGAAACAAGGGCTACTTCTACGAACCGACTGTGGTCACCGACGTGCCGACGAATGCCCGCGCCATGAGTGAGGAGCCGTTCGGTCCGCTGGCGCTGGTGTCGCCCTTCTCGAAATTC
>CAZQMD010000531.1:0-2386 GCA_964594185.1 uncultured Afipia sp. | reverse complement strand
CCCCGCTCCTGCCGGTCGACCGCCAGTGCGGCGTGATCCGGTCCGAAGGGCAACCATGACTCAACCGTCGAAAACCCAAGCCCCGCTTCTCCTGCCACCCAGGGCATCGGCGTCCGCGCGCCGTCCCGGCCCAGGGTCAGCGGCCAGTTGGCGATCGCCTCCGGATCGCGCAGCCGGTCGAACGGGATATCGACCTGGGTCAGGCCAAGCTCCTCGCCCTGATAAAGGAAGATGTTGCCGCGCAGCGCCACGAGCAGCAGCATCTTCATCCGCCCGAACGCCTGTTCATGCCCCGGCGGCGCCCAGCGCGACACAGCACGCGGCGCATCGTGATTCTCGAACGCCCAGCTCGGCCAGCCCATGCCGGGCGTATCGGGCCAGCGTTCAAGCACCTCGCGCACCAGCGCCGGGGTCAGCGCCTTCGCGTAAAGGAAGTTGAAGCCGTACGCCGTGTTCAGCCGGCGGTCGCCTTGCGTGAAGGACTGCATCTCCGGCTCGACATTCGGGCCGCCGACCTCGGCCACGGTGAATCGATCCGGATAGGCGTCGGTCAGCGCACGTACCCGTTCGAGGAAGAGCGGGATGTCGGGATGCGACTGGCTATGGATGTGGAACTGGAAATCGAACGGGCGGGTGCGGCGGCTGTTCGTCGGCGGCCTTGCCGGATTGTCGCGCAGCGCCGGATCGACCATCGCGCAGCTGATCGCGTCGAGCCTGAACCCGTCCACCCCGCGATCGAGCCAGAAGCGCGCGACGTCGAGCAGCGCGTCCTGCACCGCTGCCTTGTGCACGTTGAGCTGCGGCTGGCTGCTCAGGAAATTATGCATGTAATATTGGCCGCGCCGCGCGTCCCAGGTCCAGCCGGGACCGCCGAACACCGACTGCCAGTTATTGGGCGGCGTGCCGTCGGCCTTCGCATCAGCCCAGACATACCAGTCATGCCGTGCATTGGTCCGGTCGCGGCGGCTCTCGGCGAACCAGCCATGCTCGTCCGATGTATGCGCATAGACCTGGTCGACGATCACCCTCAGCCCGAGCGCATGGGCGCGGGCGACCAGCGCATCGACATCCGCCAGCGTACCGAACAGCGGATCGACGCCGCGATAATCCGACACGTCATAGCCGAAATCCTTCATCGGCGACGGAAAGAAGGGCGACAGCCACACCGCATCGACGCCAAGCGACGCGACATGATCGAGATGCGCAGTGATGCCGGCAAGATCGCCCACCCCGTCGCCGTTCGAATCGGCGAAGCTTCGCGGATAGATCTGATAGATCGCCGCTCCGCGCCACCACTCGCGCCCGCGTTCCGAACTGCTCAATGGCCTCTCCCTTGCGGCTACCGGTCCTTTTGCGCGCCGCCCCGGCCGGAAAGCAATGGCCGCATGCGAACGGGGATTGCCGGGGCGCCACGTCACTGACATCCTGCCCGGCAGAAAACAGAAAACGTAAAACAGGGGGTTTGGAGCGAGTGACCGGGCGGCCGCGCCAGTCCCTGGCCGGACTGTGGAACATCTCGTTCGGATTCTTCGGGATCCAGGTCGCGTTCGGCCTGCAGAACGCGAACATCAGCCGCATCTTCCAGTCGCTCGGCAGCGATGTCGACACGCTTGCCCTGTTGTGGATCGCCGGGCCGATAACCGGGCTGATCGTCCAGCCGCTGATCGGCCATTTCAGCGACCGCACCTGGGGCCGGTTCGGGCGGCGGCGGCCCTATTTCCTGGCGGGCGCAGCGCTTGCCGCGCTGGCGCTGATCGCCATGCCGCACGCGCCGGTGCTGCTGGTGGCGGCATTGCTGCTGTGGATGCTCGACGGATCGATCAACATATCGATGGAGCCGTTCCGCGCCTTTGTCGGCGACATGGTCGGCCCGGCGCAGCGCACCCTCGGCTATGCCTTCCAGACCGCCTTTATCGGCGCGGGCGCGGTGCTCGGGTCGATCGCACCCTTCGCGATCACCGCTCTGGGCGCGAGCAACGTGGCGCCCGCTGGCGTCATTCCCGACGCGGTGCGCTATTCCTTCTATCTCGGCGGGGCCGCGATCTTCTGCGCCGTATTGTGGACCGTGCTCACCACGCGCGAATACCCGCCCGAGACGATGCGCGCCTTTGCCGGCGAGGATGCCCCGGCGCGCGATGCCGGCCAGGGCGGCAACGCCCTGCCCCGCATCGCCCGGGATATCGTCCGGATGCCGGTGGAGATGCGCCGCCTCGCGCTTGTCCAGTTCTTCTCCTGGTCGGCGCTGTTCGTCCTGTGGGTCTACACCACACCGGTCGTCACCCGCTATGTCTTCGCGGCGACCGATACCGCGTCCCAGGCCTATAATGACGGCGCCGACTGGGTCGGCATCCTCTTCCCCGTCTATAAGGGCGTCGCCGCGCTCGCG
>CAZQMD010000530.1:0-2387 GCA_964594185.1 uncultured Afipia sp. | reverse complement strand
GTGCCTTGCGCCGGCCGTTCCGACGGATCCTCCTCCGTGCATGTCTCAATCTCCCGTCGTGACCGGTTCTCGCGCGGCGTCGTCCGGAACGTCGAGCGATCGGCGGAGGTTCCGCTCGAGCTCGTCGAGCAGAAAGAAGCTGACGTCGTCCACCGAACCGTGCCCCTTGGCGAATGGCTGCTCAAGGAGCCGGACGAGGTAGAGGACGTAGACGAACATGTAGGTGATGAAACCGAACAGCAGTGCGGATGCGGGATCGCCCTCGGTCTTCAACAGCAGCAGAAGGAGCACTATCGATCCGACGAGGGTCTGCACCAGAACGTGGACGGACGGCACGAACTCGACGCGCTGAATGGTGTAGATCCGGAGCAAGGCTCTCCGGATAACGTCCTGATTCGTCCGGAGGCGAACGACGAAGTTCGCCGCCATGCCCATGCCCTCGAGCTGGCCCAAGATCGGCGTCAACCTGGCAAGCTCAGCGAGAGCGGGAGGAACATCCTTGTGATCGTTTTCGTGCCCTAGACCATCTCGAAGCCTGTCGATGACCGCCAGCAGCAACTGCCGAGCCTTTCGTAGCTCAAACGCATCGTTGGTCTGCGCGAAGCAAGCGAGGTCGCCGTCGATAGCCTCAATGGAATTCCTGAGATCGGCCGGAATCTTTTCGGCCTCCTTGTAGTCCTGAAGGATGCTCGATAGCAGAAAGCCAACGATGAAGACGGCGCCGCCGATGCCGCTGGTCACCAGGCCGTTCAGATCGAGGAATTCGACTCCGAAGTAGTGGACCGCGACCTTCGCCGCGCTCAGAATCAGCACAACGACTCCCACGGTGAAGAACAGCCGGAACTTCTTCCAGAGAGAGATATCAGCGCCGCCAAAGTGAAGATGCGAGATGATCGACGATGTCACCGCTCGATACCCTTTCCGAATAAGGGAACGGGTGCGAATGTGCGTCCGTTCCAACGTAGAATAACCGGCCGATCTCCCGCGAACTCCAACCCGGCGGTCCCGCCGTCGTTGATCAGCTTCATGTCGTCGATGAAAGCGCTGAATACCCGGCGTGAATGCCCACCCTGTTCCAGATAGACCTCATGGAGGCATCGGTCCGCCCTACAAATCGCCTCTCGCCGCTCGCAGGCGAAGTTCTCGAAATGCAACGACCTGAAATGCAGGCCGCCGGCCTCGATTGTGGTGGAAAAGTAGTGCGTGGCGGCAGCTTTCCCGCCGCATTGTCTCTCCAGGCGACTCAGGTCATGACGGATGTCCGGGGGAAGCAGATCGATGTGCTCGGCCGCGAAAGGGCGCTCGCTGGCAATGCTGCCCCGCGCCTCGGCGACGCCTACTGCCGCGATCAGACCCAAGACACTTCCGAGCGCCAAGAAGAGCCCGTCCTTCCACATCTGCGACCTCCGATGCCGTTCCGTCCTCACCCCTTGAACTTCACACCCCTTCGTTTCTCCTTGATCCACGCGACCCGAGAGTTGCGCCGTATCGCGTCCTTAGGTACGACGAGCGTGAATTCGCGGGGGATGCCGACTTGGCTTTCGACCTCCAACATCGCACCTTGGTCGCTGAGGTTCCGGATCGAGCAATCGATGGCGGAGCTGCCGAACTCGATCGATCCCTTTTTAAGTACCCTCCGGCGTTGATCTCCACGTCGTTCCATTGCAGTTGCTGCGGCGTATCATCAGTTCAGTCGGCGGCCTTCTCTGCCTTTTCGCCCTGCTTCACGATATCGCCATCGGTAAAAAGGATTCCTTTCAGCTCCTCGCGCCACTGTTTATTCCGCCGCAGAAGGAATTCCAGGTTCATGCCGAAATGCTTGAACTCCTCCTTTTGGGCGTTGGCCATGATGGCCTTTCGCCTTCTTGTCCTTCTCGACTGACATGCGCTGTTCGTACCAATTGATGGCCTCGGCCTCCTCGATCAGCGAAGCGATCATCCGCGCGAAGGTGCGCACCTCTTGCGAAAGCTCCTGGGGCGGTTCGTGGTATTGATCGAAGCCCATCTCATAGTTCCCTTCGTGCTAGTCTTGGTTGCGGACTTGCTTCGCGCTCGACGGGTCGTCGATCAAATGCAGCGCGAAAATCTCTCGCCCAGGTTTTGAAATAGGCGACGGAGATCATGATGCTGATGCCCGCGGTGCTGACGACGACCTGGAAGGCGAGCGAGTCGGAGACAAGGTCGATCGCGAAGTAAGCGACGAACGCGAGGAATACGCCCGCACAGAAGACTTCGAGCGAGCGCTCTCCGCACAGCCGCAGCGGCCGAAGCCACGACGTCGACAGGAACGGCGCGTCCTTCGGAATCAATCGCGAGATGACGATTGCGACCGCCAGAAAGTGGACGATGCGATACGGTGCCAGATTCGTCTTGTCGTTCGGAATGAA
>CAZQMD010000529.1:0-2392 GCA_964594185.1 uncultured Afipia sp. | reverse complement strand
GCATGGCTGGTAACGCAGGGGATCGATGCCACCAAGGAAGTATCGATGGTCAAGGCTTATTGCGGCGAGCTCGTCAACGAGGTGATGTACACGTGCCTGCAATTTCACGGCGGCATGGGTTACATGCGAGAGAGTACGATTGAACGAATGTCGCGAGATGCTCGCGTTCAATCAATTGGCGGCGGCACTACTGAAGTAATGCTGGAAGAGGTCGCCAAGCGTATGCGATAACCAACGCACAAACTGGAAACACTAACGCGGCAAGATGCCGTTGAAGATCAGCAACGTGGTCCGGCTCGCCAATTCCTGTACCGAGCTGCTTTTTCGCGCATCGAACCACTCGACCGTCCAATTCAAGGCACCAAGAATAAACCTGCGTAGCGGAACGATTAGTATCTCCGGGCGGATTTCGCCGGCACGCTGCGCATCCGCCAGCATGTCATCCCAATATTTGCCATAGGCGCGGCGCAGTGGACGATGGCGCTTCTTGATGCGCTCCGGCAACTGACCGTAGACGCGCATGTTGGCGGAGGTGTAGTCGCTTTCTTGCAGCAGGGTGACAAGATGAGCTTTGATCGCGGCGCTGATCTT
The DNA here is from genome assembly GCA_964594185.1 of uncultured Afipia sp. Lineage (GTDB taxonomy): Bacteria > Pseudomonadota > Alphaproteobacteria > Rhizobiales > Xanthobacteraceae > Afipia. Next base: position 1,801 of record CAZQMD010000529.1, on the reverse strand, counting down.
GTTCCGGTGCGACCCCTTGCCAAGTTCGTTCACACTTGCCTTTACCGCATCGAATATACGTTGCAATCCAAGTTCGAGGATTTCGTCCAATATCGCGGTTTTCGAATCGAAGTGGTAGTAGATGCTGCCTGCCTTCATTCCCGCCTTGTCAGCGATCTGTCGAAGCGTAGTGGCGGAATAGCCCTGCTGTCGAAAAAGCTGTGCCGCGACCCGAAGGATAAGGTCTCGTGAAACGTGCGATTTCGGCGGCACGGAAAGTGCGACATTTTTACGCTTGGGCTCGCGCTTGGCAACCCGCTTCATTCTCGATGAAGATTTCAAATCTTGCTCGCTCAAACCCGAATGGCATCACCGTACAAAGCCCAGCTCTTGCACCAGATGAGTAATGCCGTGTAATAGACCAACAAGGCTGTTCGGGCAACATTGCGAAGCGCTGAAACTACTTTCAATGGGCGGCCAGCGAACGACTCAAGCCTCGGACGATACATCATCACGATCCGACCGTAATAGACGGATCGGCCTCTTGCAAGGGAGCCGGGCCTTGTCCCCATTGGTCTGGCCGGCTACAACTCGATATCGCCGGCCAGCAGCCGCTGCGCGATGGTGCGTGCCAGGATCTCGTTGGTGCCGTCGGCAATGTTGATGATTCGCAAATCCTGCAAGGCATGGACGAGGCCGACCTCGTTGGTAAGGCCCATGGCGCCGTGGGCCTGTATCGCTTGATCGACGGCTCGATAGCCCACCTGTACGGCGTAGGCTTTCGCCATCGACAACTCCTTCACGGCCCGCTCGCCACTATCGAGCAGCATCGCGGCGTTGAGTCCCATCAGATGCGCGGCGTGAAGTTCAGTGGCGGCGCGCGCGAGCGGGAACGAGACGCCCTGATACTCGGCGATCTTGGCGCCGAACGCCTCACGCTGCTTTACATAGCCGAGCGCCTTCTCGATCGCCCAGCGGCCCTGACCAACCGCACGTGCCGAATTGTAGATCCGCCCGAGCGAAACGCCATAGAGCGCGAGCTTGAAGCCGTCGTCGAGCGCGCCGACGAGTTGCCACGGCTCAACCCTGATGTTCTCAAGCACCAGCGCGCCTTCATGACCGCCGGGATGACCGAAGAGCCGCACCACGCTTTCAACTTCAAACCCCTCGGTGTCGGTCGGCACCAGAAAGCCGCTGATCCCGCCGGCTTTTCGCTGCGCCTTACCCGGATCGGTGACGGCAAACACGATGCACCATTCCGCGGTGGGCGAGTTCGTGGTCCAGAGTTTCCGTCCGGTGATGCGCCAGCCGTCTCCATCGCCCACCGCGCGGGTCTTTATCATGCTGGCGTCCGAGCCCGCTCCTGGTTCCGACAGTCCGAAACACATCGAGGTGCGTCCCGTGATCATTGCGTCGAGACAGCGCGCCTGCGCCTCCGGTGTCGCTTGCGTCAGCATTGCGCTCGGCCCAAAGGCCCAATGAGCGATCACCCAGGGCGTCAGGATCGAATGGCCGCCGATTCGTCGGTAGACGGCCTCCCAGGCGACGTAATAGGCAAGATGTCCGAGCCCGCCGCCGCCAATCGCGGCTGGCGCACACATCGCGTAGTAACCTGCCGCGGCGGACGCCATGCGCACCTCGCGGATTAGCGCGCGCACCTCCGGCGCATAACGCCCGTCGGCAGCATAGGTGAGGCGCGGATCATTGAACAACGCGTGGTTGCGCTCCAGGCGCGGGAGAACCTCGGCTTCGACAAACCGCATGACCCCATCGCGCACCGCAACCACGTCTTCGGGAAGCTGAAAGCCGATTGCGCTCATGT
>CAZQMD010000528.1:0-2401 GCA_964594185.1 uncultured Afipia sp. | reverse complement strand
TTTAGGAGCACAGCGACGGCAGCGGGGCCACCCGCTTTATCTTGCCGTCCATGATTTGGGTCTCTGGGCCGACGAACCTCATGAGCACTCTCATGAGCATAGCTTGATGATCCAGTCGTCTGCTCTCCGCATCATGGCAGGCGCCCTGCGTTTCCATTGCGAATAAACAAGCTGTCGGTTCGTGCTTCCAACCGCGATAGGCTCTCGGCAGACCGGCCCCGTGATGGCCGCTCAGTTGTCGTCTTGGGCGCTGACGGCGTGACTGCGGAATTTTCCTGATCCCGCGTCACAAATAGCGGCGCTTCCTGCCAGGGAACGATGCGACGGCTGGCGGTGACAATGTCATCGGCCTGCCGTTCTCCGATCAGAGGCGCGAGAGTGGCCACGTAGAGTTGCGTCTCGTACGGCAACGCTCGGCCTGTGGCCATGTGGTCGTCGTAACGCCCAGGGCCTGCATTATACGCGGCCAGAAAACCTGGTGAGCCGTAGCGCTCATACAGCTCTCGCAAGTAGGCCGCACCCGCAAGGATGTTGTCGCGCGGATCATACGGATTGTCACCGAGATCATGTCGGACACGCAAATCAGCCCAGGTTTCGGGCATGATCTGCATCAGTCCCATGGCGCCTTGAGGTGACAGAGCCCGCACGTCACCCCCGCTTTCGATCGCCATCACCGCTCCGATCCAGGATGCCGGCACGGCAAATCGCTGCGCCGCTTCGCGCTCGAAGCTTGCATAACGACCGGCGTCCGGTGCGGTCTTTAGCATCACGGCAGTGGCTGATTCGGCACGGACCACACCACCAGGTGAGACCGCGGCCGACATGAGGAGGACGGCAGCCAGCGAGACGATCAATCCGATGCTGTTGTGACGAATCCTGACCGGAAAGGAGGAAGGATTGCGACGCCCTGCGAACGGGCGTGCGAACGGCTCAGAGCCGGGGCACTGCATGGTCAGTCCTCCTTTGTCCAAACGCGATGTGCCCGACCGATGACGGCTGATATCGGCAGCGGCCCGAAATACCGCCCGTCCAGCGAGTCGGCGGATTGCGAATTCATGAGGAAGAGAGTGTCCTGGGCGACAACGCGGCAGCCCTGCCAGACGGGCAAAGAACGTCCTCGCCGATCCCGTTCTCGTGCCATCCCAACAGCAACTTTATCGATGGTGATGACGAGACCCTGCCGACAGACGGTCTGACCGGGAAGCGCCAGCACATGCTTCAACATGGGAACGCCGCGTGGCAAGTAGTTGCCGGCTTCGAGGTAGCTGGCGAGCTGGTCCGGCGGCAGGACAGCCACCAGTTCAGAAACATACCGCGTGTCGTTGGGCTCGAGTAAATAAAGCCCGACGGGCACGCTGGCCGACGCGTTCCACAGAAGCATCCGATGCGACGGCAGGATGGCCGGTGCCATCAGGCTGACGACGCCCATCCCAATCAGCAGAACGCACACATGGCGCGTCACGGATCGAGTCTCTGCCGCAGTAGCCAGGCCTTGTGGCGTGCCATCGTATAGGGCCTCAGCGCTTCCCCGACCGCCAGACGACTGTGAACGTGGCGCCAATAGTCAGGTGCCGCGTCGGCGGGATCGATGCCAAGCGCTTCGACGATATCGATCATCTGCAACACATGCTTGACCTTCGGCCAGCCGGACGCGCGCAAGAGGATGTCCGCACCCGGCCGCACGTACGGGATGGTTGAGCAGGCTTCGCTCGTGCGCACGGCGCGCAGGATGTCGATGCGTGAAGCGATCGTGCCGTAGTCGTTGGCGGCCCACCGGACGAAGCCGAAGACACTGCCGGGTGTAAACGAGAGGATCCGCCGTCGCCGATCGAGGATCTGTTCGTCTGCCGGCCGGCCGAAGCGTATCCATCGTTCAATCTGCTTCTCGAGCCACAGCAGTTCGACATGCGTGAGATCGGTCATGCGCGACCTCGTGGCCGGATCGGACCCGCGCCTTTTGGCCGGTCCCTTCCCGGCGAGGCTGCTATCCCCGACGGTGGACAAGTCTGGTGCGTTAGACAGATTCCGAAGGAATCTGGGTTAGGGAAGTTAAGAAGGTGCCAAGCCGTTGAGCGGTCAGGAAAGTCCGGCGATTCTGGTCCTCGATAGCACGAGGATCGGGTCCCCGATGGCACGACAGCTCGCGTCCCCGATAGCACGAGGCGAGTCACAGCTTATCCCCATAAGGTCCCACCGGCCGACGGACGAACGGATCGCGCGGGATAGGCACGAACTCAAGCCGTTCGACGCCGCGGAAACCGCGTTGGATGCAAAGCCGATAGCCGGGAAGTGCCTGTCGGCGGACGATCTCGCGCACATCGTAGGCGAAGTGCTTGAGCGGTGAGGGGCTGCCGGACTTGGCGTGGAGATGCGAAAAATCGAAGCTCCACCCGTCAGCCTG
>CAZQMD010000527.1:0-2406 GCA_964594185.1 uncultured Afipia sp. | reverse complement strand
CAGCAGAATTGTCATTCCTCCGCCGCTACGCTGGTTTGCTGTGATATCGCCGCCCATGGCGCGGGCGAGTTGCTTGACCGACGAAAGTCCCAGACCCGCGCCGCCAAAACGGGACGCGATGCTGACATTGGCCTGCGAGAACGGCTTGAACAGCCGCCGGATCTCGGCCACCGAAAGGCCGATGCCACTATCGGACACCGCGAACACCACGCCGAGCCTGCCGCTCGCGCCAGCCTTCACGGATACGTCCAGCGCCACGTTGCCCTGCTGCGTGAACTTGACCGCATTGTCGATCAGGTTTTCGAGCGCCGCCCGCAAGCGGACCGGATCGCCGATCACGAAAGCCGGCAAGTCCTCCGCAATCATCACCTGCGATTGCAGGCCCTTGGCCGACGCACGCCCGGCCAGCGAGTCGCCCAGCGTCCGCGACAACGTGCGCAGATCGAAGAAATCCTGACGCACCGAAAGGCCGGTGCTGCCGCTGCGCGCCGCATCCACAAACAGTGTCGCAAGTGCAGCCAGATGCTCTGCACCGACCTTGATCGTATCGACCCAGCGCTTCTCACGCTCGCCGAGTTCGGATGTCGCCAGCAATGAACTGATCGCCAGGATGCCGGTCAGTGGCGTGCGGACCTCGTGGGCGAATGCCGCAAGCGCAGCTTCCACGATCCCCGATTCCGCCTCCGGCCGTTTGATGGTTTTTTTCGTGGAGGGTTTACGGGCCAGCTTTTTTGCGGCGGTCTTTTTGAGAGCAGTCTTTTTGGGAGCGGTCTTTTTGGAAGACATTTTTTTCGCCACACGCGGGCTGCGCGCAGGCGCTTTCGCACCACGCTTGACGCCCGCCTTCAGGCTTCGCTTGACGTGCGACCTCGCCGCCATGATTCCCCCATCCATATCCAACATGGCATGGCAGGGATGCGGGAGTCACGCCATCGGCGGTTCATCTTTGTGAACGGGCATGACCTTTCCGAAGACCGCTGCCCACATCGCAAGATCAGACCCCGTTCGCAAGACCGGCAAGGCGCCGCACCTCGTCCGGGGTCATTCCGGCAGCCCGCAGCTCTCGCAGCGCCGTTGAGCGTGTGGATTTCGACAGTTTCTGCCCGGCATCGTCCAGCACGAGGGCATGGTGGCAATAAACCGGCTGCGGAAGCCCGAGCAATTGCTGCAGCAGGCGGTGCACCCCGGTGGCCCGGAACAGATCCTGCCCACGCACCACATGGGTCACGCCCTGCAACGCATCGTCGATCACCACCGACAGGTGATAGCTTGTCGGCGTGTCCTTGCGGGCGAGGATGACGTCGCCCCATTGGTCAGGCTGCGCAGGAACAGTGCCGGTTTCGCCCTCCGGCCCCGCCCCCTCCTCCATCCACGACAGCAAACCCGCGCGCGCGACAGCAGTGTCCATGTCGAGCCGCAGGGCATAGGGCGCCCCCGCGCTGATTCTTTGCGCGCGTTCCGCTTCCGTCAGATGTCTGCCAGTTCCGGGATAGACCGGCGCTCCGTCGGGATCGCGCGGCCATGAACCCAATTTTTCCTGCTCGCTGACCAATCGGGCGATCTCGCCCCGGCTCTCGAACGCCGGGTAGATCAGCCCCTCGCGCGTCAGGCGTTCGACGGCCTCACGGTAGAGTTGCAGATGGTCCGACTGCCGCCGCACTGGCTCTTCCCATGCGATCCCGAGCCACGCGAGGTCTTCATAGATCGCGCGCTCGTAGTCCGGCCTGCAGCGCGTCGTGTCGATATCCTCGATCCGTAAAAGCATCCGGCCGTTGCTTCGTTGGGCGAGATCGAAATTCAGCAACGCCGAGCGCGCATGCCCGAGATGGAGAAATCCATTCGGGCTCGGGGCGAAACGGAAAACGGGTGGCGGCATGGCTCAACTTCTACAATGCGCTACGCAGCATTTGCGCCCGCGTCTTTTTCCCTTCATGCTCGTGATCCGGTTCTGACCTTCGTACTGTATCTTTCGCAAGCACTTTTACGAAGGTCAGAACCATAGGATCACGAGAATTATGGTTTGCGAGTGCCTCTCGTATCCGACGTTTGCTCGAGAGGCGCTGCAAGGTAAGGCAAACGTCGGATACCGGACACTCGTAAATCGAATGACAGTCCATCTCAACACGCAAGCGGACCTTGATGACGCGGTTCAAGCGCTGGTCCGCATCGATCCGCGCCTTGGCCCGGTGCTCGAGACCGCCGGGATGCCGTCGCTGCGGCGGCGCGAGCCGGGCTTCGCTGGCCTCGCAGCCATTGTCTGCGGCCAGCAGCTATCCACCAAAGCCGCCGCCGCGATCTGGGGCCGCGTCAGCACCACGTTCGATCCGTTTCATCACGACAAGCTCAAGAGTGCGCGCGCCGACCGGCTCGGGCGTCTTGGTCTCTCAGCGGCGAAAATCAAGTCGC
>CAZQMD010000526.1:0-2427 GCA_964594185.1 uncultured Afipia sp. | reverse complement strand
TCACCTCTCCGGTGGCGCTCTACCCGGCCCCGCCCGAGTCCGAGAAGACCTCGTTCAACCAGCTCACTAGGGCGACCGGCCACCGCATCCGATTCCAAGGAGGAACTGGAGAACGTCGCGCTCGAGTCCACGCGCACCATCGAGATCGACGAGTTCGTCGACAGGTCCGAGATCGATCCGCGCTATCTGATCCGCCCCCACTATCTCAGGCCCGACGGGAAGGTCGGCATGACGCTTTTGCCATGATCCGAGAGACCGTCCGGGAGATGGACAAGGTCGCGATCGGACGCGTCGTGCTCACCAATCGCGAGCACATCATTGCCCTCGAAGCCAATGGACAAGGCTTGGTCGGTACACTGCTGCGGGACCCTTACGAAGTGCGGGATCCGAAGAATACTTTGAAGAGATCCAAGAGGTCAAAGTCACCAAGGATATGCTCGATCTCGCCAAAGCACATCGTCGACCAGAAGTCCGGACGGCTCGAGCCCGACAAGTTCGAGGACCAGTGCGAAACCGCGCTGATCGACCCGTCAGCCAGAAGTGTGCCGGCAAGCCGATCACGCCGAAGGAGAAGCCCGCGGCTGTCAACGTCGTCGACCTGATGGAGGCGCTGCGGCGGAGTGTGGGTGGCGCGGCGCAGGCGAAGGCCGCCAAGGGCGCCAAGAAGCCGAAGAAGGCAGTGGCGGGTCAGAAGGAAATGTTGGTGTCCCTCGAGGGCAAGAAGACGGCAAGGGAGGCTGCAACGAAAAAGCCGTCAGCCAGGGCCGCACCGCAAGTCTGCCTAGCGATGACGACCGCTTGTCGCTGCGGGGTCCCGGCCTTTGCGCGCCCTTATAACCAAGTATGCGGGAACCGAGGCTGCTGCCGTTCATTCACCATCCATGGAGGAACGGATTTTCCTCGTGGTGATCGTCTCAGCCATGGCGGTTCTTGTCGGGTCGGCGACCATGCTCGTCTTCGGCCCGGCGAATTCGGTAGCTTTGGTGCGTCAGCCGCAGCAGCAAACGCCTGTCACGCGCCGCTGCCAGCAACTTTGCCGCTCGGTACTGCGGCGGCTGGACGTCCCTAGAAATCCAGTTCGCTCCTCGGCGGGCGATTTGACTGGAACGGCTGCGCAAAAGCCCTATCATTCGCGGCGAAGGTCCCGCAGGGACAGCGGGACGGAGCGAATCCTAGCCGACAGATTAGGACGGGCAATATGGGCGACCCAGAACAGGGCTCCGCGTCATCTTCGCAGCAGGTCAATGATCTATTCGACGCGTTGGATATCACACACGCCATCGACTCCCATGAATTTAGACTGTTTCTCGACCATATACCGATAGCAATCGTCATTTCCAAAATCGTCGGTGGAGATCAGCGCATAGTCTTTGCAAACAAATCCTATGAGGCGCTGACGGGGCAGACCGCCTCGGAAATCAAGGGAAGAGGATGGTCCGTCCTGGAGTCGTTCACGCTCGAAGGGCAGCCCGATGTCACCTTCACCAAGGCGCTCATCGACTGCGATGATTTTATCGGGACATTTCAGCGCGAGCAGCCGAAGCATTTGTTGGTAGACGCATTTGCCGGTGTGATCCAAAACGAGGACGAAACGGAGGACTATCGCATTGTTGCACTGATCGACATTACCGAGCGCGCCAAATCGCAGCGTGAGGAATTCGAGCGACAATTGCGCGATAAGGATCTGTTGCTCAAGGAATTGCAGCATCGAGTAAAGAACAACCTGCAACTGATCGCCGCCCTCATTCGCCTCGATGTACGCAATCAAGGCAGCGCCGACCGGGCCGCGCTGGATCGGCTGGCTGGACGCATCGATTCCTTGGCGATTCTTTACAGAGAACTTTCCGGCGACGGTCTTGGTCAAACCATAGACCTTGGTCAGTACCTGACACAAATCGCGTCCGCGGTAACGCGTACCCACGGTCTTGACGGCGTCCGGCTGGACCTCAAAGCCGACCAAGCTCCGATTTCGATCAATGTGGCGATGCCGGTTGGGCTTCTCGTCAACGAATTGCTGACGAACGCATTCAAATACGCCTTTGAAGGGCGGGACTCCGGCACATTGACGGTCAGGTGCCTGCAGGAACGGAACGACTACTATAGGATCGTCGTGGCCGACGACGGAAGCGGACTTCCTGAAGGCGCATCCTGGCCGGTGTCCGGGAAGCTCTCAGCACTCATGCTCGCCACGTTGAGGGAGAACGCCAAGGCGGATTTCGTCGTCGACAGCGCGCCCGGGAAGGGAATGCGCGTGAGCATCGGACTCTTCAGAGATATCGCGCGTTGAGCTGAGTAGCCTGGCAGGGCAGCCGACTACGCGGGGCGCCTCGCTCCGCCGTGCGGCCTGGTTCACCTTCGCACGGGTTCGCCTGGCCTCCGGCGCGAGATCCATGACCGCCCGATGAAGCCGCGTTGCCGTAGCCGCCG
>CAZQMD010000525.1:0-2432 GCA_964594185.1 uncultured Afipia sp. | reverse complement strand
GCGTGCACATCGTCGACGCGAATGGCGAGGCCTGGGAAGCACTCTACACGCTCGAACTGCAGCCGGACGGCATCTACAAGATCACCGGTTGCTCGCTGCTGAAGGTTGGCCAGGAAGCCTAGGTGGTCCAATGCCGCGGATGTAGCGTCCCCCTAGAGTACGAGCCGATTTTGTTTGCCGCCCCGATGCATTTACTTTAGGTTGCACGAATTGTTTGTGAAAACTCCCCTCAATTCGGGGCTGTTGATGCGTAGTGCAAGCTTATTGTTCTTGATCGTATTTCATTCGCTGCTCGCTTCATTCGCGGTCGGCGTCGTAGTGTTCTACATTTTTCCCCACGACTTCTATTTCGCTACACCGGCCTACGCTCTGACATTTCTGATCTTTTTTGCGACAAACTACGTCTTGCCCGCGGGTGCCAGATTTCTACCGTTCAAGGACACATATATCCGCGCCCTTGTCCTTCAGCCCGCTTTGTCCTGGATGATTACCTGCGCGATCTTCGGCGCAGCTATGACATGGTCTTTTGTCATGTTCGACACCATCTACGCGCGCTTTGCATACATGAAGGCAATGGATGAAGCACTGATTTCGATCGGGGTCGACGGACTGTCGGTGCCAGAACCAACCTTGCTGGCGAAAGCCTTTAACGCCGCACCGGCGCGTCCCGAAGTCCCGTTCATTCTCACGCGCGCATCCCGCCTGCTCTCAATCGACGTTTTAAGGCCGGTGTTTTACGAGTATAACAAGGCTTTCCTTGGCAGCGTCGACAAGTCCGCTGTCATCGCGAAATTCAAGGAGCACGTTTCGAAACATCGGCTAGCGATCGGCAACGAGAGTTCCAATCTGCCCAAGATCGATCCCATCCGTTTTCTAGCGAATGTAGCTTTCGAGACCAACGTTGCCGCCGAACAAACATGGGCGATCGAAACCCTTGCTAAATACCGGGCCAACGACGACGCGGCTCGGCTTCAGTTGGATATCTGGAGAGCGCAGGTCGCAACGACCACCGACGACAAGGCCTTCGTCACGACATTGGGGGGGCATGTCGATGCGATCTCGAGTGCCGGCTTTTCAAGCGTTTCGCTGATTACCGACGCCGTGTTTCAGACCGCGCTGGATCAGATCGCCGGCACCACAATCAGCCTTGAGGCGAAGGCTGCGACGGCCGACGAAAAGCGAGCCTATCAGAACGACATCATTTCCAACTACGAACGAATCATCCTGCTTCGGCGGCGGCTGGTCAACGCAACCGATCTGATCTGGTGGGGGCCCCCGGGGAAACTGTTCATCTACTACAACTACCTGCATCTCGGGGGGCAAACGATGAAAATCGGCGGGCGTGTCATCGATGAAATCGCGGCCTCTCCGGAACTTAAGGAGCGCCTGCAGAAATTATACAATGCTCCGGCATTCCGTGCTTTTCAGAATCCGGAAACATGGGCTCTTGGCACGCCCTTGTCGCCGGCGTTCAACGGCGCGGCCGGCGTGACGAAGATTCGCGAATGGCTGAAGATGGGTTGGTAAACTTCAACAGGGGGAATCAGATGTTTCTGAACAACCGCATTGCAGACAAAATCAGCACGTTCCGCGCGAGCCTCGCCGATCTGCCCTCTTTGCCGCCACCAACGCCGTCGTGCCCCAACAACAGCAAGACCGACGATTTCGTGAAACACTACAGCTTCGGCATCGATCGACGCGTTCCCGACGCGGATGAGCAGGTCGTTGTGCACCACGGGCGGCTTCCCCACGACAAAGCGAAGCGTTTCATGTTGCTGTACGAGGCCGTGCCGACTGTCTTTGCCCACGCGAGCGTGGAGAGGCTCATCGTCACTCCGGATCAGGTAGGGCAGATCCTAGACGGCCGGATCAACGACTGGTCGCAGCTTGGGCGGGGTCAGCGACCGATTCGGCTCTTTTGCCATGGCGGGTCGGTGCAGATGTCCGTGCTCGAGACTGTCGCCGTCGAGCTCTTCGGAGCAAGCGGACTCGACTGCGATGTCACTGGATGTCGCGACTATCACGATCTCGCAGCGCGCGCCTGCGCTGACACCAGTTCGATCGTGTTCGGTCTGAGACCCGCCTTCGCAACGCGCGAACTCAGCCTCGTCGCGATCGACGGCCCGAACCGCTCTTTGCCGGTCTGGTTGTCCGTATCGCGGACCTGCAACGTGTTTGAGCTCGAAGCATGGCTGAACAACGTCAAGCAACGCGTGGAAGCTGACGCTTCCGCGCTGGCGAGGTTGGCAACCAGCGAACCTTTGCAGTCGGCGGCCTGATCCAGCTCTCCGGCCGAGGCTCCGTGCATCGCTCCGAACTGAACGAAGCGGTCAGCGCGATTTTTCGCGTGGCCCGCGCCGTTCGCAACGGACGCCGTCTCAGGTACCGTACTGGGGATCATGCCGCGCCGTATTGATCCGCGCGCGGATCAA
>CAZQMD010000524.1:0-2443 GCA_964594185.1 uncultured Afipia sp. | reverse complement strand
GCTCTCGTCGCGCAGGATGTATTGATACTGCTCGGCGATTCCGACCATCTTGTTGCGCCGTCCGAGTGACAGGATCTGCGCAAAGCCGGTGTAGAACCACATGCCTTCGAACACGACATAGAAGGCGACGAGATCGCGCAGGAAAGCCTGATCGCTTTCCAGCGTGCCGGTCTGGAAATCCGGATTGTCGAGATTCTGTGTGTGCTTCAGCGCCCACGCCGCCTTGTCGGTGATGGAGGGCACTTCGCGGTACATGTTGAACAACTCGCCTTCATCAAGGCCAAGGCTTTCAACGACATACTGGAAGGTGTGGGTGTGCACCGCCTCCTCGAACGCCTGACGCAGCAGATACTGCCGGCATTCCGGATTGGTGAGGTGACGATAGATCGCCAGCACGATGTTGTTGGCGACGAGACTCTCGGAGGCCGCGAAGAATCCGAGATTGCGCTTGATGGCGCGGCGCTCATCTTCGGTCAGTCCGTCGCGCGATTTCCACAGCGCGATGTCGGCCTGCATCGAGACCTCGGTCGGCATCCAGTGGTTGTTGCAGCCAGCGAGATACTTTTCCCACGCCCATTTGTACTTCAGTGGAAGGAGTTGATTGACGTCGGCGCGGCAGTTGATCATCCGCTTTTCGTCGACGGACACGCGCCCGCCACTACGGTCGATAGCGCCGAGGCCGGTCTGTTCAGCGCCTGATGGCGTGTTGAAGATCGCGGCAGGTGTGGGCGCAGCGGGTGATGTTGAGTCTGACCAATCGAGCATGGAGGTATTCCTGTTTTCTCGATGTCGTCCCCGCGAAGGCGGGTACCCAGTGCATTGCAGACATCGGTGACAAATTATGAAGATCAGCCGCTGTGATTGGCGGCACAAAGGTGTGGGTCCCCGCCTTCGCGGGGACGACGCCTGTCACTGACACGCCTCGCAGTCAGGATTGTCGATCGAGCAAGCCAGTGCTTCCGCGAAATCGGTCTGCTTCGATGCCTGCGGCACGATAATCGGTGCCTGCACGGCAGCGGGCGCAATGGCAGACACGGCGTTCAGCTTGCCGTCGGTGCCTTTGAGCGTCGACTTCTCGACATGGGTCGCACTGCGCGAGCGCAGGTAATAAGTCGTCTTAAGACCTACGCTCCAGGCGAGGCGATAAAGCTGGTCCAGCTTCTTGCCTGACGGGTTGGCGATATAGAGATTGAGCGACTGCGCCTGATCGATCCACTTCTGGCGGCGGGCCGCCGCTTCGATCAGCCATGCGGTGTCGATTTCGAAGGCGGTTGCGTAGAGAGCCTTGAGATCGTCCGGCACGCGGTCAATCTGGCCGACGCTGCCGTCGAAATATTTCAAGTCTGACACCATCACTTCGTCCCATAGTCCGCGTGCCTTCAGGTCGCGCACAAGGAACTCGTTCACCTCGGTGAAGTCGCCCGACATGTTCGATTTGACATAGAGGTTCTGGTAGGCAGGCTCGATCGACTGGGCGACACCGCAGATGTTGGAAATCGTCGCGGTCGGTGCGATCGCCATCACGTTCGAGTTACGCATGCCGGTCTTGCGGACCCGTTCGCGCAGGTTCGACCAGTCTAAAGTTGTCGACGTGTCGAAGCTCGCGCCGCCGCGCGCGTCGGACAGGATCGCAATCGAATCGATCGGCAAAATGCCGCGCGACCATAGCGAGCCGTCGAATGACGGATAACGCCCGCGCTCGGCGGCGAGATCCACCGAGGCGGAGATGGCGTGATAGCTGATTGCTTCCATGCTCGTATCGGCAAAATTGACCGCTCTGTCGGAAGCCACCGGGATGCGCTGGGCGTGTAGCGCATCCTGGAAGCCCATCAGACCAAGGCCGACCGGGCGGTGACGCAGGTTCGAGCGCCGCGCTTCTGGGATGGTGTAGAAGTTGATGTCCACCACATTGTCGAGCATCCGCACGGCAGTGGAGACCGTCCGCTTCAGCTTGTCGTGATTGAGGCCGCTGCTGGTGGTGTGGTTGAGCAGGTTGACCGAGCCGAGATTGCACACCGCGACTTCATCCGCCGACGTATTCAGCGTGATTTCGGTGCAGAGGTTGGAGGAGTGCACGACGCCGACATGCTGCTGCGGCGAGCGCAGGTTGCACGGGTCCTTGAACGTGATCCAGGGATGTCCGGTTTCGAACAGCATGGTGAGCATGCGCCGCCACAGATCGGTGGCGCGCACGCGCTTGAATACGCGCATTTCGCCGCGATCGGCCTTGGCTTCATAGGTCTCATAAGCGGTCTTGAATTTCGGGCCGTAAAGATCGTGCAGGTCCGGTGTTTCGTCGGGTGAAAACAGGCTCCATTCGCCGTCCTGTTCCACGCGCTGCATGAACAGATCCGGCACCCAGTTCGCGGTGTTCATGTCATGGGTGCGGCGGCGGTCGTCGCCGGGGTTCTTGCGCAGATCGAGGAATTCCTCGATGTCGGTG
>CAZQMD010000523.1:0-2463 GCA_964594185.1 uncultured Afipia sp. | reverse complement strand
TCGAACAACAGCGGTTGCAGGATCATCGTCCAGGCGACCGTTGCGTTGGTGATCCAGTCAAGCGTCGGGCGGGCGAGCCGCACGAACGCCTGGTACCAGGCCTGTTCGCGGATCCGGTGATCAGGCATGTTGATCGCATTCGTCGGTGCAGCTTTCGCGGCCTCGACGACGATCTGATCGACGGGCTCGCTGATGGCAGTGCCGCTCACGCCGCCCTCGCCAGCCAGCCGTATAGAAAGGCCTCGTGGCCGGCCCGGTCTTCAGTAAGTGAGAGATAGCGCTCGCCTTGAAGGGCGTTGAGCAACGGCAGCAGTCGCCGTTCGCCTGTCGCTCCGCGTCTGGCAAGAAAAGCCTTCAATGCGGCGAGGGTCGCCGTACCAACCGCTCCATCGATCGTAAGGTCCGGATAATCCCGTGCGCCGTTATTGAGTCCGTTAAGCGAGCGTTGCAGAGAAACCGTCGCGACATCGGGCCCCATATTCACGCCGGCATCGACCAGTTCGGCCGCGATCGGCATTGACACCGTGGCAATCTGGTCGAAGCCTGGCGCGATCACATAACGACGCCAATAAACCTCGAAGGCGAAGTCCTGCGTCATGGCGCTCATCGGTCCCTTAACGCCCTGGCTGCGCGCGGTCGCTGTGGTGATGCCGTGGTTCGTCTCTCCGCCCACGTCGTTGGGGTTGTTGACGTAGTCTTCCTCGTTCGCCAGCACATCTCGATCACTGCGTTGATCGTCTTCATCACGGCTTTCCCTTCAATAGCATCCAGAGGGCGAGACCTGCGCCGGCCAGCCAGCCAACGAGAGGTGAGCGAACAACCCAGCCACCGAAGCTCATTGCTCCGTCGCGGCGGTTTCGATCAGCTTCCAGTGCTGTCATGCGTTCTTCTAGCTTCTCGATTCTTGCGGGGAGCGCTGCCGCAGCAATGACCTTCTCAGTAAGTACGTCGATTTTCGTTGTGGCATTGTTCAGGTTGTGAATAAGCTCGCGCATCTGTCCCTTGATCTCGCCCAAGAGCATGCTCGTTGTGTCGTGTTGACTGGTCATGCCGCTGGACCTTGCACCAAGGAAAGGGTGCCGTTGCGAAATTCCCGCTGTTCTGCCTGCCCTGTTTCAGGCGCCCATGCGCCTCGTAAAATCTGCGATGAGCTCTCTCGCTGCAGGCAAAGAAGCTCACCGAACTGGAGGGGACGCAGAGAAAGAAATGCACGCTGAGTCCGCGCGAATGTGCCTTTGGCGGTGCGGGCTGCGTACGCCCGCCGGAAGAGTCGATTGCCCGATGTGTGAAGGCGCCGAAATGGTGTGCTATTGAAGGTCACAGCAGGAGGGCCTGCGCTGCGGCGATCTTGGCGTAGCCGCTCGCGTTGGGGTGGACGTTGTCGACCAGGTCAGGACTTCCGGCCGTCCCGATGATCCAGCCATCTGTGTTGACATAGACGATGTTCGCATCGGTCATTGCCGTGACCGCAGCCGAGATTCGCGCATTATAGAGTTGTCGGTCTGCGTCCGTGTTCCGAGATTGCGGCAATATCGCGCGAGCGTAGATCTTGGCGGATGGAAGGCCCGCGCGAATGCTCGTGAGCATCGCCTGATAGTCAGCCTGGAATGTAGCTAGCGGGACATTGTAGAACAGGTCGTTGACACCATAGCAGACAAATACACGGGTAGGTGTTGAGGTGAGTCCGGTGATCTTGGAGGTGTTCTCGCGGCCGTATTTGATCGACTGATTCCCAGCGCTGACGGAAACCCCGGTGCCGCCAACGCCAACGCGGACAGCCGAGCGGGTGAGGGCATTAGCTAGAATGTAAGCGTCGCCTAGTCGGGCATCCGCCAAGCCTGAGTTGCTCATCGCGACGATGCTGTCGCCGTAGTACGCATCGCATGGAACGGCGATGTGCGCCGCTGCAGTGAGTGTGTCCACGAATAGGTCGTGGATATAAGTCGGCACGGTCGGCGAAATAGCTTTGATCTCGTACTCGTGTGTGCCGCTCAGCCCGGTTGCCATCGTGAACAGTTCGTAGCGATTGACGGTCGAGGGGGGCTGCAGGTTCGCGATCTCGACGTCGTCTTGGAGCAGGACTAGGCGGCCCGTACCGAATCCTTCGAACAACCAGATGCGGACGGAGGTAGTCGTTGCGCTGAAGCGGAGCCCGAACCCGCAGCCGACAGTCCAGACCCGTTGCGCATAGGAGCCGCCGAAATTCGTATCGTTGGCGAACACTCCGTCGGCGGCGATATAGCCGCTATAGGGCGACTGCAGGAGCGGATAACTGGTCGGGATATCGGCAGGGCGCGTCAGATAGGGGGAGGTTCCCGAAACGCGTAGTGTGATGTCGTTATCATAGGGCACGCCCTGGCTGATCCGCACGCGATGAGGCTGGTCGGGAAGGCCGCTGAACAAGTTGACGAAGCCCCAGGTATTGCCGGTCGGCCCAGCCACGACGAAGGGTGGGCCGCCGTC
>CAZQMD010000522.1:0-2463 GCA_964594185.1 uncultured Afipia sp. | reverse complement strand
CTCGGCAGCGCACTACTTGCGACCGCCGTCGAGCAGCTTGACGTTCTTCACACCGTAGATGTCGAATACCCACGCACCCCAGGCGGCGAACCAGTTGTTATTGTCGCCGTAGAGCACAACAGTCGTGTCCTGATCCACGCCGAGCTTGCGGACGAGATCCTGGAATTTTTCCTTGGAAGCGATGTCGCGGCGCACGGTATCCACCAGGTCTGTGTGCCAAACGATATTTTGTGCCCCAGGGATATGACCGCGATCGAACACGCCAGTATCGACACTGACTTCAACAATCCGCACCTTCGGATCATTCAGGTTCTTCTCCAGCCATTCGCCGTTGACCAGCGGGCCGCCTGTCTGACCGATAGCTCCACCGGCAAACGTCACTGCACCAAAAGCGATGGCGAGTGCCGAAGCCACCATGGATTTCAAATTCATATCTTCGCTCCTTCAATAACCGGATGAGCAAGCGCTGAAAGTAAGCATTCGCGTTCTACGTTCTCTTGCCGGCCGAGTTGCCCATTCCCGTTTGGCGTCGTCAACGGCACGGCATGTCGCAGAAAAATGCTATTTCGAGAGCGGCGATGCGAACGGCAGATGCATCTGCGCAATTGCTCTGTGAGCGAAATTTATTCTTGCGCGCGACAACCTGTCGCGGCGTCAATGCATTGCTGTTTGAAGAAAGCAGGTATCGACGGCCAGCTTCATGATGAGACATCGACTCACATCATCGCCACGCCGACCAGCCGCGGCGGTAGCTAACCGATTATCGATGAACTTGAATGTCGATAAAGTCGCTCATGGGGAAAACGTGTAATTCGCCATGACACCGGATTTACCGATGCAATTAACTCGCCGCGCGGCATATCTCACAATAGATTTGATGATGCATGCGCGACGACGGGTATCGCTCAGTTTCCAATGTGAACGACGAACGCCATTAATTCTCTTATCGCGGCTTACGCGAGTAGATATCCGCCCAGATCATGGTGGCTGCAAAAAACCCGAACAACAGAAACACGGGGATCAGCGCGATGATGGTGTCTTTCGGCATTGTCTTCTCCATTGCGATGGAAAGACATCTACCCTCGATGACCGATGCGCGAATTGACCTTGATCAAAAACACATCGGCATGTTGCCAATCACGCGGCAGTGAGATGATCCAGCCGCTCGCTGCTGAGAAGCCGGACACCATCCGGGACAATGAGGATGGTCTTTTCGCGCGCGAGTTTGGTCAACGTTCGGCTTACCGTTTCAATGGTCAGCCCGAGATAGTCCGCGATGTCCTGCCGTCCCATCGGCAGAGGAACGGTGACCGACAGAGGTCCGATCCTCGCATACCGCATCTGGAGATTGACCAGGAATGCGGCGACCTTTTCCTCGGCCGTCTTCCGTCCCAAAAGAAGCATCTGATCCTGCGCAAGGCTCAGTTCATGGCCTGCGAACTCGTGGAGCCGCCGCAACAGATGCGGCTTGCCATCGATGTAGGACACGAATGACGAACGCAGGAAACGGCAAACTCTGACCGGCGTGACGGCTTCAGCGGTCACGCCATAACGATCCATCAATGCAAGTCCGAGAAAGTCGCCGGGCAGCGCAAATCCCATGATCTGGCGCCGGCCATCGGGCAGCGACTTGTAGAGGCGAACGACGCCTTCAGTCACATTGAAAACGTGGCTGGCAAGCGCGCCCTGATCGAACAGCATCGCCTTGGGTGAAAAGACTGTCGGCTGGCTAATCCGCTCCAGTGCCTCAAGCTCGAAGAGTTCGAGAGCGCCGCAAACACTCACGAGCCGGACGCTGCATTCAGCGCATCCGGTGCTGCTCCGATTGTGCTTGCACGCCTGGCCCGCTGCGCAGTGTTCAACGCTATCCATTGATGCCGCCTGTGTTAGTCCCACCCTTTATATATACGCATTCGTCCGACATTTTGACCTAAATCAAAACCCTGAATCGTTGATACACATCAATGCCGTAAGGGCCGAGGACCGCTCAATCTGCACTTTTGCAGGACATGATCGGTAACGAGCTCCCTTGGCGATGGATCAGCATTTTCAAGCGCATTCGATCGGTCTCCGGGAGGCAAAGTCCGCCTATCCGCTGGTCTACCTACATGACGCTAGCATATCGCTGGAGGAATGGCTGCGTTTCGCCAGGCGGCGCTGCCGCCAACCATCTAATCGCACCGGCCTGATTGCCATCCGGGACCGGCGCGGCCTCATCCACGCACTATTCGGATACCGGATCGATATCGATCTCCGATCCCGCAAAAAGCTTTGTCTCGGCAATCTGGTGGTGGCGCGCATGCCCGGCCAGTTGATCGACGAAGCCATTATCGCCAGTGCCAATGAACTCGCTACGCGCTTCGCTTGCCAGACCGTCAGCCTCGAACAGCCCTTCAGCCGCAGAACCGGCGTGCCTGGCTCGTGTCCAACAACCTACGACCTGCTGGCCAGCCGCATCAGCTT
>CAZQMD010000521.1:0-2487 GCA_964594185.1 uncultured Afipia sp. | reverse complement strand
AAGGCACGCTCGGCCGCATCATCAACGTCATCGGCGAGCCGATCGACGAAGCCGGTCCGGTCAAGTCGGACGGCAAGCGTCCGATCCATGCGCCGGCGCCTGAATACACCGAGCAGTCGACCGAAGCCGAAATCCTTGTGACCGGCATCAAGGTCGTCGACCTCCTCGCGCCTTACGCCAAGGGCGGCAAGATCGGCCTGTTCGGCGGCGCCGGCGTCGGCAAGACCGTGCTGATCCAGGAACTGATCAACAACGTCGCGAAGGCGCACGGCGGCTACTCCGTGTTCGCCGGCGTCGGCGAGCGTACCCGCGAGGGCAACGACCTCTATCACGAGTTCATCGAGTCCAAGGTCAACGCCGATCCGCACAATCCGGATCCGAGCGTGAAGTCCAAATGCGCGCTGGTGTTCGGCCAGATGAACGAACCGCCGGGCGCCCGCGCCCGCGTCGCGCTCACCGGTCTGACCATCGCGGAAGACTTCCGCGACAAGGGCCAGGACGTGCTGTTCTTCGTGGACAACATCTTCCGCTTCACCCAGGCAGGTTCGGAAGTGTCCGCGCTGCTCGGCCGTATTCCTTCGGCGGTGGGTTATCAGCCAACGCTCGCGACCGACATGGGCGCGCTGCAGGAGCGCATCACCACCACCACCAAGGGCTCGATCACCTCGGTGCAGGCGATTTACGTGCCGGCCGACGACTTGACCGACCCGGCGCCTGCGACCTCGTTCGCGCACTTGGACGCGACCACCACGCTGTCGCGCTCGATCGCGGAAAAGGGCATCTATCCGGCGGTCGATCCCCTCGACTCGACCTCGCGCATGCTTTCGCCGCTCGTTGTCGGTGAAGAACACTACGCCGTTGCACGTCAGGTGCAGCAGGTGCTTCAGCGCTACAAGGCGTTGCAGGACATCATCGCGATTCTCGGCATGGACGAACTGTCCGAAGAGGACAAGCTGACGGTGGCGCGCGCCCGCAAGGTTGAGCGCTTCATGTCGCAGCCGTTCCACGTCGCTGAAATCTTCACCGGCTCGCCGGGCAAGTTCGTCGACCTCGCCGACACCATCAAGGGCTTCAAGGGCTTGGTGGAAGGCAAGTACGATCATCTGCCGGAAGCGGCCTTCTACATGGTCGGTACGATCGAAGAAGCCGTCGAGAAGGGCAAGAAGCTCGCAGCGGAAGCGGCGTAATCAGAATGGCCACGTTTCACTTCGATCTGGTTTCTCCGGAAAAGATCGCCTTCTCGGGTGAAGTCGAGCAGGTCGATATTCCGGGTGTCGACGGCGATCTCGGCGTGATGGCCGGGCATGCGCCGCTGGTGGCGACCATTCGCCCCGGCATCATGACGGTGACCGCTGGCGGCAAGCACGAGAAGATCATCGTGCTCGGCGGCCTTGCGGAAATCTCCGACAAGGGCCTGACGGTTCTCGCCGACACCGCCACCTCGTTGCAGGAGCTCGACCGCGAAGCTTTCGCGGACAAGATCTCCGAGATGGAAGAAGGCCTGAAGGAAGAAGAGGGTGACGCGCTCGATCGCGCCATCGAACGTCTCGATCACTTCAAGGCGATTCAGCATTACATCGTTTCAACTGCGATGCATTGACTGGAATGCTCCAACTGAAATTGAAAAGGCCCCGCAACCGCGGGGCTTTTTTGCATTTGAAACAGAGCGATTTTATTTTCCCGAGAATTTCGTGAATTCCTGGACCACCCGCTCATAGACTGGACGTTTGAACGGCACGATCAGGCCGGGAAGATTTTCCATCGGCTCCCAGCGCCAGTCGATGAACTCCGCCTTGTGTCCGGCGGGCGAGGCAACGTTGATCTCGCTGTCCTTGCCGGTGAAGCGCATGGCGTACCATTTCTGCTTCTGGCCACGGAAGCGGCCCTTCCAGGCGCGGCCCGCCACGGTGCGCGGAATGTCGTAGGTCAGCCACTCGGAGACTTCCCCGAGCTTTTCGACCGAGCGTGCATTGGTCTCCTCAAACAGCTCGCGCTTGGCCGCAGCCCAGGTGTCTTCGCCTGAATCGACCCCGCCCTGCGGCATTTGCCAGACATGGGTTTGATCGACATGTTCCGGCCCGCCGACGCGGCGGCCGATGAAGACCAGTCCATCAGGGTTGATCAGGGTAATCCCGACACACGTCCGGTAGGGCAGATCGTCGTAACGCGCCATACTGCTAAGCCTTTGATTCCCGACCGCCCAAGCGCCAGCCGCACAATTCATTCGTCTGATGCCTGAAAGAGCCGGTTCCAGCCAGCAGACACCTAGCTTGATTTTGGTTTCAGCATCGCCGTTGTCAACGGCACCAGCGCGAGGCCCCGGGCTTCGAGCTGCCTTGCCCAGCTTCCGATCCGGTCGATGGAGATCGGCAGGGCGGATGCGACACCAACGGCGGTTCCGCGCTCCTTTGCCAGCGTCTCCAACCGCGCCACCGCCCGGTCGATTTCGGCAGGTGTCGGCACAGTGTCGATGCTGACATCCGCCCT
>CAZQMD010000520.1:0-2488 GCA_964594185.1 uncultured Afipia sp. | reverse complement strand
ATGCGACACATGCTACAAGCATCGGTACTTTGACCGAGATTGTTGTTTACACACAAGTGGATTTGGGATTCCCTGACCTTCCTTGTGGGGTTGTGTCAATTGTCTTATCTTTCGGTCGCAGCACAGCGGTACTTTCATCGCGTCCAGCGCTTTGTGCTTGGCGACGGAGAACGTTTTGCAACCGTCGTCGACGAGACCGGTGCTCCGGCGTACTACCCGACGGCGCTCGCGCTCTCGCGGCGTTCGCGCGCTGTTTCGGCAGATACTATGGCTGCGGAGGCTGCGGATCTTGTCCACCTCGGGCTTTGGGCAGAACGTGAGCGGATTAGCCTGAACGCACGGCTCGAAGCAGGCGCCTACCTCAATTCTGCCGAAGTTGAAACTCTTGCCGAAGCTTGCGGTCTCAAGACCCCGGCCCTACGCCGGCTCATCGCGCTGAGCGTCACTGAGATACGTCGGGGTGCCTCATTCTCCAAGGCTGATGTGATCAGCAATGCCCTCAAGCACCGGCGATTAACGACAGCGCGTCGGTACTTCGAGTTCGTTGGCCGCATGTCCGAGGCGCATCTTCCAAAGCGTTCGCTGGAACTCGCCGAACGAATTGCAGCGCGTGAGGAAATGATCACCCTCATCGAAGGTCATTGGCCAACGATGCGGTCCTCAAGGGTCAGGAACATCGTCAGAACCGCAGATCTGGCCCGAGTTGCAGCCTATGTGGCTACCGGCGATCCCTTCCAGATTTGGAAAACAGAGGCAGTCGCGCAGCGCAATTGGGCCCTTATAACCTTCTGCTCATCGGCGAGATCATATTCGACCCGTTCGCGTGGCAGGTTTGTTGGCAAGGCCTTGCGGCCGCGCTTGGCGCAGGGGGCGGCTTCGTCCTCGGGCAAGCCCGTGTCCGGAACCCCCGTGTCCGGAACGCCCATGTCCGGAACCCCAACCACGCCATCCTTGGCATCGTCTCCTGCGTCATCCTCGTCCGCAATCTGCTCGGCTTCGTTGAGGATGCGATCCCTGACCTTCTCGCTGCGCGGCCCAAAACGATGCAGCCGCGCAAGCGCCAGGTCTTCCTCGAGTTTGATGACACGTTCTGCGAGCTGGTGGTTTTCCGCCTGCAGCGCAGCAATGCGCACCAGCAACGCTTCAACAGTCTGTTCGTCGGTGCGATTCATCGGAGTGTTGAATCGAAACCATACCGCCGCGTCAACCTCCCAATTCCCCGCTATCAGCCGGCAAGCTGATAGTGCCGTACCGGATGGCGGACCATCGCATCGATATCAATGCCCTCGAGAATCCAGTGCAATTGTTCGGTCGTCAGCACGGCCACCGCAGCCTCCCGCCGCGGCCAGCAAAACTTGTCCTCGCTCAGCCGCTTCAGGACCAGCACGAAGCCGGACCGGTCGAAGAACAACAGTTTCACACGGTCGCGGCGGCGATTGCAGAACGCAAAAACCACCGGCGCAAACGGATCGAGCGACATCCCCTCCTGCACCAGAACAGCTAGGCTGTTGATCCCGGCCCTGAAGTCGATCGGCTCGCGGTGCAGATAGACTTTCAGATCAGCGCCCAGTCTGAACATGACCCAACGCTCCAATAATCGCCGTCAAGGCCTCCAGATCACCGCACTCCAGCGTAAGCTTCACGCCGTTCGGCAAGGACGCACTCACCTTGGCTTGGCGCAACCCAAGGGGCGGCCCTTTGGCGACCGGCCCACGCCCCACATCGCAAATCACCGGCAAAGCCGTCTCGGCCATGCCGCCCTGTCGCGGCACCGCCAGATTGGCCGTACTGGCAATCTCAACCGGGATAAACGTCGAAGGGGAAGGTTGCGGCAGGGATCGGCTCGGCCCGCGCTGCTTTATCCACTTCCGAAGAAGGTTTGCATTCACTCCATGGTCAAGCGCGAGCCGCGATACCGAAACCCCAGCCTCAAGCCCTGCCGAAACAAGTCGATCCTTCCATGCGGGATCGTAACGACGATGCCCATTGCGCGCGACAAATGTCACGTGCAGCCTCTGTTCTTCTGCTTCCATAACGTAGTGTCCACTTCACTCGGTGGACACTTCTTGCGCCAAAGTACTCAACACAAAAAGGTGACGGGAAATGAGCGCTTACGATCAGTTGACACCTCGATCCATTTCCAACCCTCAGCGGCGATTGCCTGCGCCTCGGCTTGCAGTTTGTCCGCGACCAGACGGTCGAGCAGGGCAGGGTCTTCCAACCAGCCGCCATCATCGCCTTGGAAGAGATCGCGCAGGACAACGCCACCCGCTGCCTCATAGGTATCAACACCGACAAACACTGCGCGCCGATCTGAGGCCCGCACAGAGGTCTCAGTCAACATGCGCCGGATCGAATAGGGCTCCTTGTTCCAGGAATTCCTCACCGCATCCCAAACCTGCACCTGACGCAAGTGATCGGGGTTCACCGTGAAGGCCATGAGCTGTTCCAGCGTTATGCCATCCTCGGCATAGACCTCGAGTAGGGC
>CAZQMD010000519.1:0-2503 GCA_964594185.1 uncultured Afipia sp. | reverse complement strand
GCGGATAGACGGTATCGATCTGCGGCAGCTTGGCGAGGCCTGCCTCGTCCACCACGCGGTCGGGATGCACGATCTGCAGCGTGCCGTCGAACATCTGCGCGGTGCCGGAGACGAACCGCTTTTCGCCCTTGGGCAATAGCTTCTCGATGTAGTCCGGCTTGGCGCGGAAGTAAGTCAGCACCACATCGCCGGTCTCGTCGCTGGCATAGACCAGATGCGGCGCGCGGGAGCGGCCGGGAGGTGCGGGACGGTGACGGTCGACGGTGACTTCCAGCGTCACCACCGTTCCGGGAACGGCATCGCGGATGGTGGGCCGTGCGCGGCGGTCGATGACATTGGTCGGCAGATGCAGCAGCAGATCGACCAGCCGCGGCGTCTCGCTGCGGTCCAGCAGATAGCGAAACAGCTTGTCCTGCTTCGGCCCCACGCCGGAGAGGCTTGTGACGGGCGCGAACAGGGGATTGAGCAGGGACGGGCGCATCGAGGACCAACGGCGGATTTCAGGGCGGATTGCTACCGTTCGTCATTGCGAGCGAAGCGAAGCAATCCAGTTCTTTTGTATCATACATGAAGGAGTGGAGTGCTTCGTCGCAAACGCTCCTCGCAATGACGGATTTTTGGGACGGCCGTGTCATGTCCCGAAAGCACGGTATCCGTGCGCAAGAAGATACTGACAGCATCGATTCCGATGGCTATATCAGCCTCCCCGGCAGCGTCCGGGCTTTTTGCGTTGGAGAAGGTGACGGACATGACGGGAACGACACGATCGAGCGCGGGTCTTAACGACCGTCGCAAGCGCCTGCTGTTCCGCTGCTGGCACCGGGGGACACGCGAGATGGATCTGATTCTCGGCGGCTTCGCCGATGCGCAGATCGGCGACCTGTCGGATCAGGAGGTCGCCGAACTGGAAAACCTGCTCGAAGTGCCGGACCCGGATCTCTATGCCGCGTTCAGCGGCGGCAAGCCGCTCGATCCTGAACATGTGACCGGAATTTTCGCGCGCATCCAGCGTTATGTGGATGAGGCGCATCGCCGATGAAGTCGCCGGCCAAATCTCCTGCCCAAGCGCTGCGTCCCGGTCATGTCCTGACGCTCGCCAATGTCGCCGACGGCGCGGAGGCGCTTGTGGTGTCGGACATGGCGCGCGCGGTCGCGGCCAAGCCGAATCCGCCGGCGATCAGCCTTGCCGTGGTGTGCCGCGACGGGCCGCGCATGGCGCAGCTGGCGCGCGCGCTGGAATTCTTCGCGCCCGATCTGCCGGTGATGCAGTTTCCCGCATGGGACTGCCAGCCTTACGATCGCGTTTCGCCCCACGGCGGCATCCTCGCGCAGCGCCTGACCACGCTGGCAAAGCTTTCGCGCCTTCAGGGCAGCGAGAAGCCGTTGATCGTGCTGACCACGGTCAATGCCATCGTGCAGCGCGTGCCTGCACGCGACGTGGTGGCGGCGCAGGCGCTCTCCGTCGCGCCGGGGCATCGCGTTGCGATGGACAACATCGCTGCGTGGCTGGAGCATAACGGCTACAACCGCACCTCGACAGTCCGCGAGCCCGGCGAATACGCCGTGCGCGGCGGCATCCTCGATCTGTTTCCGGCAGGCCTCGATCAGCCGGTGCGGTTCGACTTCTTCGGCGATACGCTGGAATCGATCCGCACCTTCGACGCGGAATCGCAACGCACGCTGCACGACATGCGCGGGCTCGATCTCGTGCCGGTCTCTGAATTCCAGCTTGTGACGGAAACCATCAAGCGTTTCCGCATGGGCTATGTGGCGCAGTTCGGCGCTCCGGACCGCGACGACATGCTTTATGAAGCGGTGAGCGAAGGCCGCCGCCATCCCGGCATGGAGCACTGGCTTCCGCTGTTTCAGGAGCGGATGGATACGCTGTTCGACTATCTCGGCGCCGCGCCTGTGGTGATGGAGCCGCTGGCTGAAGACGCCGCCCGCGAGCGCTTCACGCAGATCGGTGATTATTACGAAGCGCGGCGCGAGGCGATGGATACGCCGGGCGGCGGCGCGATCTACAAGCCGCTGCCGCCGGACCGGCTCTATCTCACGGAAACCGAGTGGGCGCAGCTATTGGCTGACAGTTCGCTGGCGCGGCTGACGCCGTTTGCGTTGCCTGAAGGCGCGGGCGTGATCGACATCGATGCGCGGCAGGGCCGCGACTTCGCGCCCGAGCGCGGCGATGGCAAGGTCAACGTCTTCGAGAGCGTGGTCGCGCATATCAATGGTCTGCAGAGCACGCGCAAGAAGGTCGTCGTCGCGCTGTGGAGCGAAGGCTCGCGCGATCGCATGGCCTCCATGCTCAAGGACCACAAGCTGCTCAACACCACCAGCGTCAATTCATGGCGCGCGGTGCAGGCGACGCCGCGCAACGAGACCATGCTGGCGGATGTCGGCCTCGAATCCGGTTTCGAGACCGACGCGATCGCCGTCATCACCGAGCAGGATATTCTCGGTGACCGCCTCGTGCGTCCGCGCAAGGCCAGCCGCAAGCTGG
>CAZQMD010000518.1:0-2526 GCA_964594185.1 uncultured Afipia sp. | reverse complement strand
GCGCGTCATTGGCCGGCGGCTCCGCCGTCGCCATCGCGCTTGTCATCAACGGAGCCGCCCGCTCGCAACAGGCAGAGCCCGCTGCCGGCGAAGCACTGCCCGAAATCGTCGTCCAGGCCCCTAGCCCGATTCAGCGGCCGCATCGGCACAACGCGCAGCCGGGCCGCGTCACAACGGCAGCGCCATCGCCTGCAGCGGCCCCGGCGCCAAATCCGGACACCTATATCGGCACGCTGCCCGTCGTGACCGACCAGTTCGCCACTGTGACAGTGGTGCCGAACGAAGAAATCCGGCGCAGCGCGTCTTCCACGCTCGGCGATCTTCTGAACAACAAGCCCGGCATCACCGGCTCGTCCTTCGCGCCTGGTGCATCGAGCCGCCCGATCATTCGCGGCCTCGATGTCAATCGCGTCGGCATTGTCGAGAACGGCATCGGCAGCAACGGCGCGTCCGATCTCGGCGAAGATCATTTCGTGCCGATCGATCCGCTGTCCACCAATCAGGTCGAAGTCATTCGCGGACCTGCGACCCTGCGTTATGGATCGCAATCGATCGGCGGCGTGGTGAGCGCCAGCAACAACCGCATTCCCGATACGCTTCCGTGCAGCGCGGTGCCCTCGATCCAGACCTACGGCTATAACGTCAAGGCACCGCAACTCTCGCCATCGAATCCCTGCGCCAGCTTCGAAACGCGCTCGTCGCTCTCCAGCGTCGATCTCGGCCGCGAAGGCGCGGTGCTGCTCGATGCCGCCGGCAACAACGTCGCGATCCATGCCGATGCCTTCGCACGCAAGACCGAAGATTACAGCGTGCCGAATTCGCCCTATCGCTTCGACCCAACGCGGCCGTTCACCGGCAAGCAGCCGAACTCGTCATCGCAATCCGACGGCGCGTCGATCGGCGGCTCGTACTTCTTTGCGGGCGGCTTCATCGGCGCCGCCATTCAGCAGAACAACAGCATCTATCATATTCCAGGCGAAGACGGCGAAGACCACCGCACCCGCATCAGCGCACGGCAGACCAAGCTGACGGTGAAAGGCGACTATCATCCCGACACCAAGGCCATCGACGTGATCCGGTTCTGGGCCGGCGCGACCGACTACAAACACAACGAAATCGGTCTTGCCGATCCGGCGGATTTTTCCAGCGACGGCGTGCGCCAGACCTTCACCAACAAGGAGCAGGAAGGCCGCGTCGAGGTGCAGTTCGCACCGCTCAATCTGCGTTTCGCGGCATTGACCACGGCGGTCGGCATGCAGGCATCGCATCAGGAACTGACCGCGCCCAGCCCCGACGATCCGGGCAGTCCGCTCAACGGCCTGTGGGACCCGAACAAGAACACCAAGGTCGCTGGCTATATCTTCAACGAATTCCAGTTCAGCGACGTCACGAAGGCGCAGGTTGCGGCGCGCGTCGAGCACGTCAACCTGAGCGGCACAACGCCAGCCTTCGTTCCGGAGTTGTTCGATCTCAACGTCAACCCAGCCGACATCGGACCTGCTACGCCGCGTAATCTAAACTTCACGCCGAAAAGCGGCAGCATCGGTTTGATTCAGAATCTGCCGTGGAATCTTGCGGCCAGCATCACCGGCCAATACACCGAACGCGCGCCGAAACCCGCCGAGCTGTTTTCACGCGGCGGCCACGACGCCACCACGACATTCGACATCGGAAATCCGAATCTCAGTATCGAGACTGCGAAGTCGGTCGAAGTCGGCCTGCGGCGCGCGACCGGACCGTTTCGGTTCGAACTCACTGGCTACTACACGCGTTTCGACGGCTTCATCTACCGGCGGCTGACCGGCAACACCTGTGAAGACGTCGCGTGTCAGGCAGGCCCGGGCCTCGAACTCAATCAGGCGATCTACTCGCAGAAGGATGCGACCTTCCGCGGCGCCGAATTCCAGTTCCAGTACGATGTACTGCCGTTGTGGGCGGGACAGTTCGGTGTCGAAGGCCAATACGACGTGGTGCGCGCCACCTTCACCGACGGTACCAATGTGCCTCGCATTCCGCCGCAGCGGCTGGGCGGTGGCGTCTACTATCGCGACGCCAACTGGCTGGCACGCGTCAACCTGCTGCACGCCTTCGCGCAGAACGATATCGGCGGCATCGACACATCGACGCCGGGCTACAATCGCCTGCGCGCCGAACTCAGCTACACCACGAAGCTCGCCAAGAGCGACTGGTGGAGCGCGAAAGAGTTCACCTTCGGCGTTGTCGGCGACAACCTGCTCAACGAGGACATCCGCAATTCCGTGTCTTACAGCAAGGATGAGGTCTTGATGCCGGGCATCGGCGTGCGCATGTTCGCGAATGTGAAGTATTGATACGAACAGCAACAAATCCACGTTGTACACAGTGTCGTCCCGGCGAAAGCCGGGACCCATAACCACCGACACCGATGTTCTGCAAATCAAAGTGCAAACGTCCGCGCATAACTCCACTTTTAGGGAGTATGGGTCTCGGCTTTCCCCCGGACGACGAGGGGCTGGGTTAAACAGCCCGCGCCAAAATCCCATCCGG
>CAZQMD010000517.1:0-2538 GCA_964594185.1 uncultured Afipia sp. | reverse complement strand
GGACACGGTCGACGCTGACGCGGGTCCCCGGCTCGTGCACCAACTCAAGTCCATTGTCGTGGTCACGAGGATAGCCGGGCCTGAAGCCAGCAAGGAGGGCAAGGGCGTCCCGATCGTAGTCGATGTCTTCCTTTTCGGCGATGTGCTGAAGATATCCGATTGCGGAACGGCTCTGTAAGGGGCGAACCTCAAAATCAAGCAGCCGTGACCTAAGCGCCTCTTTGACCTTTTTCGGCTCCGTCGTGGCAAAACAATAAATGACGCCTGACGGGGGCTCCTCGACTTTCTTCAATAAAAAGTCGGCCGCATCGTCCTCTAGGTCGTGCGCCTCGTCAAAAAACAAAATGCGGGAATGAGATCCGAACGGAACTTTGGCGTTTGCGTCCACCCACTTTTTGACTGCTAACTTATGTCCGCCGCTGCCGGGGACGTCGTATTCACAGAATCCCGAATAAGCGTCCTGTTCGGCTTTGCATGGTCGACACACCAGGCAGGGCGAGCCGCATACCTCCAGTGGTTGCTCGCAGTTGAGTGCTTTGCCGTAAAGGCGGATCAAGGAAGTCTTGCCCGATCCAACCGACCCATGAAGGAGAAGATTGCGACGGATCTTCCCTCGTTTGATGAGGCCCGATAAAGCTCGCACAGCAAATTCTTGCCCCCAGACCTCGCCGAATTGCTTGGGGCGGCATCTGATCGCAAGGCTTTCGGTCATCGGTGCGCCGCTGGTCTCAAGGTCCCAGCACATCCAGCGAGGTGCTGGATGTGCTGGGTGTGCTGCATATGTCGGATGTGCTGGTTATGTCGAATGGGATTTTCGACAACACCTCGGCGTATCAGGTCGCCCGCTGCGCACCCCTTTCGATGCGGTACGTCTGGCCGCGATTGGAACGGGGCGGTTGCCAAATCGGCGTTTGCGGATCCGCGTCATAACGCTTCATCGCGAGTCCGAAAGCCTTTTCTGTCATCGTGGAGCCGGTCTGTTCGCAGTACAGCTGCCAAAGCTGCCTAGACGGAAACCCATCACGGTGGTGGATATTGCGAACGGGCTCGGAGTCAAAGTCGAGGGCAAGCAGCCATTCGAGCAGCGGATCCTTGCGCCGTGAATGCGCCTGGTGAGCATGCAAAGCCGCCAGCTGCGGCTTGATTGGGCTGGCCGCGAAGACGTCGACCGAGCGCCAGAGCAGCTCATAGTCAGTGTTCTCGACCACGTCCCAGATCGTTCGATCGCCACCCTTGACGGCATCGCCATTGCGGAACGGGATCATCGCAAAGCGCCGGTGACCGGTGTCGTCTATGATCAGGTGCTCGATGGTCCGGTTGGACGTTCCGATAAAGGTCGCCCGTTGCCGGACTGGGCAGCTCATGGAGCTGCCCAGCACGCGTCGGCGCAGTTCCCGCGCCGTCAACATGCTCTTGAAGTCGGCGACCAGGCTCGCTGCGATCGCCGACATGTCGTCGACGAAGACTGCCGGAAACCGGAAGATGTCGCCGCTGCGCAAATCGACGACATCGGCGAGCGCGACCGGATGCGTTGCAAGCTCGCGAAGTGGCCGCAGGAAGGCGCGCACGAACGTCGTCTTGCCGGTGCCTTGCTGCGCGCTCCAGATCACCGGCATCAAGTGATCCATGACCGACCGATCCAATAGTTTTTGCTTGATCTGCCAGATGAAGTGCTTGAGGATCGCAACGACGAGAACGGGGTCGAGATCGGATATAGATTTGGCGAGCGCGAGCCACGCCGCTTCAGCCTCAACCGCAGCATCCGGCGTCAATACAGCAAGCAGCGGCTCACTGATTTGTTTCTTGCGGTTCTTAAGGGCCAGCTGAAAAAAGCGCCGCAACGCTCGTCGAATGTCGCCCGCCGGAAATCCCATTCTGTCCCGCTTCGCCTGAAGAACGACGTCATCTTCGATTGACTGAAAATCGAGCAGATCAACGTCGAGGTAAGCCCCGATCTCGTCAGGCTTGGATGCCATTCGAAGAGCGCCGGCTTCATGCAGGCTACCGTCGAACAAGATCTCGATTTGCGTGTTAGCGAAGTATGCTGCGACATAGGTTGTGACGTCGAGCGCGGAATCGCCATCTTCAGTCGCGTTGTCGTCAACCCCTTCGTCCTCATCCTCAAAGATGCGCTCATCGAAGTGCGTCTCACGACAGATGATCCTGGTCGGTGAATTGTTGTCGCTATCGGCGACGTCCCATGTTCCCTTGGCCGCCATCCATTGGCGTAGTCGTTCATAGGCTGCTCGGACCCGCATGAAAGCTGTACCATCAAGGCCTGGATTTTGGTCGGGATGGGTCTGTCGAACACGCTTGCGATAAGCGGCCTTGATCGTCTGCTGCGAATCGCCAATCTGCACGCCGAGCTCGGCACAGGCTTCGTCGATGGCGAGGTCGTTCGGAGGAAGAGAAGTCATGGTCCAATCCCAAATCTGCTCCGCCGATGCGGCAGCGCGTTGGGTTGGTTTTCGCCCGGTTCTGGGCCCCCGAACGGACCCGTCTAAATTGTCCGGACCGGCTTCGGAGGCCCACCTTGTC
>CAZQMD010000516.1:0-2560 GCA_964594185.1 uncultured Afipia sp. | reverse complement strand
GGCCGAAGAAACCGGCCTCATCGCGCCGATCGGCGACTGGGTCTTGCAGCAAGCCTGCCGCGATGCGGCCTCATGGTCCGACAACATCAAGGTTGCGGTGAATCTTTCGCCCGTGCAATTCAGGCGTGGCACGCTGGAAATGTCGGTGACCCGCGCCCTTGCGGGGGCGGCTCTGCACGGCTCGCGCCTGGAACTGGAGATCACAGAGAGCATCCTGCTGCAAGATGAGGAAATGACGCGCAATATTCTGAACAATTTGCGCGTTCTCGGCGTCCAGATCGCGATCGATGATTTCGGAACGGGCTACTCCGCCCTGAGCTATCTGCGAAATTTTCCGCTGGACAAGATCAAGATCGACCAGTCCTTCATTCGTGATCTCAGCGAGAAAGCAAACGCTGCTGCGATCGTCAGAGCGATCTCGGAGCTTGGCGCGGCTCTCGACATGACGATCGTTGCGGAAGGCGTCGAGACAGCCGAGCAGCTGATGATTCTCGGGCATCAGCGTTGCACGGAAGCGCAGGGATATTTCATCGCTCGCCCGCAGCCCGCCGCGCAGCTGACGCAATTGCTCTATGGGCCGAGGGCGGTCGCCTGATCATGTTAAAGCCGGCCGAACGGCCGCGCCATCAGAACTGACCAGACATCGTCACGCGAAAGGCCAGCGGCTCGACCGGGTGCAAAACATAGTCCATCACGCCGTTCCGGCACACCGCGGTGGGCGCCGTCTGCACGGGGTAGCAGAGGTTATAGAGCGTGTCCGTCTTCAGGAGCGAGCCGTAGGCATAAGTGGTCTGGTTCGCTCTGGTGTTCAAGAGGTTGAGCACATCGAGCTGGATGCGCCAGCCGTTGTCGGTGCGGTAGCCAAGGCGGCCGTTGAAGATGCTGGTCGGCTGTGAGCGGAACGCGTTGTCTTCCGTCAGCGGGCTCGAGCCGAGATAGCGCCAGCGCAAGGCACCAAACCAGCCGGTCTTCTCGCCGAGCGTGATGCCGGCGGACGCGACCATCGCCGGCGCGTTTGGAATGTAATTGCCGGGCGCGTTGCCGATCTGGGCCTCGGGGAAGCCCGCCAGCGAAGCATAAACAGTGGCCTGGTCGCTGTCGTAGCCGAGAAAGCGCGCATGTGTCATCGCGAGATCGGCGTCGATGTCGATCCAGGATTTCGGCCGGTAGTGGTTGGTCCACTCGAAGCCGTAGCGGCGGCTTGCGCGCGTTGCCGCGGTGTCGCCGGCATCGCCCGAGAACAGGATCTCGGAGTCCTGGTCGAGGATGAAGACGCTGAGCGAGGTGTCGAGACCGGGAACGATCCTGCTGCGCACGCCGACCTCCGCGCCTTTGGTGCGAACCAGCAGCGGCGACGGCAGAAGCTTTGTGGCGGGATCGCTCGGGTCTTCGGTCGTCGTCGCGCCGCGTGCGTCGTTGCTGTGCATGCCGTAGCCGGCGCCGAGGAAGAACTCGGTCTGGTTGAAGGGGCCGAGCACCATCCTGAATTTCGGGCTGCCGATGGCGGCGTTGACGCTACCGGAATTATTGCTGTTGAACCGCGAGGTGACGTCGGCTGCATAATAGTCGCCGCGCCAGCCGGCCGTCGTCCTCAGCCAGTCCGTCCATCGCACGGTGGTCTCGGCATAGACGCCAACACTGCCTTCGCCGACCTTGTCGCTACGGATGTTGGAGAGGATGTTGCGCTGAAACGTGTTGGTCAACGTGAGATCGATCGCGTCATAGCGCGATTGCAGACCAATGGTGGTCTGCATCGGCAGGGCCCCGAACGACCCGTTCAGTGTGCGCGCGATGTTGGCACCGGCCATCAGCCGGTCGTCGTGCTGGTGGAACTGGTCGCCGAGCACGGGATCGCTAAGAAAGTAGGTGAAATTATTGTAGAGATCGAGCTCGCTCTTCACGACATAGGCATTGGCTTTCCACGATCCCACATCGTCGCTCTGCGCCACGCGTCCAGAGAGCGCAAAACGGTTGGTGTTGCCGCCATCACTCGGGTCTTCCGCGCCGAACCGGCCGATCAGGCCCGCGTCAATCGCGCGCTGCGGCACCTGGTCGGTCGAACTCCATTTGTTGGCATAGGCCATGCCGGTGACCGACACCCCGTCGGTCGCTGTGCCCTGGGTGTAGCGCACGAGCCCGTTCAGCTTGCGCACATTGTCGGGATTGTCCCAGGGGCCATTATAGGTGCCGGCCTCGCCGGCAACGAGCAGTGTACCGTTGCCAAGCTTCACTGAATCCATGCCCAGCAGGCGGCGGTAGCCAAAGCTGCCGGCGGTCACCTGGGCCAGCCCCTTGGTCATGCGATCGATCAGGCCGATATGAACACTGCCGACTGAGCTGAAGTCGCCTTCATCGGCAAAATAGGGCCCCTTACGCACCTCCATCGCACCAATCGTTTCCGGGATCAGCCAGTTGAGATCGGCATAACCCTGGCCATGCGCGTGCGTCCGCATGTTGACGGGGACGTCGTCGACATAGATCGCAAGATCAGTGCCGTGGTCGAGATTATAGCCGCGCAGAAAATACTGGTTGGCTTTGCCCTCGCCGGAGTGCTGGGTGA
>CAZQMD010000515.1:0-2563 GCA_964594185.1 uncultured Afipia sp. | reverse complement strand
AGGATAGCTGAAGGTCACCGCCCCGGTGTTGATGATCCGGGCGTTGGGCAGGTTGGTGCCGTAGATCGAGAATTTCCAGCGATCACCGGTGGGGTGGAGCGAAAGGCGCATGCCAAGCTCGCCGCCGGGGCCATCCTGCCAGGGCTGCACGTTCTGATCGGTGAAGAAGAAGTAGATCTTGTCACGCCAGCGATAGTTGACCTCGCCGGTCAGCATCATCGAATCCGACACCGCCACATCCTGCTCGGCACCGGCGAAGAACTGCCATTTCGGCGTGCGCGGCAGAACGTTGCCCGTCGCGTCGACTGGCTGGTCGAGCGTGTTGCGGGCGGTCGGAAAGCTGGTGAAGCGTGCATCGGTATACGCCAGATTGCCGGTCAACCGGGTATGGCTGGCCGGGCGTGCGGTCAGTTCCAGTTCGACACCTTTGATGAGTGCTTCGGCCGCGTTGGTGATGATCGCCCCGCCGGTCGGCACACCTGCACGCAGCTGCAGATTGGCATAGTCGTTACGATAGGCCGCGAGCGAGAAGCTCAGCCGCCGGTCGAACAAATCGCCCTTGGCACCGACTTCCCACGATTTGTTGCTTTCCGGCGCATAGGGAATCTGCACGGCGAACGGATTGTAGCCGCCGGCGCGGAAACCTTTGCCATAGCCTATAAAGAACATCAGATTCACATTGGGCTTGTAGACCAGCTTCCCCCGATACGACCAATCGGTCCACTTCGCCTCGGGTGGCGAATAGGGCGTCGTCGTCGATACCTTGGTGTCGAGGTTGGTGGCGATGATGTTCGAATCGAGCTTCTTGTGGTCCTCGGTGTAGCGGATGCCGCCGATCACCGAGAACTGATCGGTGATGCGGAAGGTCGCGTCGGCAAAACCCGCATAGGAGCGCGTGCGCTGGGTACCCGTGTAGCGCGTCACGCCATTGGTCGGCAGCGAGAATTTCAAATTGTAGATGTCGTCGGTATAGGCTTGGTTCTCCTGGAAATAATACGCACCGAGAATCCAGGAAAGACGCCGGTTGCCCGAGGATTGCAGCCTCAGTTCCTCGCTGAACTGGTTGCTGTGGTCGTCATTGTGGTTGTAGCCCATCTTGACGGTGTCGAGCCCGTCGGAATCGTTGGTGCCGCGGACCCAGGACTTGCGGTAACCGCTGACCGAGATGAGATCGACGCCGCCGAGGTCGTAGCTGAACTTGGCCGATACGCCGCCGGTGCTGACGATCGTGTCGGTACCCGGATCGAGCGAGATGATGTTGTGGTTGAAGATCGCATCATATGTCGCGGCGGGCAGCGGCGTGTTGGGCGTCGCGGTCCCGGCCGGGATTAGCGCGCCGGAGCCGGAAGCGTAGGTCGTCGCGGCGTAACGGAAGATCGCCGGCTGATTCTCGGTCCAGGAATAGTCACCGACGATACGCGCCGAGAAGCGGCCTGACTCCTTGGTCACCACGCCGCGCACCTGGTAGCTTTCCGGGCCGCCGATATAGGCCTTGGTATAAGGGTTATAGGCCCAGCCCTTCTCGGTGACATAGCCGGCAGACAGGCGGGCGGCGAAACCGCCTCCGAGCGGCCCGGAAATGGCGCCTTGCGCGCGAAACTCCTCAGGCGAGGCGACACTCGCCTGAACATTGCCGGAAAGAGTGGATGTGGGATCGGCCCTGCGGATCAGGATCGCGCCAGCAGTGGCATTGCGGCCCTGCAGCGTGCCTTGTGGTCCGCGGGCGATCTCGATCCCGCCGATATCGAGGAGGTCGGACATGCCGATCGTCACACCACGCGCCATATAGACGTCGTCCATGTAGATCGCGACCGGCTCGTCACCGGTGTTGAGCGCCAGGCCGGTGGCGCCGCGCAGCGTGATATAGGTGCGCCCACCGCCGGAATTGCCGGCGAAATAAACGCCCGGCACGACGCCCTGAAGTTCGGCGAAATTGCGCGCGTTGGTGCTCTTCAATAATTGCGGGGAGACGACGGTGATGGCGATCGGTACATCCTGCAGCCGCTCGGCGCGCTTCTGCGCGGTGACGACGATGTCGGCCTGGTCGCCATTATCGGCAGCAGCCGCCGCCGTCGGTGGTGCAGCCGACGCCTGCTGCGCTACCGCCT
This sequence comes from uncultured Afipia sp., assembly GCA_964594185.1. Classification (GTDB taxonomy): domain Bacteria; phylum Pseudomonadota; class Alphaproteobacteria; order Rhizobiales; family Xanthobacteraceae; genus Afipia. Next base: position 455 of record CAZQMD010000515.1, on the reverse strand, counting down.
GCGCCGACGCGAACGCCAGTGCCCCCGCGGCAACGGTGCAGCGCAGCGCGAGCATGGTGATCGTGCGAATGCCGTAGCGAGCCATTATCCCCTCCATTTCGGTTTTTTTGTTGGCCGCTCTTTGGCGAGCACGGAGAAGGCGTGAAATTGAAACTTGGGCGCGAAGCAATTCCATCTGGTTATCGCGGATTGCTAAATTGTGCACCGACTCTCATTATTAGCGCGCAACGTAACGACGTGGCGATCTAAGGAGAGAGGGTGCCATGGACCTTCGTCTCATGCGATATTTCGTTGCATGTGTCGAAAGCAAGACGATGCATGCGGCCGCCGAAGCGGTCCATGTATCGCAGCCGGCGCTGAGCAAGGCGATCAACAATCTCGAGGCGCAACTCGGTGTGAAGCTGCTCGACCGGCGACCGCGCGGTGTCGTGCCGACCCCCTTCGGCAATACGCTC
>CAZQMD010000514.1:0-2566 GCA_964594185.1 uncultured Afipia sp. | reverse complement strand
ACATTGGCCGAGCGCATGGCGCGGCGGCCTGTGAGCCGAGGGAACGTCGAATGACAGATATGGAAAAATTCCGCAGCGAGACGCGCGCCTGGCTCGAAGCCAACTGTCCGCCCGAAATGCGCAAGCCTGTCGCCGACGAAAGCGATGTTTTCTGGGGCGGTCGCAATGCAAAATTCTCATCCGAGCCGCAGCGTCTCTGGTTCGAGCGCATGCGCGACAAGGGCTGGACTGTTCCTGACTGGCCAAAGGAGTATGGTGGCGGCGGTCTCGGGCTTGAGGAAACCAAAATCCTTCGTCAGGAAATGGCCGCGATCTCGGCACGGCTTCCGCTGTCGAGCTTCGGCATCTGGATGCTTGGCCCGGCACTGCTGAAATATGGCAATGAGGAACAGAAGCGCGAGCATCTGCCGAAGATTGCCGCGGGCCTGATCCGCTGGTGTCAGGGCTATTCCGAGCCGAATGCCGGCTCCGACCTGGCATCGCTGCAAACGCGCGCCGATGTGGATGGTGATGACTACATCATCAACGGCCAGAAGATCTGGACCTCGATGGCGAATTTCGCCGACTGGATTTTCTGTCTGGTGCGGACCGACTTCAGCGCCAAGAAGCATGACGGCATCAGCTTCATCCTGTTCGACATGGCCTCAAAGGGCGTCTCGACCAAGCCGATCCTGCTGATCTCCGGCAAGTCCCCGTTCTGCGAAACTTTCTTCGATAACGTGCGCGTGCCGCGCTCTCATGTCGTCGGAACCGTCAATCGCGGCTGGGATGTTGCGAAGTATCTGCTCCAACACGAACGCTCGATGATCAGCGAGGTCGGCGAGCGCCGTGGTTCGCGTCCGCTCGGCCAGGTAGCTGCGAATTCCATCGGTGTCGATGACCGTGGTCAGCTGGACGATGCAATTCTGCGCGGCCAGATTGCCGCCTTCGATGTTGATGAAGCGGCAATGGCGTGTGCGGCAGAGCGCGCGGTCGATCTGGCGAAAGCGGGGCAGGGACATCCGGCCTATTCGTCGGCCTTGAAGTATTACGGCACCGAACTGAACAAGCGCCGCAACGAAATCCTGATGTCGGCTGGCGGCATCGATGTGCTGGAATGGGAAAGCACGCGTTCGCAACAAGGCCTTGCAGCAAGAACATGGCTGCGCACCAAGGCGAACTCGATCGAAGGCGGCACCAGCGAGGTGATGCTCGGCATTGTCGCCAAGCGTATTCTCGACTTGCCGGGCGCCTGATCGGCTTCGTTCTCCATTCACAATGCATTATCGGATTTAAAAGATGGCTCTCGTCCTCAACGAAGAACAGTCAATGCTGCGCGACAGCGCGCGCGGCCTCATCAGTGACAAGGCGCCGGTGGCGCATCTGCGCAAGCTGCGCGACGACAAGGATGCGACCGGTTTCTCGCGCGATCTCTGGAAGACCTTTGCCGAAATGGGCTTCGCGGGTCTGCTCGTCCCGGAAGAATTCGGCGGCAGTGGGCTCGGCGCTGTCGAAGCTGGTGTCGTGATGGAAGAGATCGGCCGCACACTGATGCCGTCGCCGTTCCTCTCGACCGGCGTGGTCGCGGCGAGCGCTCTTGCGCGTGGCGGCAACGCCGCACAGAAATCGGAGTATCTGGCCAGGCTTGCCAAGGGCGATCTGATTGCGTCGCTCGCGGTGGACGAAGGTGCCAAGCATCGTCCTCTCAAAACGGCGCTGCAGGCTGTGCGTTCGGGCAATGGGTTCAAGCTGAAGGGCGCGAAGGCGCTCGTGATCGACGGTCATGTGGCGGACCTTCTGATCGTAGCGGCCCGCAGCGCAGGCAAACCTGGTGAGCGCGACGGCTTGACGCTGTTTCTGGTCGATCCGAAAGCCAAGGGAATCGAGATCGAGCGCACCGCGATGGTGGACATGCACAACGCGGCGCGGATTGTGTTCAACGACACTGAGGTCACCTCGGACAGCGTGCTTGGCGAAGTCGACCAGGGCGGGATGCTGCTCGACGGCATCCTCAATCTCGGCCGTGCGGCGGTCGCGTCTGAAATGGCGGGTCTCAGCGAAGAGGCGTTCTCGCGGACGGTGACCTATCTGAAAGAGCGCAAGCAGTTCGGAAAACTGATCGGTGAGTTCCAGGCCCTGCAGCACCGCGCGGCGCATCTCTATACCGAGATCGAGATCACCAAGGCGGCTGTGATGAAGGCGTTGCAGACTCTGGACTCCGACTTCGACAAGGCCGGCGCGGCGGTTGCCGTGGCCAAAGCCAAGGCAGGTTCAACGGCCACACTCGCGGTGCAGGAAGCGGTGCAGATGCACGGAGGCGTGGGCATGACCGATGCGTTCGACATCGGCTTCTTTATGAAGCGCGCGCGGGTATGTCAGGAATTGTTCGGCGATGCTGCGTATCACGCGGACCAGCTGGCGCGCCTGAAGAATTACTGAAGGCCGGCGTCCATCCGACAAAATAAAAATGGCCGGGACATCCCGGCCATTTTTATTTGGGGGGCGCCTTACCGGGTCGGCGGGGCATACTGGATGCCGCCCGGGCTCCAGAGCTGGTTCAGGCCGCGGGGCAGCGTGAGCTTTGTAT
>CAZQMD010000513.1:0-2574 GCA_964594185.1 uncultured Afipia sp. | reverse complement strand
ATCGTTGCTTGATGGCCTCGTTATGCCGCAGGTCGTCTATCGTCGCGCGATAGACGATCAGCCCCTTGTCGACGATGGCGGCATGGGTGGCGATGCCAAGGCAGAAATGCATGTTCTGTTCAGCCAGTATGATCGTTACGCCCATACTCCGTAACGTCCGGATGAGTTCGCCGATGGCTTGAACGATGATCGGTGCGAGACCTTCGCTCGGCTCGTCGAGCAGGACGATGTCAGGATTGCCCATCAACGTGCGGGCCAGCGTTAGCATTTGCTGCTCACCGCCGGACAATCGGCCGGCCATTCGTGTCTTCATCCCTGCAAGAAGCGGAAAAACTTCATAGATGCGCTTGGTGTTCCAATAGTCCTCGCCGCAGGGACTTTTCTTCGCGCCGACAATCAGGTTGTCATCGACGGTGTGTTCGGGAAAGACTTGGCGGTCTTCCGGCACGTAGCCGATACCCGCCTTTGCGATACGGTACGGCGGCTGCCCGGTCACGGATTTGCCGGCCAGGATCACGTGGCCGCGTTTTGGCGGGGCGATGCCCGCGATCGCTTTGAACGTCGTGGATTTTCCGGCCCCGTTGCGGCCGAGAAGAGCCATGGTCTGGCCCTTCTCCACCTCGAGGTCGATGCCGAACAGGATCTGACTGGCACCGTAGAAGACTTCCGCGCCTTCGATCCTGAGGAGTGGTTCAGCCATCATTGCTCTCCAGCTGCTTGAGCGAGATGATGATCTGTTCCGAGATAAGCATCGATAACATCCTGATTGCTGCGGATCTCGGCGGCGGTGCCCTGCGCCAGGATCGCTCCGTACTTGAGGACGTGAATCGTCTGGGCAATCTTGAAAACGATATCCATGTCGTGCTCAATGAAAAGCACGGTCATCTTCTTGGCTTCCCACAGATGCTGCACCTTGCCGATCATTCGCCAGCGCTCGTCCGGTCCCATGCCCGCGGTCGGCTCGTCGAGCAAAAGCACCTTCGGATCCATCGCCAGCGCGAGCCCAATATCGAGAAGTTTCTGATCTCCATGACTGAGATTGCGCGACTGCGTCGCGGCCTTCGATGTCAACCCCAGCAACTCCAGGATTTCATCAACTCGCGTCTTCGTTCCCTTCAGAGGGAAACTACGAAACAATGCTGCGGAACGGCGTTGATGCGATGTGACGGCGGCCGTGATCGCATCTGAAACGCTGAGACTAGGAAATAGCGCAGCAACCTGGAAGGCGCGGACCATGCCGAGCCGCACGATCTCAAGGCTGGATTTGCTGACGATATCCTGACCGTCAAAAATCACGTGTCCCGAATCCGCCGGCAAAGCACCTGATATCAGATTGAAGAAGGTCGTCTTGCCGGCCCCATTCGGACCGATGATGGCAGTGAGCGAGCAAGCCGGAAAATCGATGGAGATATCGCGGCTTGCCTGCACGCCGCCGAAGCTTTTTGTGAGGTTCCTTACGCTTAGCATCAGGCGCTTTCCTTACTGGGAAGAACGCTCGCCTGGGCCGCTGCGGATCTGGACGTGTGTCGCCGGTCAAGCCAATCGGCAGTGTAGTCCGCAATGCCCTGTCGCAGGCCCAACACGATCGCGAGGATGACGACACCGAGAACGAGGCCATGATACTCAGTGTAAACCGTGACGAAGTGCTCCAGCAGACGAAGGAGAACGGCGCCAATCATGGGCCCGATAAAGAGCTGGCTTCCGCCGAGCATGATCATGAAGATGGCTTCGCCCGAAGTCGTCCAGAATCCGAATTCCGGATAGGCTCCGGAGACGAAGAGTGCGAGCATAATGCCAGCGACGCTCGCCATCGCGCCTGCGATGACAAAGACTCCGAGATTCATTCGCATGATGTCGATGCCGATAAAGGTGGCGCGAGTCGGGTTATCCCGGATCAATCGTAGCGTGTAGCCGAACGGAGATTGCCAAACCTGCCGCATGATTGCGATGCAGACGATGAATACAACAACGCAGAAAATGTAGAGCATCATTCCATTGTTGAGATCTATACCCAGAAAGGTTGGGCGCGGTATCCCGCCGCGAAGGCCTTGATCTCCGCCGGTCAGGCTCACCCATGTGAGAATGATCGAATGAATGAACATCTGAAACGCCAGCGTGATGAAGGTGAAGTAGATTTCCTTCAATCGGACACAGATCGCTCCAATGACCAGAGCAAGGACGGCTGTGCCCGCAACCGTTGCCATGATCGCGACCGGGATCGACACCTTTCCGGTCTGCATCAGCAGGCCGAAGATATATGCGCCAGACGCGAAGTAAGCTGCGTGACCGAACGACACGAGGCCGGTCAAGCCGACCAGCAGGTTGAGAGACGTCGCCAGGAGGCCATAAGCCATCACGTAAATGAGAAAATCTCTCAGGGCGGGTTTGGTAAAGATGAAGGGCAGAACAAGTAAGACCAGCAGAAGCGCCAGTCCTGCCGCGAAGTCGCGCAGAAAGCCCGGCCTCATCGTGCCGCCTCCCGGCCTAGGAGGCCGCTCGGTTTGAAGATCAGCACGAGCGCCATCATTCCGAACAACAGGCCATCCACGGACAGGGGAAACCCCGTCGCTCCGA
>CAZQMD010000512.1:0-2575 GCA_964594185.1 uncultured Afipia sp. | reverse complement strand
ACGACGATGGAGATCACGGCGAGGGCGACGCGCATGTCAGGTCGCTCCTACCAGGGCGTGACGAGGGCCCAGTTCGGGCCCCGGAAGTAGGTGCCGATGACGATCAGCACGAGGTTCACGATGAGCAGCGTGGTGAGGGCTGCGATGTTCCCGGTACGACGGCAAGCCCGCCAGAGATTTGAGGTGATAATGGCGTCCGATTCAGTCATGAAAGTTTTTGGGGGCAACTTGGAATCACTCGACTTGTCATCCGGGAGAGCCCGACTCGGGTGAAAACAGGCGCGATCGCGGGCTAGGTTGTGACGTAAAAGGCGATGATCGTCGGCGACGAGCCGAGCCGATAGGCACCCCCCGGGGCCGCATTGGCCCGGATGTAAATCCGGCGGACTCGACCAAACCAAGGCAAGCCGCGCGCTTCCCTTGTTCATTGGTGTTCAGCCTGCTACCGGTGATTCGCCATGGCCGAGCATACGGGCCCCAAGCTCTCCGGGATTTTGCCGAAACTATACGAATCCGTAATCTGATTCGAACTGCCGCGGTCGGGACATACGCTGGAGCTGGCGTGTATATGTTGAGAGCCGAGCATCGTAGGCTGAGCAGGCTGGTCGGGCGCGGCAGAGGCCGATCTCACAATCACGCGTAATGTTCCATGCCCGTCGCCGCCACCTTACATACCTGGACCCATTCGGCTCCTTCTTTCTTGGCGGCATTCCTCGCCTCGCTTGTCGAATTCGTCGAAGCGCTGACCATCGTGCTGGCGGTCGGAATTGTGCGCGGATGGCGCCCTGCACTTGTGGGCACGGCAGCCGGCACCGTGATTCTCGCCGCGATGATTGTCCTGCTCGGGCCATTGCTGGGACAGATACGAATCGAGATTCTTCAGTTGGTAGTCGGATTCTTGTTGCTGCTGTTCGGGATGCGGTGGCTGCGGAAGGCAATCCTCAGAGCGGCAGGCATTATCCCGCTGCACGACGAAATCGCCGCTTTCTCCTCGGAAGTCATCCAACTCCGCTCCGCCGGGCCGATGGCCGCGATCATGCTCGACCCGATTGCGGTCGGGACGACTTTCAAGGCCGTCGTGCTCGAAGGCACCGAAGTGGTCTTCATCGTCCTTGCAGTCGGTGCTGCCGGCAATACGCTGATACCGGGGAGCGTTGGAGCCGCCGCTGCGGGCGTTCTGGTCATCGCTCTCGGTATCGTCTTGCATCGGCCGCTATCTCGTGTCCCGGAGAACGCGATCAAATTTGCCGTTGGCATTTTGATCTCCGGGTTCGGAATATTCTGGGTCGGCGAAGGACTCGGCTTTGAATGGCCGGGTCGCGATTCTGCGCTGATCCCGATGTTCGCCTTGCTCCTCACGACATCGCTGGTCGGGGCGCAACTCGCTCGGCGGGCGACCGTGCCATCCGGAGCCAACAAATGAGTACTCTTTCTGGCGTGCTGCGCCAGCTTTGGCGGTTGTTCGTCGATGATGGCAGCCTCGCTGGTACGCTTGTGATCTGGTGTGTGGGCGCCGGATCCGTTCTTCCGCGTTGGATAACATTCGGCGGCTGGAACGCCCCAATCCTGTTCGTCGGATGCATTGCGATACTGCTCACAAATATTATGTTGGCAGCGCGACACCATCGCTACGGAGACGAACGAATTCCAATGCTGAGTGAGCAATCGCCTTCGAGGTAAATAGATCGATGCAACTGAACTTACCGGTTCATGAGCAATCCATTTTTCAGGAGAAGGACCTTTCGCCTCGCATTTCGGATTAGCCTCACGATCAAGGGCATCTTCGCACTACTGGAGATATTCGCTGGCATCACCGCGCATTTCGTCAGCCAGCAGTTCCTATTGAGCGCCATCCTTGCAAAACCCGCGAAGAGCTGACCGAAGATCCTGGCGACGTCGTCGTGCGCTATCTGCTCCAGACGGCACACAGCTTCTCGCTGGACACCCAAAAATTCGCGTCGATGTATCTGCTCAGCCACGGAATAATCAAAGCCTTACTCATTGCCGGACTGCTACGCCAAAAGCTGTGGTATTACCCAGCGGCAATTATCGTATTTGTGTCCTTCATTCTCTATCAGCTCCACAGATTTACCCATGCCCTTCCGTCTGGCTCTTGCTGATCACGCTATTGGATGTAGTCGTGATTTGGTTGACATGGCACGAGTATCTCTATTTGCAAAAGCATCATGCAGCGATCGGCCGATAGCCCCGGACAATTCATGCAGTCGCCGGCCTTGCCGTTGCCAGGTGCCTCAGTGATTCAGGGCAATCAATCGCCGCGCATCGCCCTATCTGCTGTCTCACCGCCAAAGGTATCCTTTGAGTCCTATTTCGCCGGCGCGGGGATTGTCGAGGCAGGCACGGGAAATATCGCCCATTGGAGTGTCGGTTTCCGGCATTGGGGGCGGCCGGCGAACCGCTCTTCAAGATCAACGATCTAGGGGCTGGTCGGTAGTGCGGCTCGCGAAGCGGAAGCGCGGAATCGCCGTCGATTCGCGGAACGATCCGACAGGAACCTGACCTGAGGACCACGGAAGCTATCGCTAATCGTCGAAATGCTGGGGAGCGGCCTTCA
>CAZQMD010000511.1:0-2587 GCA_964594185.1 uncultured Afipia sp. | reverse complement strand
CCGGGTAGCATGAAAGGCACCCGCGCGTTTACGCCTTACCGAAAGACAAGCGAGGATCAGTTCTGCCGCACGAGATGTCGTACCCAACGTCAGGAATGCTACAATATGCCGTGACTCACGCGCAAGAGTCGGGCATGGCGCGTCCACATGTTCTGGCTGGAAAGCAAATAAATTCGCGCTTTTTACGATCCCGGATAACGCGGCTTTTCCGCTTCTGCTGGCTATCGCGGTGCCGGAACAGGCTGGAAAATGCCGAAAATCGTGCTTTCTACGTGGCTTCGCCGATCCTTGGCGCGGCGCGCGTGGATTGACACCACCCCTTCCGCCAATAGAATAACCACCACGTGCCGCCTTTCCTGGGCGGCACGTTTTGTTTCCGGGGCAGGCAACCGAGCGAGAACGCTAGCGCGATCGCAATGCTGTTGGCCCCTCAATCATCGATCAGGTCGCCATGAGCCACACTGCCAAGCCACATCTCGACTCTCACATGTTGCCGGTTTTTGCCCGCGCAGACGTCGCTTTCGAGCGCGGTGAGGGACCCTGGCTGATTGCGACCAATGGCGACCGTTATCTCGATTTCACCAGCGGCGTGGCGGTGAACGCGCTCGGCCATGCGCATCCGCATCTGGTCGCAGCACTTCAGGAACAGGCCGCGAAGCTGTGGCATGTCTCGAACCTGTTCACGATCCCGGAAGGCGAGCGGCTGGCAACGCGGCTGTGCGACGCGAGCTTTGCCGACGTGGCGTTTTTCTGCAATTCCGGCGCGGAAGCGATGGAAGCCGCCATCAAGATGGCGCGCAAGTTTCAGGCTGTGAATGGTCATCCGGAACGCTACCGGCTGATCACGTTTGAAGGTGCGTTTCATGGCCGGACGCTGGCGACGCTCGCCGCAGGCGGCCAGCAGAAATATCTCGAAGGCTTTGGGCCACGGGTCGATGGCTTCGATCAGGTCCCGCTCGGTGATCTCGAAGCCGTGAAGAAAGCGATTGGTCCGAACACCGCAGGCATCCTGATCGAGCCGTGGCAGGGCGAAGGCGGCGTGCGCGCGGCCGATCCGTCGTTCTTCCGTGCGCTGCGGCAGCTCTGCGACGACAACAAGCTGGTGCTGGTATTCGATGAAGTGCAGACCGGCATGGGCCGCATCGGCACGTTGTTCGCGTATGAGAAGACTGGCGTCACGCCTGACATCATGGCGCTGGCCAAAGCACTGGGCGGCGGATTCCCGATGGGCGCGTGCCTCGCCACGGTCGAAGCTGCGGCCGGCATGACACCGGGTACGCACGGATCGACCTTCGGCGGCAATCTGCTCGCGGCTGCTGCGGGCAATGCCACGCTCGACGTGATGCTTGCACCGGGTTTTTTCGATCATGTGCAGAAAATGTCGCTGCTGCTCAAGCAGAAGCTGGCGTCTGTGGTCGATCGCTTTTCCGGTGTGGTGAGCGAAGTGCGAGGCGACGGTCTTCTGATCGGCATCAAGGCGGTCGTGCCTGCCGGTGATGTCATCGGCGCGCTGCGCGACGAGAAGCTGCTGACGGTCGCCGCGGGCGACAACGTGGTGCGCTTCCTGCCGCCGCTGATTGTCAATGAATCCGAGATCGAGGATGCAGTGACGCGTCTTGAACGCGCCTGCGCACGGCTTGCCCGCTCGTCCACGCAGAGCGAGGCCGTGTGATGACCAAGCTGTCCAATCAGCCTCGGCACTTTCTGGATCTGTTCGACATGTCGACGCAGGACCTGCGCACGATCCTCGATGCCAGCATCGCGATGAAAAACAAGCGCAAGTCCGGAGATACCTCCAGCAAGCCGCTCGCCGACAAGACGCTGGCGATGATCTTCGACAAGCCGTCGACGCGTACGCGCGTGTCGTTCGATGTCGGCATGCGTCAGCTCGGCGGCGAAGCCATCATGCTCACGGGTGCTGAAATGCAGCTCGGGCGCGGCGAAACCATCGCGGATACCGCGCGGGTGCTGTCGCGGTTCGTCGATGCCATCATGATCCGGATTCTCAACCATGAGGCGCTGACCGAACTGGCCGCGCATGCAACCGTGCCGGTGATCAACGGTCTGACACGCCGGTCGCATCCCTGCCAGGTGATGGCCGATGTCATGACGTTCGAAGAACATCTCGGTCCGATCAAAGGCCGGACGGTGGCCTGGATCGGCGATGACAACAACGTGCTCGCGTCGTGGGCGCATGCCGCCGATCGCTTCGGCTTCAACCTGCGTGTGGCGACGCCGCCGGAACTGGCGCCGAACAAGATGCTCAAGGACTGGATCAAGTCCACCGGTGCGCCGGTCGTGCTCGGCACCAAGCCCGAGGAGATGGTGCGCGGGGCCGATTGCGTGGTCACCGACACCTGGGTCTCTATGGGCGACAAGGAAGGCGAGCATCGCCATAACGTCCTGCGGTCATATCAGGTCAATGAAAAGCTGATGTCGCTCGCCAATCCGAATGCGATCTTCATGCACTGTCTTCCTGCGCATCGCGGTGAGGAAGTCACCGACGAAGTGATCGACGGGCCGCAGTCGGTGGTGTTCGACGAGGCCGAAAACCGCCTGCATGCGCAGAAGGGCATTCTGGCCTGGT
>CAZQMD010000510.1:0-2589 GCA_964594185.1 uncultured Afipia sp. | reverse complement strand
GGTAAGCATCCGGCGAGAACCGCGGAGCGGTTGGTTAGGCTGCCTGATTGATTTGCTTGTTTTGGGCGCGCCAATTCCAGGGCAGCAGTTCGTCGAGCCGTTGTGCGGGATGTGCAGCGATGCGTGCCAGGACGTCGGCGAGCCAGGCTTGTGGATCCACGTCGTTCATTTTGGCTGTGACGATCAGGCTGTACATCATCGCGGCACGGTCGCCGCCGCGGTCGGAGCCGCAGAAGAGCCACGACTTCCGTCCCAAGGCGATGCCGCGCAGGGCTCGTTCGGCGGCGTTGTTCGACAGGCAAATGCGGCCGTCGCCGAGGAAGCGGGTAAACGCATCCCAGCGCTTGAGCATGTAGTCCATCGCCTTGGCAACATCGTTGCGCCGGGAGAGCTTGGCGCGTTGTTCACGCATCCAGACCTTCAGATCAGCGACCAGTGGGACGCTGCGCTCCTGGCGGACGGCCCGGCGCTGCTCGGACGTCTCGCCGTTGATGCCGCGCTCGATCTCGAACAAGGCATCGATCCGGCGGACTGCTTCCAGCGCCAGCGGCGAGATCACCGCCGGCTTTTTGCCCTGCACTTTGCGGCGCGCATTCTCCGCCAAATCAGCCATCACGAAGAACGGCCGTCGGGCATGGACCCAACACGCCGCTTCCAGGATCGGACCTGCGTTGCGGCCCGCCTCGTAAAGCTTGCCATAGCCGCCATAGGCATCGGCCTGGAAGATGCCGCTGTAGCCGGCCAGATGGGCCTGGGGATGCTCGCCGGCGCGATCGCGCGAGTAATAAAACACTGCCCCCGGCGGAGCCTGCCCGCCAAAAGGCTTGTCGTCGCGCACATAGACCCAGATGCGACCGGTGTCGGTCTTGCCTTTGGCCAGGACCGGCACCGTCGTGTCGTCCCCGTGCAATCGCTCGGCACTCAGCACATGGGCCTCGAGCCGCCGGAACAAGGGCGTCAGCGCAACTGTGCAGCCGCCAACCTGGTCCGCGAGGGTCGACAGGCTGATCGGTACGCCTTCCCTGGCATAGCGTTCGGCCTGCCGGTTCAGCGGCTGGTGCTGGCCGAACTTCTCGAACAGCACCATCGCCAGTAAGCTGGGACCGGCCCAGCCGCGAGCAATGACATGGAACGGCGCCGGGGCCTGGCTGATCTTCTCGCAATCACGGCAAGTGAGCTTCTCCCGGACGTGCTGGATCACCTTCCAAGATTTCGGGATCACCTCCAGCGTCTCGGTGATGTCCTCCCCGAGCTTGGATAACCTCGCTCCGCCGCAACAGGCGCACGCCACAGGTCCCGGCACGAGCACCCGTTCGCGAGGCAGATGGTCCGGGAACGGCTGGCGCGACGGCCTCTTGCGCGTGAACGAGGCCACCTTCGTCGTCCTGGCCGCGGCCATTTCGGCAGCGAGTTCGTCCTCAGTCGCTGAGGCCTCGAGCTCCTCCAGCGTCAGTTCGAGCTGATCCAGCAGCCTTGCGGTGCGCTCCGAGTGCGGGCCATAACGATCACGGTTCAGCTTTTCGATCTGCAGCTTGAGGTGAGCAATCAGCGCGTGGTCGTCGGACTGCTGGGCACGAACGCTGGCAAGTTCGGCGCGTGCTGCCAGCAACGCCGCCTGCAGCGCCTCAATGTCTTCCGGCAGCTTCTCGGGACTGTCACCCATGCACCGATGGAATCACAAAAGCCGCGATTTGGCGCGCGCTTTTTGCAATCTCACGGGACTATTGCGCAACCTATCCTGCGCTCTGCGGCCGCCAGCTGTGTTGCGGGTTGCGCCAGTCGATCGCCTCCAGCAAGTAGCCCATCTGAGCTGCCGTCAGCGACACCACCCCATCCACCGTCGCCGGCCAGATGAAGCGGCCACGGTCCAATCGCTTGGCGTAGAGCGACAGCCCGACCCCGTCGTGCCACAGCGCTTTGATCAGGGTGCCAGCACGACCACGGAACACAAAGACGTCGCCGGCAAAAGGATCTCGCCCCAGCCCCTCCTGCACCAGCAATGCCAGACCCTGCATGCCTTTGCGCATGTCAGTGTGACCGGTTGCGATCCAGATCCTCGCCCCTGCCGCGATCGGGATCATCGCCGCTCCAGCAGATCCAATACGCGAGACAGCGCGGTCATATCAACGCCGGCGTCCACGATCACGCGACAGGCCTTGCCGACGAAAATCTCCATGCGTCCGCTCGCTGGCCGGGCTGAAGCTACTGCCGGCTCCGGAAGCTGGTCTGGCATCACCGTCGCCGGCACAAAAGCTGACTGAGGTCGTTCGTTCGTCCGCGTCCCAAACGATCGTCGCCAAGTCAGCAGCAGCGAGCGCGAGATGCCGTATCGTCGTGCTGTCGACGAGACCGCGCGCGGGGCCTGCAAACTCTCCAGAACGATCTTGAGTTTCTCATCATCGGTCCAGCGACGGCGACGGCCAGTCTCGACAACCTCAAACCGTTCAATCTGAGCACTGAACTTATTGCTGTCCATAAGCGCTGTTACACAGCACTCGCATTAACTCGACAAGACGGCCCTCACCGGAGGGAGACGATGAACGCGAAGCGCCGCTCGAATTTCGCGTTGGTCGCACGCAGCGCGCTTTC
>CAZQMD010000509.1:0-2596 GCA_964594185.1 uncultured Afipia sp. | reverse complement strand
CCGACCACACGCTGGAAGAAGTCGGCCAGCAGTTCTCGGTGACCCGCGAACGTATCCGCCAGATCGAGGCGAAGGCCCTGCGCAAGCTGAAGCATCCGAGCCGGAGCCGCAAACTCAGGTCGTTCCTGGATAACTAATCAATCAGAACTGATTTATCTTTGTGTCATTGCCGGGCTTGACCCGGTAATCCATCGAACAAAACGGCGGGCCGAAAGGCCCGCTTTTTTGTTGATTGGCTGCGGGCTTATTCGGCAGCCGCGCTGAGTGATCCGGAGCGTAGCGTCAATTGCACCGGCGTGGGATTGCGAAGGATATCCAGCACTGGACAGTGGCGATCGACGACTTCCTTCAACCGCGCCAGATCGGCCGCGGGCGCGGGACTATCCAGGATCACCTCTGCCTCAATCGCCTGATAGCCCGGACGCACATCGTCCTGAACGTTAAAGAAGCCGCGCAGGTCGATCGAGCCCGTCAGTTGCACTGAAACGCCGTTGAGCGGAATGCCGAGTGCATCGGCATAGAGCCGATAGGTGATCTCCTGACACGAGCCGAGCGCCGCAAGAATATATTCTACTGGATTGGGTGCTGTGTCCTCTCCGCCGAGGCCCGGCGGCTCATCGACACCGACGTTGAACTGCCGGATTGCGACCGCGCTGTTGAGACCTCCGCCGAGGCGCGACTGAGCGGAGAAGGCCGCTTGCGCTTGGGCGGGATCAGCGCCGAGTGCGGCTTGCGTACCTGTGAAGACATCCCTGAACTTGAAGCTCATCACCTTCCTCCCGGAAACGGTTACATCTTGCAAAGATGATCATGCTGGCGACACACGCCGCCGGGTGCAATCGTCGGGAATGAAAAACGATGAACGCCGCGCGGAGCTGGACGCGCAGAGCAGTTCGTTTCATGACAACGTGCGGATGCAGCGTAAATCGACTTTGCGGAGTGAGACGCAGATCCGCTTGAATATGAATGCCGCCTCACGGAGAGAAATTGGTCAGCAGAGCGGGGCAAAAGCCCGTCCTTTTGTTTCAAAGGATCGCTTATTGATAATCCCGGTCTTCGCCAATCAACGTGGCACGTATGATGTTGGGAACGGGAAATCCATAACCCGCGCCGGGCTTGAGCCACATCAGCCGTTCTGCCTTGTGATACTCGCTCGTGTACAATTCAGTTCCAATCATCCGCAGCGCCAATTCCAGTGACTGAATGGCATCGATGCCGAATATCTTTCGCTCCAACGATCCCTCCGGCCAGCCGATCGCGAATGTACACGACCAATCGGGACCATCCTGCACCGGCGCGAAAACATTCACCGCAATGGAGATGGCTGGTTCATCTGTGAGACGCAGGATCCGCGTCAGCATTTGAAGACCTCTGGGAGCAGGATGATCAAGCGATACACGCGTTCTGGCTTAGGGTATTCAGATTACTTCCCTTCCACCCACTTCTTAAACCCCTCCGCATAATCCGGATGCCAGCGTGACAACGGAGGCCGGTTCTCCACGATGTCGCCGGCGGCCCAGAGGATGCGCTTTTCGTCCAGCGCGCGGGGCACATCGTTGTCCGGGCAGAGAATGTAGAAATCGCCGCGCGCCAGGCTCTCCAGCAGGAAGTCCACCGTCTGTTCGGCGGTCCATGCACCGGCGGGTTTTTCGGTGCGGTCGCGCGCGGTGAGGCCGGTGAACACGAAGCCGGGGATCAGAAGATGCGCGCTGATCTCGCAGCCGGGAGTATTACGCAGTTCATGCTGCAGCGCTTCGGTGAAGGCCTTCACGCCCGCCTTCGCGACATTATAGGCGGGATTGCCCGGCGGCGTGGTGATGCCCTGCTTGGAACCGGTGTTGATGATCAGTCCCGGCCGCCTGCGCGCGATCATGCCGGGCGCGAACACCTGCGTGCCGTTGATGATGCCCCACAGGTTGACGCTCAGCATATGCTCCCATGTTTGGCGCGGGCCGAAGATGGTGCTGTCAGGTCCGATGCCCGCGTTGTTCATCAGCACATCGGTGCCGCCGAACCGCCCGCGCACGGCGGCTTCCAGTTTCTCGATCTCGTCGCGGTGGCTGACATCGACCGCCAGCGACATGATGTTTTCGCTGCCGCCGGGCGCGACATAGGTCAGCAGTTCGGCCGCGCGGGCGAGCTTCTCGTCGTCATGATCGGCGATGCAAACCTTCAGGCCGAGTTTCGCGAAATGACTGGCGGCGGCGAGGCCGATGCCGGATGCGCCGCCGGTGATGACCGCGACGGCATTCGGGACGAGGGCGGGATGGGACACGGGATTTCTCCGTAAATATTGACTGTGCGAATTAAATCAAAGGCAGGCGAAACGGCGAGGCTCTCAATCTAGACGGGTTTGTGAGCGGGAATATGTCGCGCGCCGCATATCGGCGCAGACGACGGGCACGGCGGAGTTGCGGATGGAGTGCGTGAATCATAGCAGAGCGCGCCCATCTTGGATAATGTCCGGCCAAAGCCATCAATGCGGTCTTCCGATGCCTGTCCTGCGCCTGCTTCTCATCTCCCTTCTCGCGCTCGTGCCGCTCAGTGCCCATGCCGCGAGCCAGCCGATCGATACCTTGCCGCGCGTGGCGCTGTT
>CAZQMD010000508.1:0-2602 GCA_964594185.1 uncultured Afipia sp. | reverse complement strand
AAGAAATTGAAAAACTAAAAGAAGGCGAAGTACCGGAAGGCGGTGTTTCGATGCTGCCTGCTCGGCGAGATCGATCATGGTCTGCACGGCTGCAACCGCGGCGTCGTTGCGCTTGGAGTCCGGCACCATGGCCAGTGTCTGCTTGGCCTGCTCCAGTGCGCCCGCCGTGACATAGCAACGCGCAAGGCCAGCCAGCGCGGCAAGATTGGTGGCATCGACTGCGAGCACCTCGGCATAGATCGAGGCTGCGGTCGCCGGGTCGCCCGCGGCCATCGCGGCTTCGGCCTCCTGAAGAATCTCGGCGATATCGCCCTCCGGCGAAGGCATGCCCTTGGTCAGTTTGTCGATGAAGGCGGTGACCTGGCTTTCGGGCACGGCGCCCATGAAGCCGTCGGCCGGCTGACCGTTGACGAAGGCGATCACGGCGGGAATCGACTGGATGCCCATCTGTCCCGGAATGGCCGGATGCTCGTCGATGTTCATCTTGACCAGCTTGACCTTGCCCTTCGCGGCGCGAACGGCCTTCTCGATCACCGGGGTCAGCTGTTTGCAGGGGCCGCACCAGGGCGCCCAGAAGTCGATCAGCACCGGCTGGCGCTTCGATTCCTCGATGACGTCCTTCACGAAGGTCTGGGTCGTGGTGTCCTTGATCAGATCCGCCGGCGTTCCCGCCACGGGTCCGGTGCCTTGGTCAACTATGGTCACGTGATCCTCGCCTGCCGCTTGTTCTGGATGGAGTTGAACCGCTTCTAGCATGGCTCCGGCTTTTTCCGGCAGCTTCGATCCGCCGCACGGCAAATGGCCGATATGCAAGAAGGCGCCATTTTCGCGCGGCCTTGGTCGTGGCCGGGGCCGAAAACGGCGCAAAGCCACAGATGGAGGTCTTTTGGGCTATTTTCAATCGGTCCGGCGACGGGTCGCGGGCTGTAAAGGTCCGTGAAAACATCGATTTGGCCGGAAATCGCCGGAACCGGCGGGCTGGAATTAAAGGAGTCACCCCTGTTGCATTGCATGGCGGCATTTGGCATAGGATGGCCCGGCGGCGGCGCCAAGCGCTCCGCAAATTCTGATGCGGGTGTAGCTCAGGGGTAGAGCACGACCTTGCCAAGGTCGGGGTCGAGGGTTCGAATCCCTTCGCCCGCTCCAGAAATTCTCGGTTGAGAATATTGGCCGATAGCTACGACAAGATCGTTGCTGTCGAATGACAAGCCGCCGCAAGGCGGCTTTGTCGTTTCTGCACTGCCTCGCATGTCAAAGACCAGCCCCGCCAAACCTGCGCCTACTCATGGCAATCGAATCTGCCTAGCATCGCGGCCGCTCAGGCTGAGCGGACCATCGCTTGGGACGATAAGATTCAACCATAAAGTCCGCAGGAGGATTCGATGATCGGCAAATTTTCCCGGATCGCTTTGGCTTGCCTTGCTGCCGGTGCGATGCTCACCGCCGCGAGCGCACAGGCCAAGGACGTCCAGCTGACGACAACGGACACCATGATTCCGACCGGCGACGCCGGCATTCAGCTCTTCGTGCGCAACAAGCATCCGGCGGGCCAGACAAAATTCGCTCCGGAAAAAATCCTGCTCTACGTGCACGGCGCAACCTATCCATCCGAGACGGCGTTTGACCTGCCGATTGCCGGCAAATCGATGATGGATCTGATCGCGGCGCGTGGTTACGACGTTTACTTGGTGGACGTGCGCGGCTATGGCCGCTCATCGCGGCCAGCGGAAATGAGTCAGCCGCCCGGCGACAACAAGCCGATCGTGCAGACGCGAGTCGCCGCGAAGGATTTCGGCACCGCCGTCGACTACATTCTCAAGAAGCGCGGTGTGTCGAAGATCAACGTGATGGGCTGGTCGTGGGGCACCTCGACCGTGGGCCTCTACACCAGCGAGAACAACGCCAAGGTGAATCGTCTTGTGCTGTACGCGCCGCAGTGGATTCGCACCGAGCCGCCTCCGGCGCAGTGGCCGAAGCTCGGCGCCTATCGGCTGGTTTCCAAGGATTCCGCCAAGGACCGCTGGCTGAAGGATGTGCCGGAGAACAAGAAGGCCGATCTCATTCCGCCGGGCGTTTTCGATGCCTGGGCGAAGGCGACCTGGGAAACAGATCCGGATTCGGTGACGAAGAATCCGGGCATGCTGCGTGCGCCGAACGGCGTGGTGGAAGACACCCAGTTGTACTGGGGCGCAGGCAAGGCGCTGTTCGATCCCGGCAAGATCACGGTGCCGGTGGTCATCCTGCATGCCGAGTGGGATGCCGACCTGCCGAGCTATCTGGCGCAGAACTATGTCAAGCAGCTCAAGAACGCGCCGTACTGGCGTTTCATTGAGATCAGCGAAGGCACGCATACGGTGATGATGGAAAAGAACCGCATGCAGTTTTTCCGCGAGCTGATGAACTTCCTGGATGAAGAAAAGCCGCTTGCGCTGAATTGATGAGGTCATACGGGGCCGGCTGCTGAAGGCGGCCGGCCCCGTATTGGCGAGGGAGCTCGATTTTCGGAGCCTGCGAGATTCGGGCGAGCGCTTCGCGTGCCGATCTATGAGCCTGGCATCGACAGCTTGTCTTGCGTTCTGGTCTCGAAGTCGGATGCGTCGTG
>CAZQMD010000507.1:0-2614 GCA_964594185.1 uncultured Afipia sp. | reverse complement strand
CGGGCCTGGGGAAATACCCGGGGGGGAAGGCGGCCGCGGGCTCCACCGCGGCCTGTTTTTTGAAAACCGGCGCGCCGGTGCAGCTATTGCTATAGCCGCACCGGCGCGTTTCGTTCGAGCCAGTCAAAGATAAAGGTCACCATACGTTTGCAGCCTGCCGAAACTGGCTGGCATTTTTCAAGATATCCCAACAAACAGACCGGAGAGCGTCATGGAGTACGTCAAATTCGGCAAGACGGGTCTTGAAGTCTCGCGCATCTGCCTTGGATGTATGACTTACGGGGCGCCTGATCGCGGCAGCCATAGCTGGACACTCGATGAGGACAAGAGCCGTCCGCTCCTCAAACAGGCCTTCGAGCTTGGAATCAATTTTCTCGATACCGCCAACGTCTATTCCGACGGAACATCCGAAGAGATTGTCGGGCGCGCCATCAAGGATTTCTCGCGGCGCGAGGATGTCGTGCTGGCGACCAAGGTCTTCAATCGCATGCGGCCAGGCCCGAACGGCGCTGGGCTCTCACGCAAGGCGATCTTCGCGGAAATCGACAACAGCCTTCGCCGTCTCGGCACCGATTATGTCGATCTGTATCAGATGCACCGCTGGGACTATGGCACTCCGATCGAGGAGACCCTCGAGGCACTGCACGACGTGGTCAAGAGCGGAAAGGCCCGTTACATCGGCGCGTCGTCAATGCATGCGTGGCAGTTCTCCAAGGCGATCTACACCTCCCGGCTCAATGGCTGGACCGAGTTCATCAGCATGCAGGATCACATCAACCTGCTGAACCGCGAAGAGGAGCGGGAGATGTTGCCGCTCTGCAAAGATCAGAAGATCGCTGTGATGCCTTGGAGCCCGCTGGCGCGGGGCCGTCTCACTCGTGCATGGGATGATGTCAGCGAACGGCAGAAGACCGACGAATTCGGCAAGGGTCTCTACACGCAGTCGGTGGAGTCCGATCGCAAGATCGTCGAACAGGTCGCGGCCATCGCGAAGCAGCGCGGCGTTCCGCAGGCGCAGGTCGCGCTGGCCTGGGTGGTGCAGAAGCCGGGCATTACAACGCCTATCGTCGGCGCCTCGAAGCCGAATCATCTCACCGATGCAGTCGCGGCCTTGTCGCTGAAGCTGACATCTGAGGAGATCGCCGTGCTTGAAGCGCCGTACGTCCCGCACCGTGTCGTCGGTTTCCAGTAACGCTTTAGCAGCAAGCGGCGCGCTCTATTTGAGCGCGCCTTGCACCGCCGCTGCAATGGCCGCCAATCCCTTTGCCACGTCGCCCATGATGTGAAGCCGCAGCGCGCGCCTTCCACGCTCGGTCAGTACACCGAAATCGCCGCGCGCCTGCGCCGCCTCTATCACGCCGAAGCTGGTCTTCTGACCGGGCACATCGAGATCGCTGGCATTGTCCGCTGTGATCTGCAGGAACACGCCGTTGTTCGGGCCGCCCTTATAAGCCTGTCCGGTGGAATGCAGGAAACGCGGCCCGAAACCGACGCAGGTGGCGACCTGTTTGCTGTCGCGGATTGCCATGCGGAGGCCCTGAACTGCAGCGATATTGGCATCGTTGCGGTCGAGATAGGCGAGGGTTGCAACATAGTCATTCTGCTTGATGCGGCTGAGATGCGCCTTGAGCCATGAGGCGAGGTCGCTGCCGGCGCCAGCTTTGCGCAAGGCATCTGCGTTCGCGGCATCTGTGTGAATGGCAATCGATCCGTCGGTTGTAATAGCAATTTCTGCTGGCAGCGCACCGGACTTTTCAAATGCCGATGTGAGTTCGCGCGTCTTGATCTTTGCAGCCTCGACGTCCGGCTGGTCGAACGGATTGATACCCATGACCGCGCCAGCGACAGCTGTCGCGATTTCGAAACGGAAAAATTCCTGTCCGATATGGGCGGGGCTCGTCACGGCGATGCGAATGACCGGATGCCCGGCGGCTTCGAGCGCCGCGAGCGCAGCTTGGCGCGCGCTGTCGCTGTCGTCCTTCAAGCGAAGATCGATAAACACGCGGTCATTGCCATAAATGTCCGGTTTGCCGAGAGGCTCACCTTCCAGCGGTATCAGCGCCTTGCCGTTTTTGCCGGTGGATTCGGCGATCAACTGTTCTGCCCATGCGCCGAAACTGGAAATGCGCGGTGAGCCGGTCAGTGTAAGCTTGTCGCGGCCGTGCTTCGCTGCGGCGGCAAGCGCGAGGCCGAGCTGCACACCCGGATTTTCCGCGGGCGGCGCGTCGGGACCGCAGGAGCGTACCATTGCTGCGGTAGCCCCGAGGAAATTCGCAATGTCGATTCCCGCGGCTGTCGCAGGGACAAGGCCGAACGGCGACAGCACCGAGTAGCGGCCGCCGATGGTCGGTTCGCCGTAGAAGATCTGTGCGAAGCCGCGCGCGGTCGCGGTCTTCTCAAGCGATGAGCCGGGGTCAGTCACCGCAACAAAGCGTTCGGCGCCCTTTGCGCCGGCGCGAACGAAGAAATACTCCATCAGCACGTTGGGCTCGGTGGTGCCGCCGGACTTGCTTGATACGATGAACAGCGTCCTGTCGAGATTGATCGATGTTTCGGTCCGACGGATCTGCGCAGGGTCGGTGGAATCCACAATGCGCAGTTTTGGAAAGCCGTC
>CAZQMD010000506.1:0-2621 GCA_964594185.1 uncultured Afipia sp. | reverse complement strand
GCTCTCGGCACGGCCTATGGCGCCCTGGCGCTGGCCTTTGGTTCGCGCGCGATCTTCAAGCGCTCCATTGAGCAGCCCTATTTCGTCGATGCCATCAACACCATGGCGCGCGGCGCGCTGGTGCCGGTGCCCGGCGGCGTCCTGATCAATGACAAGGACGGCAATCTGCTTGGCGCCGTCGGCATCAGCGGCGACACCTCTGACAACGACGAAACCGCAGCTCTGGCCGGCATCGCCGCGGCGGGTCTCATCGGCAACGCAGGGTAATCCTCGCGGAGAAAGAGATGACGTTTCCCCGCGCCTCATCCGCCCTTTCGCGCTTTACGGTTCTGGATCTGACCCGGATTCGCTCCGGGCCGACCGCCGTGCGCCAATTGTCGGACTGGGGCGCGAACGTCATCAAGATCGAGGCGCCGACCGACCTCGCCGACAGCGAGCAGCCGGGCGGCCCGCGTCACGGCCCTGACTTCCAGAATCTTCATCGCAACAAGCGCGCGATGACGCTGAACCTGAAAGACCCGAAGGGGCTTGAGGTGTTCAAGCGTCTCGCCGCGAAAGCCGATGTGATTGTCGAGAATTTCCGTCCCGACGTGAAGGCCAAGCTCGGCATCGATTACGAAAGCATGCGCGCGATCAATCCGCGCCTTGTCTATGCCAGCATCTCCGGCTTCGGACAGGACGGGCCTTATGCCAAACGCCCCGGATTCGACCAGATCGCGCAGGGCATGGGCGGACTGATGTCGATCACCGGACTGCCCGGACAAGGTCCAGTGCGCGCCGGGATTCCCGTTGCAGATCTGACCGCAGGACTCTTCTGCGCGCTCGGCATCATGACCGCGCTGCTCGAACGCGATGTCTCCGGCGAAGGCCAGTGGGTGCAGACCTCGCTGCTGCAGGCGCAGATTTTCATGCTGGATTTTCAGGCCGCGCGCTGGCTGGTGGACGGCGACGTTCCGCAGCAGGCGGGCAACAATCATCCGACCAGCATTCCGACCGGCGTGTTCAAGACCAGCGACAGTTTCATCAACATCGCGACCACCGGCGGAGCCATCTGGACCCGCTTCGCGCAGGCCATCGAGGCGCCTGATCTGCTGAACGATCCCGACTATGCGACCATTGCGCTGCGCTCGAAGAACCGCGACGCGCTCAATGCGGCCATCGGGACTTACATGGCAAAGCGCACGACCAACGAGTGGATCGAAATTCTCAACGCCGCCGGCGTGCCGTGCGGTCCGATCAATTCCATCGATCAGGTGTTCGATGATGCACAGGTGAAGCATCTGGGCATCGCACAAGCTTTGCCCGACGGGGGCAAGCAGCTCGTCGGCCAGCCATTTACGCTGTCGCGCACACCAAGCCACATGGCCGCGCGCCCGCCTCTCGTCGGCGAGCAGACACGCGACGTGCTGACCGAATTCGGTTTCAGTGAACAGGAGATCGCCTCGCTCCAGCAGAGCAAGGTCGTCTGAATTTAAGGAATATCGCTATGGCTTCGACCGACAAGGTGATCTCACGCAAGGACGGCAACGTCGGCTATGTGATCTTCAACAATCCCGAGCGGCGCAACGCCATGTCTCTGGAGATGTGGGAAGCCTGCACGGCGCTGATGGCGCAGTATGCCAAGGACGACAGCATCCGCGTTGTCGTGCTCGCGGGCGCGGGCGACAAGGCCTTTGTCGCAGGCGCTGACATTTCCAAATTCGGCGACGAGCGCGCGACCGAGGAAGGTGTCCGGAAATACAACGACGCGGTGGAAGCCGCCTATGCCAGCGTTCATGAATTCCCCAAGCCGACCATCGCGATGATCCGCGGCTTCTGCGTCGGCGGCGGGATGGGAATCGCGAGCTGTTGCGATCTGCGCATCGCATCCGAAGACGCGCGCTTCGCGGTGCCCGCCGCAAAGCTCGGCCTCGGCTACGGCTATCCCGGCGTGAAGCGGCTGATGGATGTGGTCGGGCCATCGTTCACCAAGGAAATCTTCTTCACCGCGCGGCTGTTCGATGCAATGGAAGCCGTCGAGATGGGTCTCGTGAATCGTGTTGTCGAGAATGGCGAACTCGAATTCTATGTGAAGGACTATGCGGCCACGATTGCCGCCAACGCACCGCTGACGGTGGATTCGATCAAGTTCATCGTCGGCGAAGCCTGCAAGGACGAACTCAAGCGCGACATGAAGCGCTGCGAAGATCTGGTCGATGCCTGCTTCAAGAGCGAAGACTACAAGGAAGGCCGCGCCGCCTTCATGGAAAAGCGCAAGCCGGTGTTCAAGGGGCGCTGAGCGGCGAATACCTATCGCACGCCGTCACCCTGAAAGCCTGACCGGGTATTCGTTTTACTCGCGGATGTCCAACATAGAAAGCGTCGTCCCGGCGAAGGCCGGGACCCAGACTCTCTGACTTATCGATTTGAGGGTGATGTTGGAGCGTCCTTCGCGTTTTGACCACAAAGTCCGGTGGTGATGGGTCCCGGCCTTCGCCGGGACGACATCGTGGGTGGGAATGCATTTCGCCGCGAACTGCTTTTTAAGTCAGACTTTCAGGATGACGCTCCCCGCGCCTTATCCATCGCGCGGAGCGCCGCTCTGACCTCCGCGGTCGTTGCCGGCTCGCCTCCGGCCTTGC
>CAZQMD010000505.1:0-2632 GCA_964594185.1 uncultured Afipia sp. | reverse complement strand
CATCCGCCCGATCCGCACCATGATGAACCAGGCCACCACCGAAGTGTTCTTCGACAACATGAAGGTGCCTGCCGAAAACCTGATCGGTGAGGAAGGCAAAGGCTTCCGCTACATTCTCTCGGGCATGAATGCCGAGCGCATCCTGATTGCGTCGGAATGCGTCGGGGACGCCAAGTGGTTCATCAAGAAGGCGAGCGACTACGCCAAGGAGCGCACGGTGTTCGGGCGTCCCATCGGCCAGAACCAGGGCATCCAGTTTCCGATCGCGAAATCCTACGCCAACATGCGCGCCGCCGAGTTGATGGTGAAGGAAGCCACCCGCCTCTATGAAGCTGGCAAAGACTGCGGCGCAGAGGCGAACATGGCCAAGATGCTTGCGGCCGATGCGTCGTTCGAAGCGGCCAATGCCTGCATCCAGACCCACGGCGGCTTCGGCTTTGCGGAAGAATACGACATCGAGCGCAAATTCCGCGAGACACGGCTATATTCGGTTGCGCCGATCTCCACCAACCTGATCCTGTCGCACCTGTCCGAGCATGTGCTCGGCATGCCGCGCTCTTATTGAGAGACACCATGCTGCCGCTTGAAGGATTGACCGTCATCGCCGTCGAGCAGGCGGTCGCCGCTCCCTTCTGCACCTCGCGTCTCGCCGATGCGGGTGCAACGGTCTACAAGGTCGAGCGGCCGGAAGGCGATTTCGCGCGCGGTTATGACGCCGCGGCCAAGGGCCAGAGCAGCTATTTCGTCTGGCTCAATCGCGGCAAGAAGTCCGTGGTGATCGATCTCGCCACAGACGACGGCCGCAAGACCCTCGAGCGGCTGATCGCGGGCGCGGACGTGCTGGTACAGAATCTCAAGCCCGGCTCGATGGACAAGCTCGGCTTCACCCGCGAGCGGCTGCGCAGCGATTATCCGGGCCTCGTCATCTGCACGATCTCCGGCTACGGCGACGAAGGCCCCTATGCCGAGCGCAAGGCCTATGACCTGTTGATTCAGGCCGAGAGTGGTCTGGCCTCGATCACCGGCGGGCCTGAAACGCCTGCGCGCGTCGGCCTGTCCATTGTCGACATCGCCACCGGCGCGACGGCGCACGCCGCGATCCTCGAAGCACTGATCGGGCGCACCAAGACCGGTCAGGGCGCGGACATCCGCATCTCCATGTTCGACGTGATGGCCGACTGGCTGACCGTGCCGCTGCTCAACGCCGAGAACGGCCAGCCGCCGAAGCGCATGGGCCTCGCGCATACGTCGATCGCGCCTTACGGCGTGTTCCGTTCAAAGGATGGCCGCGACATCCTGATCTCAATCCAGAGCGAGCGCGAGTGGAAGAAGCTCTGCGCCGAAGTGCTCAGCATGCCGGATCTGCCGAGCGATCCGCGCTTCGCCAACGGCGTCGCACGTGTGCAGAACCGCGCGCTCACCGACAAGACCGTCGCAGACGTATTCGCCACCATGACGCGCGACGATCTGGTGAAACGGCTGGACGATGCGGACATCGCCTTCGCCGAGGTCAACACCATGGATGACCTTTCCAAGCATCCGCATCTGCGCCGGATCGAGGTCGGAACGCCGAATGGCACCGTCGCCTATCCCGCACCCGCATCCATCGTCGTCGGTGAGCAGCGGCCCTATGGCGCGGTGCCGCCGGTCGGCGACGCAACTGGTGAGATCACGCAGGGAAAGACATCATGACCGCGAAGCCCGATATCGATCACCTGCGCCAGTGGATCGGCCGCACCCAGGAAGCCTCCGACGTCATCACCGCGCAATTGACAAAAGGCCTGCGCGCGACACTGTTCCTCGACATCGGCAATCCCGTCGAAGGCGACATCGCGCCATACACGACGCACTGGTGCCTCGCCCAGCCGGTCGCACCGATGAGCGAGATCGGCACCGATGGTCATCCCGCCCGCGGCGGCTTCCTGCCGCCGGTGCCGTTACCGCGCCGGATGTGGGCCGGTGGGCAGATCGAATTCATCGAGCCGCTGCGTGTCGGCGACGCGGTGACGCGTTCCTCGCGCATTTCCGATGTGAACCTGAAGACCGGCTCGACCGGCTCGCTGTGCTTTGTCTCGGTGGAGCACACCATCACGACGCCACGCGGCGCCGCCATCCGCGAACGTCATGACATCGTCTATCGCGACATGCCCGCCCCCGGCGACAAGCCCGCTGCGACACCGGCACCTGCGCCGGCAGGGAAAATCCGCGAAACACACATGGCCGATCCAGTGCTGCTGTTTCGCTATTCGGCGCTGACTTTCAACGGCCATCGCATTCACTACGACCGCGACTACGTCACCAAGGTCGAAGGCTATCCGGGCCTGATCGTGCATGGCCCGCTGCAGGCCTCATTGCTGATCGAATTCGCCGCCCGCCAGCGCGGCGGCAAGGCGCCCGCCAAGTTCGTCTATCGCGGCGTCAATCCGCTGTTCGACGGCGCGGAGTTCAGCGTCAACGGCAATGAGACGGATGCAGGTCTTGAGGTCTGGACGGCGAATGCGTCCGGCGCGCCGACCATGAAGGGCACGGCGAGCTGGTGAGGCACGCTGCCGTCGCCCTAGGTGCGCCGCCGAGCACTCACTTTCAAACCGGTCATCCCGGCGCAGGCCGGGATCCATAACCACCGATCTCC
>CAZQMD010000504.1:0-2652 GCA_964594185.1 uncultured Afipia sp. | reverse complement strand
TCTCCTCGCGATCCCACCCGCTCTGCATAGCGCAGCGGAGGCGGCTGGCCTAGGGGATGGAGGCAGCAGTGGAGAGTGCCCGCGCGGCGCCTGCCCGGGCAGGTCATTCGGCAGGATCGGATACAGTAAGAGGATCTGCTGCCTCGATCTTTGGATTGTCGGCCGCGCGTTCCTGCGGATAATGGCTAAATGGAAATCAGGGACGCCAGGATCGAGGACGCGGAAGCCGCCTGTCTCGTGATGAGGCGTTCGATTGCGGAGCTTTGCGAGGCCGATCATCACAACGACAGGGCTATCTTGGAGCGCTGGTTGGAAAACAAGACGCCCGAGATATTTGTCTCTTGGATCACGCAGCCAGGAAACTCCTTGCTGGTCGCCACCCGAGATGACGGCATTCTTGCCGTGGGCTCGGTGACTGACACTGGCCAGATCACCCTGAACTACGTTTCTCCCGATGAGAGGTTCAGGGGCGTCAGTCGTGCGTTGCTGCAGGCGCTCGAGGCGAGGGCTCTCGCGCGAGGCAACAGTCGATGCACCCTCTCGAGCACCAGCACCGCCCTGCGATTCTACAAATCCAATGGCTATAAAGTGGATGGATCTCCGGCCGGCAATTTCGGTACCGGCTCCGGCTACCCCATGTCGAAGTTGCTCATGGGGCATTCGACTTAGCGGCCAGGCGATTCGGCTTTTGGGTCATCAGCGGGCGATGGTTGGACCGCTGCCGCTCTTAAGTTGAGCGCTCGTTGTAGCACCGGCCGTGGGCAAAAGCTGTTTCGTGGTGGGCCGCCTTTCCACGTTCACTTCAGCCTCACTCACGCCATTGCCGTTGCGCCCCCGCGGTCCGGTCTCTCACGCGAAAATTGAAGAATGCGGTACAGGCAGTGCCACCAATGCAGCTTGAATGCCGGCTCTGTGCACAGGCCGACGTATCGGTTGATGTTGCGGCAGGTCCGCTGAGGCCAGCAACGGGCTCGATTGCGCG
The DNA here is from genome assembly GCA_964594185.1 of uncultured Afipia sp. Classification (GTDB taxonomy): domain Bacteria; phylum Pseudomonadota; class Alphaproteobacteria; order Rhizobiales; family Xanthobacteraceae; genus Afipia. The sequence goes on along the minus strand of CAZQMD010000504.1, from coordinate 1,670 downwards.
TCGGCGATCATGCGACACCAGCTTGCCCGCAGGTAATCGCTAAAGTAGAATAGCGGATGCAATCTCGGAAAAGTTGATGCGCGCTGTCCTGCTATTGCTCGCCGTTATCCTTGCCATTGCCACGACTTCCGTACGTGGTGCCGGACTTCGCCGCATTGACGTTCCCGCCGGTGCGAAGGGGACCATTATTCAAGCAATGGTCTGGTATCCCTGCGCGGCTCCGCCAGAGCGAATTTCATTGGGACCATTTTTGGTATCCGCGGTGCCGAATTGTCCTATCAGCGTAGACAAGCTGCCGCTCGTCATCATCTCGCATGGCAGGGCTGGCTCGTTTCTAGGGCATCATGACACGGCCGAGGCACTCGCCAATAATGGTTTCATTGTCGCGGCCCTTAATCATCCCGGCGATACCGCCCAGGATCCCGACCGCACCGATGATCTCTCCGTTTGGGTTGAGCGACCGAACGATGTGGTGCGCCTGATCGACTACCTGACCGGTGTTTCGCTATTTTCGGTCAATATCGATCAAACTCGCATTGGCTTCTTTGGCTTCTCGCGCGGTGGATACACAGGGCTCGCGCTGATCGGTGCTGACGCCGACTGGGCGGTCGCGACCACGTTTTGCCGGCAGCGTTCATGGAGGCTCTGCCGGCAGGTTCTCAAGAAAGACTTTCCGGCTACGCCACTTGCGCACGATCCACGGATTAAGGCTGCCGTACTGGCCGATCCGCCCGCGCCATTCTTTTCTGCCAAGACTTTGGCTTCAATCAAAGTGCCCGTCCAGCTTTGGGCTTCGGAATATGGTGGGGACGGTGTCGCTCCTCAGGATGTTGTGGCGATACACGAGGAGTTGCGAACGCAGCAGGACTACCGGATGGTCCCGAATGCCCGCCACTTTGCCTTCTTCACGCCGTGTTCCGTGGAAATGGCCGCTCTAGCTGCTGAGGCTTGCTCAGACGCGACCGGGTTCGATCGCCCCGCATTTCACCAGCATTTTAATGCTGATGTCGTTGGCTTCTTTCGAACGATGTTGGACAGATCAACTCGATAGCATTTGTGCTATACATGCGGGGAGATCTCCCTGTTGGGACCCACAATATGATCTGCCGACAGTCGCGTGATCGATTGGCTCTGGCGCTTAGGCGTTACGTCGCCGGACGTCTCAACAACGACGAGTTGGACTTCATCAAAGTTGACCGAAGTGACCGCGGCGCAGTTGCGGTCAAGCAGATGGCATGGGTCCTATACGACGATAGGAAGAACCACTATGCAGCTGGCAGATACGCGATAGACAGAGACTCCAGGCGGGCCGTGGCGCGGTGGATCGTTTTTCTGCACAGCGACCAGGAGTATCGATGGCCGAACTACTCCCTCGCTCAGATATTCAATTGGCCGCTTGATCTGATGACTTTCGGTTGGTGGGAGCGCCGCAAGAGGCGGTGCCGCGATGAATTCAAGCAGGCGGGCGATTGGGCTGCGTGGCCGTTCATCACAACGGTCGATCTAACTGCATCTGCTTCCAAGCCGCGATACTTGGCGGCCCCTTGTCGAGATGACGTCAGCTAGGGATCACAAGCCGACATACATTCCTCACCGCCAGCCCAGCGCCGGCGCCACATGCGTCAGGATCGCCTCGATCGCGTGCGCGCAATAGTCGACGCCGAGCTGGT
>CAZQMD010000503.1:0-2657 GCA_964594185.1 uncultured Afipia sp. | reverse complement strand
CCCCGTCGCACCCTCGAAGGCTCGCCCGGCCTCAAGGGAAGCTTCGGCGACGGGTGGGGCTATGATGCCTATTACGATCACGGCGAAGCCAGGAGCGACCAGTCGCTCTACAACCAGCGGATCAAGGCGAATTTCGATCGCGCCATCGACGCAGTGCTGGTGAACGGCACACCGGTATGCCGCGTAAATGCCGTTACTGTCACCGATCCGAATTGCACGCCGATCAACCTGCTCGGCAACGGCAATATCTCGTCGGCGGCCGTCGCCTACGCCTTTGGCGGCACCCGGTCCATCAGCACGATCAAGCTCGACGCAGCGGGCGCCAGCCTGCACGGCCATCCCTTCTCGACCTGGGCCGGGCCGGTGGACATCGCCGTTGGTACGGATTTCCGGTGGGAAGCGCTCGTCACCAACTATATCGACCCGATGTCCAAGGCGAATGCCTTTGCGACGCTCAACTCAGCTCCGACCAACGGCCGCTTCAGCGTCAAGGAAGTGTTCGGCGAGGTCAACCTGCCGCTGATCGATCTCAAGGACGCAGTGCATTTCGAGATCAACGGCGCGGCGCGCTATTCGGACTACAGCACAAGCGGCGGCATCTGGTCCTGGAAAACCGGCGGCACACTGCGCCTCGTCAACGACCTGCTGCTGCGTTCCGTCTATTCGCGTGACATTCGTTCCCCAAGCGTCCCTGAATATTTCTCCACGCGCTCGACCAATATCGCCGACCTCTACGATCCTTTCCGGCAAGCAACGCAGGCTGGCGTAAGGATCTATACCGGCGGCAATCCCAACCTGACGCCCGAGATCTCGCACACCCTGACGGTCGGCGGGTCCTATTCGCCGCATTACGTGCGGGGGCTCAGCATCTCGGTCGATTATTACGACATCAAGATCGACAATGTGATCACGGTGGTCACCGTGCCGGACACGCTCGCACAGTGTTTCCGTGCAAACCCCAATGACCCCACCTGCGGCGGCGTGATCACCCGCGGTGCGAACGGTGCAATGGAGTCAATTGCGGCTACGTATCGAAACCTCGTTTCGTACAGCACCCGCGGGCTCGATATCGAGGCGTCGTACCGGACGTCGTTGGGCAATGGCAAACTCGGGTTCCGCGTGCTCGCCAATCACATCTTCGATCTGATGATTGCCAATGCCAACAGCACGACGGACGTTGCAGGCGTCGTTGGCGGGGACACTGCCTTCTCGACACCGAAATGGCGGCTGACCGGCACCGTGACCTATGAAAATGCAGGTTTCGGCGCCGATCTGCGCGCACGCTATGTCGGCGGCGGTATCTACAGCAAGACTCAGGCGATTCTGAACAACCAGATCAGCAGCCGGACCTATGTCGATCTCGGCCTGCGCTTCAAGGTCGGAGACTTCACCCTGTTCGGCAACGTCAACAACATGTTCGATGTCGCACCACCTTATACCCCGTACACCAACCCGAACTACGACGTGATCGGTCGCTATTTCTCGGGTGGCGTCAAAGTGAAGTTCTGATCGTCACGACCGCCCCCCGACAAGGGGCATCATCCGGCCGCTCCCAAGCGCGGCCATCGGGGCAGCGGTGATATCCACCGCTGCCCCGAAGCATTTCCGGGAACTGTGATCCGTCGTCCCGCTCATCCAGGCGCCGTAAATGGCCTGCAGGGTGAATAGCCTAAGGGAGCTCGCTCCGCGCCTTCCAGGCTCCTCTTGATCGCCGCAAAAGATCAGTGAGCGATCCGCCTCGCGGAAGCACGCTCCCGTCTGAAACAGGGGCGCTGCTGAGTTCAGGCCGCCCGTGTCGAAGCTCCTGCCCTTCCAGGGAGGAAAGAACAGCCCCTCCGATTGCCAAGGCAGACGCCCGGCGGTCAGTCCATCAAATGACAGACCAATCGCCAATCCCGATATGCGGGGGCAGGTTTCGACAAGGACCGGGGTGCGCAACACAGTTCGAGAATACTGTGGCGCAAGACTGCTGAACTATGGCGACCAACTCCGCGCCGGCGATCTCGCCAGCCTTGCTCTCGAGGCAAGGCACAGCCCTGCGATGATATCCAGATCGCGGGGCTGGCCAATGGTCGACGCGCGTGGATACGGCCACGTCCCCCCCGGTCGGGAGGTTATCAATCGATGTCTGGCTTCCAGGTGGGATCGACCTTGCGGACCTGCCCGTCGAGCGAGCGCAAGAGCAGCGCGGACGCCAGCGCGATCAGGCCGAGCAACGCGAAAAAGGCCCCATGGCTTGTCCGGCTCCACAACATGCCAACCATTCCGGCCGACAGGCTGCCAGTGAAGATCGCCAGATACCATGCCGCGACCGTCGTCGCGCCGAGCCGCGGCGGCGCAAGCCTGGCGAACAGCCCGAGGCCCGTCGGCAGCACAAAGAGCTCACCCAGCGTGAAGATCGCGAAGAACATCACGAACCACAACCATGTGGCCTTCGCGCCGCCCCCGCTCCATTCAACCATCGCGAGCAGCAGATAGGCGCCGGCGACGATCGCAGCGCCAAGCGCCATGCGCCTGGCCGGAGACGTATCCTGGCCCGCATCGGCACGGCGGCGCCAGTAATTGAGCAGCGGCGGCGTCATCAACATGACCAGAAGCGGATTCAGCGACTGGAACCAGGTCATCGGGGTGACAAAGCTACCCGCGCTCCGATCCAG
>CAZQMD010000502.1:0-2657 GCA_964594185.1 uncultured Afipia sp. | reverse complement strand
CAGTGTTCGTTCTTCAACCTGGCCAAAATCGCAGCTTCGGGCCGACTGGGCCTACTACTATAGAACCGCTGGTTGGCGCCGGCTACCGACGTGCACCGCGCTGCGATGCCGCCGATCGTATGAAAGGCGAAGGCTAGCCGCCGGCGGGCCACCAACTTTGAAGCGCGCGGTCCCGAGACTACCGCCGGTCCGCGCGCAATAGGCGGTCGTCACTCGGACCCGCAGCATCATTGAGACCGAGCCTAGGATGTCTGAAGTGCCGTCTCAATGCGACATCAAAACCGGCCGCGCCGCGTGGATCAGGACCGATTTCGTGGTTCCACCGAACAGGAGCTCTCGCCAAATTGGCCTACTGTAAGCACCCATGACGATCAGATCGTAGGTCGACGCCGACAATCTCTCAACCAGCCCCGCGTGGGTGTCAGGAGTGCCAAATGTGCTGATCCATTGGCGCACTGCCACGCGGTGACGCGCAATATGTTCGGTCATCTCGCGTTTACCGGGCTCCTCAGGAAGATCCGATACAATGTCAATCCGGCTCCCCGCTGCCTGGAACAACGGGAGAGCATCGTGGATTGTCCGAACAGCTTCACGGCTGCCATCATACGCACATAGGACATGGTCGAACTTTGGATGTTCCGGACCGTTCCAAGGCAAGACGATCAGGGGCCGCCCACATTTGACCACGACATCGTCCGCGAGGGACGAGGGATGGCGTTCCGCACTTCCTTCAGATTCATACTGACCCACGATCACGAGATCGGCATGGCGCGCCTCCTCGCTCAGATGTTCGGCGACGCCGCCCGAGAGCGTCTTCCAGCGCGACTCCGCCGAATGGACGGCGGCTTCCTTCCGGTACAGTTCTTCCGACGCCTTCGCGTCATAGATATTGCGCCGTTCGAACGCCTGCTCGACCCTCCCGAGCGCGCTTGGGCGGTAAAGCGGCGGCACGACGACCGGTGGGATGACGTGCACCGCACTCAAACGCGCCTGATGCTTTGCTGCGAGGTCGAATGCATAGCGAAGACGCGATCGGCCCCCTTCGGTCGCATCCGCATGAACCAGAACATCCTTGATCATGGTCATCGGCAACCTCACTCAAAATGAGCATGCGCTCGCGCGGGCCGGGCGTCTCACTGGGGTGCAAGCGTGGTATAAAGCAAGGCGGCGCTCGCCAGCCCCATCACCCCGAATGTCAGCCACACGAAGGTGCTGGAGACGATACCTCCCCGGTTCTCACCCAGGATGGCCTCGCTACCGTTGATCCAGGCAATGAGAAAAAGCAATGGCACCGCCGCGATCCCATTGAACACGGCGGTAAAGACCAGCGCCTTGATCGGATCGATACCGATAAAGTTCATCGCGAGACCGACCAGAGTCGATACGATGATCACACCGTAAAAACCCTTGGCCTCGCCAAGCCGCTTTGAAAGGCCTTCCCGCCAATTCATCGCTTCGGCCAGCGCATAAGCCGCGGAGCCCGCCAGCACGGGAATGCCGAGCAAGCCCAGGCCGATAATACCGACCGCAAAGATATCGCGCGCGATCTGGCCGGAATTAGGGAACGATTTTACCAGGGGTTCCAAAGCCCTTGCGGCATCCGCAGCCGTGTTGATGTTCGTTACACCATGGGCGAACAGAACGGATGCGGTGGTGATGATGATGAACCATTGGGCAAGTTCGGCCGAAATCATCCCGATGGCGGTATCGATCCGCATGTCCCGCATATAAGAGCGAGGCAACCGTGGTCTCTCATCACCTCGCCCAAGCAGGCCGCGATCGATTTCCTCCTCGACCTCCTGGGATGCCTGCCAGAAGAACATATAAGGCGAGATCGATGTGCCGAACACGCCGGTAATGATGAAAAGGAAAGCAAAGCTCAACTCGATATGCGGAACGAGCGTTGCACGAATGATCTCCCACCATGGCTGCTCGGTGAGCAGCGCGGTCGCCGGATAGGCGAGCAAGGCAAGCGCCATCCATTTGAGAACCTTGGCATAGGTCCGGTAGCTGACGAACACCTCCAGGCCGATCACGACAGCGGCGGTCAAGCCTGCCAGGAACCAGAAAGGCAGAGGCGATATGAGCTGGCCGGCCGCCGCCACGGCCCCAATGTCGGCGCCGATATTGATGGTGTTTGCGACGACGACGAGGACGACGACGCCCAGCAGGATCGGCCGCGAGTAATGTTCCTTGATAACCTGCGCCAGGCCCTTGCCCGTCGCTGCTCCGATGCGGCCGCTCGCTTCCTGCACGGCAAGTAGCAGCGGAATCTGGTACAGCGCCGTCCAGAGCTGCCCGAAACCGAATTGCGCGCCCGTCTGCGAATAGGTCGCGATGCCGGAGGGATCATCGTCCGCCGCTCCGGTGATCAACCCCGGGCCCAGTATCTTCAAAAACCGGAGGAACCGATGCTCTCGTTTGCGCTTGCCGTCGTGCATCGACCTTCCCGAATTCTGCGTCTAGCTATTCCGCGCCCGACATATCGGCATGCGCACCGCCTGCAACGCCCAAATATCATTCGCCCGGCACGTCGGTGCGTTAGCCTAGCGCGAATAATGTGCGGCACCGATCATGAAGGCGTTCAACGACAGGAAAACCGGTAGCCATACGGCGAAGGCCGCGGGGGATTATCGTTAGTCGATTTCCTGGTCGGC
>CAZQMD010000501.1:0-2663 GCA_964594185.1 uncultured Afipia sp. | reverse complement strand
GACGGACTCGCGTCTTGAGGACGCAACGCGTCCAGCCTTTCTCACCTTCGGCGGCGAGGTCGAGCCCGGCGAGCCGTTCGCGCATATGGTGGAGAACCGTCTTCTGATCGATGCGCTGGTGGCGCGCGCCGAAGCCGAAGGAATCGAACTCAAGGCCGTCGCGGTCTCAAGCTATGACGTGCATGGCGATGGCACGCGCGTCAGTCTAAGCGATGGCCGCATCATTGAGGCGTCTCTTCTGGTTGCGGCTGATGGTGCGAAATCGAAACTGCGCGAACGCGCCGGGATCGCGACCCATGGCTGGGATTACGATCAGTCCGGCATTGTCGTCACCGTCGGACACGAGCGCCATCATCACGGCCGTGCCGAAGAGCACTTTCTCCCCGCAGGCCCGTTCGCGATCCGGCCGCTGAAGGGCAACCGTTCGTCGCTGGTGTGGACCGAAAGCCGCCGCGAGGCCGCGCGGATCATCGAATTGCCCGAGGCTGAATTCCAGGCCGAACTGGAAACGCGTTTCGGGCTGCATCTCGGTGACGTCAAAGCGCTCGACAAGCCGCGCGCGTTCCCGCTCGGCTATTTCGTGGCGCGCTCGTTCATCGCGCATCGCCTTGCACTGGTCGGCGACGCCGCGCATGTGATTCATCCCATTGCCGGGCAGGGTCTCAACATGGGGCTGAAAGATGCGGCGGCGCTGGCCGAAGTGATCGTAGACGCCGCGCGGCTCGGCATCGATCCGGGGCAGGCCGATGTGCTGGAGCGCTATCAGCGCTGGCGGCGCTTCGACACGGTGGCGATGGGCGTCGCCACCAACTCGCTGAACATGCTGTTCTCGAACAAGTCGACGCTGCTGCGCACGGTGCGCGACATCGGACTCGGTCTTGTCGACCGCGTCCCGCCTCTGAAAAGCGCGTTCATCCGGCAGGCGGCGGGATTATCCGGCGAGGTGCCGCGGCTGCTGCGCGGCGAGGCGTTGTAAACTTTCAGGTTACGCGGAAAGTTTCGCCAGTTGTTCGCCCATCAGGCGATGCAGCAGATTGATCGCTTTCAGCGGCCGCACCATCACCTTGAAATGCGTGATCTGGCGTCCGTCATCGCTGAAGGTGATGATGTCAACTCCGTTGATCTTGATGCCTTCGACCTCGTTCTCGAATTCCAGCACCGCGCCATTGTCGTTGCGCCATTCGTTCAGATACTTGAAGCCGGGACCGCCCAACACCGTGCCTGCGCTTGCCAGATATTTGAACGTGATGTCGCGGCCGCGCTGCGGCGTGTGAACCACGGGGCTTTCGAACACGGCGTCGGGATGGAGCAAATCCCACAGTGCCTTCTCGTCATGCGCCTTGATGAAATCGTGCCAGCGTTCGAGAGCGAAGGGGCGCATCGGGCGTCTCCGGTGTTGTTATGAGCAAGGCATCGCTTCAGCGGCGATGTTCAATCAATCCGCCGGGCTTCTTCCGGCAGCATGATCGGAATGCCGTCACGGATCGGATAGGCCAGCTTGGCAGAGCGCGAGATCAGCTCCTGCCGTGAGCTGTCGAATTCCAGCGGCCCCTTGGTCTGGGGGCACACCAGGATTTCCAGCAGTTTCGGATCGACGCCGCTTTCGGGGCGATCACTGGTTGCGGTCATTAAAGTTCTCCGGCGATTAACTGAACCACACTAGCACGGCGCGGCAAGGATCAAAGAGCGGCCTACTGCAGCGGCGGGTCGCCGGTAGTCTGCTTCTTGGCGAGATCCATTTCGGTCACCGCGATCAGGATTTCCGCGCGAGTCTTGAGATCCGGCGCTTCCAGCAGCGCCTGTTTCTCCGCGGGCCCATAGGGCGACATCATCGCCAGCGCGTTGACCAGCGCTTCGTTGGGCGCGCTTTCGATGCCTTCCCAATCCACCTTGAGCTGGTTGGCCTTGAGAAACTGCGTCAGCGCTGCGAGCAACGCCTTGCGGTCGACCTGATCCTCCCCCTTGCGTGCAGTGAAATCGTCGAGGAAGGGGCTGAAGTCCACGCCGCACTGACGATAGGGCGTCAGCACGGTTTTTTCGTCCAGCACCTTGAAGCGCGCAACGCCGGTGAGTTCGAGGATGTAGCGGCCGTCGCCGGATTCGGCGAGCTGGGTGATGCGCCCGACACAGCCGACCTTGAACAGGATCGGACGCTCGTTGCTCGGGGAATGGCTGGCATCGGGCTGGATCATTCCGATCAGGCGGAGGCCGTCGCGGAAGGCGTCGTCCACCATCTGGGGATAGCGCGGCTCGAAGATATTGGGCGGCATCTGTCCGCGCGGCAGCAGCAACGCACCGGGCAGCGGAAATACCGGAATGACTTTCGGCAGATCGGCTGGCCCACGGTACTCAGCGTTGATCGGCATCCGCTTTCCCTCACTCAGGTGCAGGAAGCTCCCTGCGGAGCTTCAGGAAAAAAGGATCGTCGACAGGCGTTTGCGGCTGTCGACAGTTGCGTCGTCGTCCGGCCCCCATGCCTCGAAAAACTGAATGAGTTTCTTGCGCGCGCCGTCGTCGTCCCATTTGCGGTCGCGCTTGACGATGTCGAGCAGGTGACCGGCGGCTTCAGCGCGCTTGCCGCTTGCATTGAGCGCGACAGCGAGATCGAAGCGCGCCTGATGATCCAGCGGATTTGCGGCAACTTTCTGCTCAAGTTCGGCGAC
>CAZQMD010000500.1:0-2665 GCA_964594185.1 uncultured Afipia sp. | reverse complement strand
GCCAGGTACCCTCCCTCCTCCGTCAGCGAGACCATGCGACGGACCTCGTTCTCGAGCTCGCGCACATTGCCTGGAAAGTCGTAGCCGACGAGCTTCTCCAGGACGGCCGCGGAAATCCCGAGGATCTTTCGTCCCATCGCATCACTGTGTTTGGCGGCGAAAAATTCAGCGAGCGCCGGAATGTCGTCGGGTCGATCCCGCAGCGGTGGCACCTCGAGCTCGAATCCACGAAGACGGAAATAAAGATCCTGCCGAAACACCCCGGCGGCAACCAGCGCCCGCAGCGACCGATTGGAGGCGGCGATCACGCGTACATTGCTGGTGACGACCTTGTCCGATCCGAGCGGCTTGACCTCCCCTTCCTGCAGGAAGCGAAGAAGGCTCACCTGAAACGAAGGGGACACCTCGGATATTTCGTCGAGAAACACCGTGCCTCTGTCTGCGGCGCGAAACAAGCCGAGCCGGTCCGATACGGCCCCCGTGAAGGCGCCGCGCTTATGACCAAACAGCTCGGACTGCAGCAATTCATCGGACATGCCGCCGCAGTTCTGGACGAGCAAAGGGCTGTCGCGACGGCCTGAGTTGTAGTGGATTGCGCGAGCGAGCAACTCCTTGCCGGTGCCGGTCGCACCCTGGACCAGGATGGGCAACTCCGTCTTTGCCGCCTTCCTCGCGAGCTCGCATAGTTCGTGCAACTTTTCGCTGACGTAGACGAGCTTCTCGAACCGGCGGCTTTCGGGGTGCAATGGCAGACCCTGGCGCACGTGAATTCCCGCCGGGTCGGCCGGAAACTTGAACTCACGAGTCAGCAAGCGATGCCGCCTTGCCAGCTCGCGCGCCTCCAGTCCCCGTTCGACCATGAGACCGATCTGTTTGGCGTCCAGTGGCTTACGGATCAGCTGATAGATTCCCGCTGGCGACATCTCGCGCTGGCCGAGCTCAGTTTTTGCGTCGAGCGCGAGAATCCGGATCACGTCCGGATGTGAAATTCGCAAATCAACCAGGAATTTGAGGCCTTTTCCTTCGGCGCCGTATTCAACAAGCGTGATGTCGACATGGGCATCGGCCAGCGCAGACGAAGCGCTATCCACCGAATCGGCCGTCAGGACGCGGTAGTCATATTCGTCCGACAATGTCTCGGCGATCGCGGCCCATTCCGGGCCGCTCCGCGCGACAATCAGCACTGTCCCTAGTTCGCGCATGCAACATTCTTTTCAAATTGAAAACTAGGTTAGCGATCCAGGAAAAATAAATCAATGTCGGCTCATGATGGACGCACAGAGTCACGCCTCGCGCGACGAACCGGGCTTTAGGTGAACCGTCCATTAACCCCGAACGGAATCGGCGCGGTTCAGCAACCTGATTGAAATCGCCCTCTCCTAGGCTTCGTGTTCGCTGTGGGGGCAGTGCACATGGATTATTCTCAAATCAGCCACATCGCTACGGCGGTTACGGACCGCGTCCAACGCGCGCGCAAGTGGCTCATCCGATCGCGTGTTTGCGCTGCAACAGAGGCGTCCCTGGAGCAGAGCGGGCAAGACCCGCGGCTCAAGCAGGAGAATGACCGATTGAGGCGCGAGCTCAAGCGCCTGAGCGATTTCCTCGATACGTCCTCCGACGTCGTCTGGGAAACCAACGACCGGCTGACGATCACAAGCAGCAATGCGGAGTTGCAATTGCCGGCTGACCACATCGGGGTCAAGCTGGCGGAAGCGCTCGGTGTAAACCCGCTCGCAAGCCAGCGCTGGATCGACTACTTGCAGAGCCTTGCGAGCCGGCGGCCCTTTCGCGGATTCGAGATTTCGGTGCGCCAATCGGATGAATCTGAGGTCTGGCTGGAGATCAACGGCAATCCAACCTTTGCAAGAGGCCGATTCCAGGGCTATCGCGGCACATGCCGAAATGTGACGGAGCGCAAGCGTTACGAAGCGCAGATCGCGTTCATGGCCAACCACGATCCGCTGACACGGCTCGCCAATCGGGCCCAATTTCATGACTTGACCGCCCGCGCACTGGTCACCTCGGGGCGGCACGAAAGCATTGCCGTTCTTTGCCTGGACCTCGACGGCTTCAAGAACGTCAACGACACGCTGGGGCATGGCGCAGGCGACGCCCTGCTGCTCGCGGTCGCCGACCGGCTGAGATTGTGCGCAGAGCAAACCGATGTTGTCGCGCGTCTGGGTGGCGACGAGTTTGCCATCCTGCGCGCGGACACGACAGGTCCTGAGGAAGCCTGTCGACTGGCGGAAGGGATCCTCGCCGCAATCAATGAGCCTTACCTGATTGATGACCATCGCGTCGTCGTCGGCACCAGCATCGGCATCAATGTTGCTTCGCGGTCCGAGACAAAGATCGAGACCCTGATCAAGAACGCCGACGTTGCGCTTTACCAGTCAAAGGCCGATGGGCGGGGCACGTATCGGGTCTTTCAGAGCGAAATGAATATCCGTCTGCAAGAACGCCGGGCGCTAGAGGCCGACCTGCGGGCAGCATTGGAGCTCGGCCAATTCGAACTGTTTTACCAGCCGATCGTGAATATCGCGTCAAAGCAGATCGTGGCATTTGAGGCCCTGCTGCGCTGGAATCATCCGCAGAAGGGAATGGTATCGCCTGCGACCTTCATTCCGCTGGCCGAAGAAACCGGCCTCATCGCGCCGGTCGGCGA
>CAZQMD010000499.1:0-2698 GCA_964594185.1 uncultured Afipia sp. | reverse complement strand
GAAGGTCGTCGAGGCGGCTCATGGGGTGTCCGCTGGACATGCGCTCGAGCACGCTCTGCAGATAGGCGAAGGGCTCGACGTCGTTGAGCTTGGCGGTGGTTATGAGGGAGCAGACGGTCGCCCACCGGTCGGCGCCGCCGTCGGACCCGGCGAACAGGTGGTTCTTGCGGCCGAGGGTGATGGGACGGATCGCGCGCTCGACGGTGTTGGTGTCGAGTTCGACGCGGCCATCACCGAGGAAGCAGCAGAGAACCTCCCAGCGGCTTAAGGTGTAGCGGATAGCGTCCGCGAGGCTGCCGCGGGGCGGGATTTGAGCAAACTGCCGCTCAAGCCAGGTCTTCATCGCCGTGACCAGAGGCGATGATCTGGATTGACGCACGCTCTGTCGCGCGTTGGCGGCATGGCCGCGGATGGCGGTCTCGATCGCATAGAACTCGGCGATGCGCCGGAGCGCTTCTGCCGCGACAGGTGAGCCGGTAGCCTGCTGCACATCATAGAACTTGCGTCTGGCGTGAGCCCAACATCCTGCGAGCTGGATTCTGCCGCTGCCGCTGAGCCGGTCGAAGCCAGGATAGCCGTCGACCTGCACGATGCCGCTGAACCCGGTCAGGTGCGAGGCCGGGCGCTCGGCCTTGCGATCGGGGCTGTAGAGATAGACGGCAGCTGGCGGATCAGGCCCATTCCAGGGCCGGTCGTCGCGGGCGTAAACCCACAGCCGGCCAGTCTTGGTACGGCCCCGGCCGGGGTCCAGAACCGGGATCGGGGTGTCGTCGACAAACAGCTTCTGCGAAGCGAACACGTGCTCGGCGAGCCTCTTCTGCAGCGGCTCGAGCCACCAGCAGGCGCCGCCGACCCAGTTGGTCAGGGTGGAGCGGTCGATCTCGACGCCCTGCCGGGCAAATATCTGGCTTTGCCGGTAGAGCGGCAGGTGATCGCAGTATTTGGAGACCAGAACATGGGCGAGCAGGGCGGGGGTTGCCAGGCCCTTGGCGATCGGCCGCTCCGGGGCTGGCGCCTGATGGATGGTCCCGCAGGCCCGGCAGCCGTAGCGAGGTCGGCAAGTACGGATGACTCGCAGGCGCGCCGGCACATGGTCAAGCATCTCGCTGACTGTCTCACCGATCAGGTGCAGCGCGCCGCCACAGCAAGGGCAGGCCTGAGCCTCAACATCAAACCGGATATCCTCGCGTGGCAAATGCGCCGGCAGGCTCGGCCGCTCCAGCGGTTTGGCGGCATTGGTCTTGCCGGTAGGAAGCCTGGCCTCGATTCGTGCCAGCTCGATCTCGATATCTTCAAAGCCGAGATGCAATTGATCATCATCGAGCCGCTCTGCGCGCCGGCCGAACTGGCTGCGCTGCAGCTTCCTGATGATGAGATGAAGCCGTTCGATCTCGGCCTTCGCCTCGCTGAGGCTGGTGCGCTCGGCTGCAAGCGAGCGCACCAGCTGCTGCAACGTCTCCACATCATCCGGCAGGGATGCGAGATCGATGTCCATGAGGGGGAAGAGTAGCTGACTCGTACCGTTCTAGCCGCTCTGCTCGCGTCATCGAGTCAATCCGTCGCAGCGTCAGCCCGCCAGAGCCGGACGCCACCGCTGTTCCGGCGCGCGCCAGTCCACGCCTTCGATCAGCAGCGACAACTGGGCTGATGTTAGGGACAGCGTCTCGTCCGGTTTGACGCTCGGCGGCCACAAGAAGACACCGTGCTCGAGCCGTTTGGTGAACAGGCAAAACCCGGTGCCATCCCAGTAGATGATCTTGATCAGGTTGGCCCGGGTGCGGCCCCGGAACACGAACAGGTGGCCGGTGAACGGATCCTGCTGCAGCACGCCCTGGACCAGCATGGCGAGACCGTCGATGCCTTTGCGCATGTCGATGAAGCCCAGGGCCAGATGCACCTTTACGTTTGGTGGAAGCAGCGTTGTCATGACAAGGCCTCCGCATCGGTGATCTCGACGGCGACAAATGCCGGAGGCGCCAGCTCCTGCTTCCACCGACGCAGAATGCGGCCGTCGATGCCGTAGCGGCGAGCGACCTCGGCGGGACTCGTTCCATCTTGCGCGGCCTGATGGAGGATCTGGCGCTTATCCGCCTCACTGAACCGGCGCCGATGTCCCTCACGTGGTCGCGCAACGAATGGGCGTGCCGAACGGGAGGAGGGATAAGTCCCCGGACTAAGGGGAGGACTTAAGGGCGGACTTAGCTGCGGACTAAAGGGAGGACTTAGGCCTCGACGGCGATAGAGTAGTTTGCGTTCCGGCGGTTGCGGCTCGGCTTTAAACACCGCTCGCCAGTTACCGAACGCTTTCAGCGGGATGTCCTCCGCCTCACAATACTGCCGTTGATTCAAGTCGCTACGCTTCCACGCCTCATGGTGCGCACGCCAGAATGCCTTATCCTGACGTCTCCACCTTTCGTTCCCGCCGACCATCTTGTTCTCCTCATTTGCAAATCCAGAGCGAGAACAGATCGTGTTTATGGGCCGCAGGAAAAGTGTGCGAGAAATGGACGCTTACCCTGATAGTTCCCTGTACCTCCAAGGCAAGCTATTGTTTCCTTCATTTTTTGCCCTGATATTTTTTACGACCAAACAATCACAAGCCGTTGTATTATCAATCCTTTCGGTAGAAAAATCCCATTTCGAGTGCGCATAACTGCCGAACTTCCCTGCATTTCTCCCTGATAGCAGCGAATTGCGA
>CAZQMD010000498.1:0-2700 GCA_964594185.1 uncultured Afipia sp. | reverse complement strand
CCATGACATGACCGAGGCGCCAAAGAGGATGGGCAAGCCCGCAATGAAGAAGCCCGCCGGGATCGCTGCGGTAAGCAGGAGTATGACGAAGCCGAGATGTTCAACGCAGAGGCCTTGAACATGCTCCGGATACTGGATCAGGAGGCCGGTCAGCAAAGATAGCAAGAGTAGCGGGCCGGCGAGTAATGAGGCTGCGATGGTTCCGGCAAGGATCGACGAGGTGCTCCGCATCCCGTTTCGCTAACATGCGCTTCTTGGAGGGCCGATAGCGGCGCGCGATCTGCACCGTAAATCCACGCAAGGTTCATCGGAAATCCGGCGGAGTTCAACCGCGTCCTCTTCGGAGGAGGAGTTCAGGTCGTCGTCTTCTCCTCTTCCGCAAGCTCCGCACAGACCCGAGCGGTATGCTCGTCGGCGGGGAAGGTGCAGTCGATCCGGATCTCGTCGAGCGTCACGTCGTGCGGTGCCGCGAAGGTGGTGAAGGTTTCGAAGAAACGAAGCTCGCCACGCGGACTGGCGAAGGTGAAGGTGATGATCGGGGCGGGTTCCTCGCCGAGATCGCGCAGCCGCCAGCGTTGAGGCACGCCGGGATAGCTGAACGCCTCGTCGAGCAATTGCCGCGTCCGGCGATCAGTCGGGTTGGCAGTGAGATCATCGTGCAGGTGGCGGATGAAGCGCCCCGCCACCTCGGGCCAGTTGACGATGACCGAGCGGAAATCGGCTGGATCGAAGAGCTGGTGGATCAGATTGGCGTGCGGGCTCTGGCGGCCGCCGGTGAGCAGGTTGTTGAGGCGCACTGCCGCTGCATTGGTCATCAGCATGTCCCAGTGCCGGCTGATCACGAAGGCGGGATAGGGCTCCTGGTGGGCAATGATCAGCTCGACCGCCTGGCGCACCCGGTCGAGCGCCGGCGCGGCGAGATCGCGCTCCGGATGCATCGCTGCATAGCCTGCTGCCCTGAGCAGGACATTGCGCTCGCGCAGCGGCATGGCCAGCGTATCGGCGAGCCGGGATATCGTCTCGCGACTGGCCTGCGCCTTGCCGGTTTCGATGCAGCTCAGATGGCGGGTCGAGATGCCCGCCTCCAGCGAGAGATCGAGCTGGCTCATCCGGCGCGCCGCCCGCCATTCGCGCAACAGCATGCCGACGGGTGGGCAGGCATCTTCGGTTGGGTGTGTAGCCAAGGCGACTCCTCCCGCTTTCGGCGCTGGCTAGCCGGGGTCGGGTGGTGTGACATAGCCCGGCCCGATCGCGGATGCATGTCACCATTGCATCCGGCGGCGGCAGACCAGGGCGCAGCATGCTCCGGTGAAGGTAAAGGCACCAAGGCTGGCCGCGTGTCCGCTGGCCGGTCCGGCACCGGTTGCCGCCACCGAAAGGGCGCAGGTGAGGGCACCCGCCATTGCCCACATCACCGGCAGTCGCGCCGCGTCGTTGCGGTTTCCCAGCCAGGTCATGAGCGAGGCGCCGAGAAGATTGAGAGGCAAGGTGAGGATCGTGCCGAAGAACGCGGCGACCAGCGCCAGCATCGGGATTCCCGTGATGGCAGCGCCGTCCAGATCGATCGCGAGCTGCTTGCCCGGATCGTCGGCCCAGGTGCCGAGGCAAAGGCCGAGCAGGAAGAGCGGTCCGGCAGCCACCGAGGCGAGGGTGATGCTCGACCAGTTGATCGATGCGCGTGCCATCGTCCGCTCTTCCTGCCGGTAGGTCATGCGACGGCCGTCCGGCGACCGTCGCGGTCGTCGAGCCAGCCATTCACCTTGCGGCCGAACTGGGCGATCGCGCCCATGTTGAAGAAATGCATCGCGCCGAGCACGATCACCGCGAGGCCGACCTTGCCGCTGAGGAAGCGCATCGCGCCGGTGATCGTGGTCGGTTCCTGGCCGAGGCTGAGAGTCAGCGTAATGAAGCCGATATTGACGAGGTAGAAGCCCACCACGAGCAGATGGTTGGTCGAGCGTGCGAGTGTTTCGTTCTGGCCGAAACACTGGATGAGGAAGACGACGCCGTTCTTCGACAGGGTGCGGGCCACCCAGATGGTGATCGCCAGCGTGATCGCGAGATAGAGGATGTAGACGGTCTCGACCATGGTGATTTCCTTTCTTCCTGTAATGAGAGAAATGTGCGGACGTGAAACGCGTCCTCCGTCGACGATTTTGATCTTCAGTGTCGGGTGCTGGAAGTGGTCGAAAGCGATATTTCAAAAGGCGTTAGTGGCCGATTTTATTCACGCGAAGACGCGAAGGCGCGAAGAGAGATTGTGCAGGACGAGAACAATCCCGTGTCGATCCGTGTGCTGCACTCCACATTTTTCGATCGCGACGTCATCGACTATTTCCTTCGCGTCTTCGGGCCTTCGCGTGAACCAATTTTCGTGTCGGGATGAGCGATGTGCCGACTGCTCATTTTGCCTAGTCCGCCTTGGCCTTGGCGCCGGGGATGAAGCGGGCGACCTTGCTGCCGAGCTTCATCAAGGTGACCAGGGTGGGCTTGGGCAGGGTGCGGACCTGGTCGTACCAGCCGCCCAGGGTCGAGATGAACTCGTGCATGCGCGTCACCCGATCGCGAACATGGGTGGGCGTGGCCTTGTCGTTCTTCATGCGCTCGGACAGTTCGGCGAGCAGGGCGAGGGTGGGGTCGATCTCGCGGCGCTTGCGCTCGGCGGTGATGCGCATCAGCATCTCCCACAGATCGGTTTCC
>CAZQMD010000497.1:0-2705 GCA_964594185.1 uncultured Afipia sp. | reverse complement strand
GCGCCGCAGGCGAAGGCGAAGCTTCCGATCATGGCCGCGAACAGGATCATGCCGAGCACGATGCGGTAAATGGTGCCGGGACCGAATACGACCGCGGGGAAGCGCACCAGTGCGTCGCCGCCAACGCCGCCTAAGCCGGTCGGCAGCGGCCATGCACCGCTGCGCGGCAGGCAGCTTGCGAAACCGGGGGCAATCACCGCGCACAAAATCCAGCAGGCGACACGCAACGCTTCGCGGTGGAACAGGCGATGGGTGACCAGACGCCAGCCCCATACAGCAACCGGCAGGATCAGCATGATCGCGCCGAGGCCGAAAATCTGCATCAAGAGATCGGCGCCAATCGCGGCGGGGCGGCCCATCAGGTTGCGGATGGTGCCGGATGTGGCATGGCTGAGACTCGGGTCCTGCACCGACCAGGTCATGAGTGCGGCGGCGACTACGCAGGAGAGCGCGATGACACCGAGGCCGGTCAGTTCGCGCAGACGGCGTCCCAGCATCTCGCGGATCGGATCGGAGATCTGGCCGACGATGGGAATGACGCGTTCGATCGCTGGCATGATGTGACTAACCTTGCGGCTCGTTCAGGACCTCGACCATGCGATGCAGGGCCTCGGCGGTGGTTTCACTGTCTTGCACCATGGCGACACGGATATAGCCGGCGCCGGGGTTGGTGTTGTCGGATTGCGGACGGGCCAGATAGCTTCCCGGAATGACGCGCACGCCGCCATCCTTGAAAAGCTTCACGGTGGCGGCTTCATCGCCGCCATGCGCGGAGACATCGAGCCAGATGCAGAAACCGCCGGCCGGGCGCTTGTAACCGTAACGGTTGCCGAGGATCTGGTCGGCGAGATCGGACTTGATCCGGTAGAGCCTGCGGTTTTCCTCGACATGCGCCTCGTCGCTGTAGGCGGCGACAGCCACATGCTGCAGCGGGACTGGCACCTGAGGTGCTGCGACATTGCGCAGCTCATGAAAGCGCGCGAGAAATTTGGCGTCGCCTGCGACGAAGCCGACACGCATGCCCGGCAGATTCGAACGCTTCGACAGCGACTGGAACGCGACGACGTTCGCAAAGTCATTGCCAGCGGACGCGAGCATGCTGCCCGGCGCATCCTGCGTGTAAATTTCCGAATAGCATTCGTCGCTGAGCACGATGAAGCCGTAGCGGTCGGCGAGTTGCTTCACGCGGTCGAAATAGGCGCGCGAGGCGACGGCACCCTGCGGATTGGCCGGCGATGCCAGATAAAACGCAACGGTGCGCTCGAGCGTTTCGGTGCTGAGCGCATCGAGGTCGGGCAGGAATCCGTTGTCGCGGGTGGTCGGCAGAAACACCGCTTCGCATCCGGCGGCGCGCGCGCCCGCGGCATAGGCCGGATAGAACGGATTGGGCATCAGGATCGCGGGCACGCCCTTGCGCGGCTCGACATAACGCGCGGCGGCGATCGCCGCGAAAAACAGACCTTCGCGGCTGCCGTTGAGCACCAGAATTTCGGTTTCCGGATCGACGGCGCGCGGAAGGCTGAAGCGCTTGGCGGTCCAGGTGGCTGCGGCCTGGCGGAACGCCTCGATGCCCTTGGCGATGGGGTAACGGCCGAAGTCGTTGACATGCTTGGCCAGCACCGGCCCGACAAAGCCCGGCACAGGGTGCTGCGGCTCCCCAAGCGACATATTTATCAAGGGCTTGCCGGGTTTGTAGGGGCTCAGGAGATCGGCCAGCCGGGCAAATGGCGAGCGCTCGCTGGCCGGGGCGCCACCTTGGGCGCCGGCCGGGGCCGCCGGGCGGGAAGAAGCGGTTATGGCCATTCGAAAAACGCCAGCACTTTCGGTCCGTTGATCCCCTCGGGATGGTCCCGGGGGACGCGCGGATTTGATCACATCACCATAGGTGGGGCGAGGTTAAGACGCGATTAACCATCGCCCTTTGGGCGCATTTTCGCCGTCCTGGAACATGGCGCAAAAAGAAAGGGCTCCAGCTTGCGCTGGAGCCCTCCGACGGACGGGGCATTGCCGGGTTTGTGCCCCAACCGTTGTTCGTGTTGCGGCTTACATGTTGTAGGCACGCTCCGTGTGGTCGGTGATGTCGTGGCCTTCGCGCTCGGCATCGACGGTGGCGCGCAGGCCGACGATCACGTCAACGACCTTGAACAGGATCGCCGAACCGATGCCGGACCACAGCAGCGTGGTGCCGACGCCCCAGAGCTGCGAGATCATCTGCGCAGTGAAGTCGTAGTCGCCAACCTTGCCGGCCACGTAGTCCATGACGCCCGTGCCGCCGAGGGCCGGGTTGACCAGGATGCCGGTGCCGAGCGCGCCGACGATGCCGCCGATGCAGTGGACGCCGAACACGTCGAGGCTGTCGTCATAGCCGAGCGCATTCTTCACGACGGTGCAGAAGAACAGGCAGACGACGCCGACCACGAGGCCGAGGACGATCGCGCCCATCGGACCGGAGAAACCGGCCGCAGGCGTGACAGCGACAAGACCCGCGACTGCGCCGGACAATGCGCCGAGCAGCGAAGGATGACCCTTGATGATCCATTCCGCGAACATCCAGGACAGTGCCGCCGCTGCGGTTGCAACGAAGGTGTTGGTCATGGCGAGCGCAGCGCCGCCGTTGGCTTCCAGGTTGGAGCCGGCGTTGAAGCCGAACCAGCCCACCCAGAGAAGGGCTGCGCCGATCATGGTCATGGTCAGCGAGTGCGGAG
>CAZQMD010000496.1:0-2712 GCA_964594185.1 uncultured Afipia sp. | reverse complement strand
GCCTGGTTGGCGATCGACTTCGCGGTATCGACCAGCTTCTGCAGCGAGGTGATGCCGGTGTTGGCAGCCTGCAGAACCTGCACGCCGTTGCCGATGCCATCGAGGAGGTTGTTGATGTCGCTGGCGCGGGCATCGAGACCGGCAGCGGTGAAGAAGTTGGTCGGATTGTCGAGGGCCGAGTTGACCTTCTTGCCGGTGGCAAGGCGGGTCTGGGTGGTCGAGAGCAGGTCGGCAGTCGACTGAAGCGACAGCAGGTTCTGGCGAACCGATGCCGAGAGAACGATGTCAGACATAGTGGTACCTTTCTGGTGTGACGCAACGTGTACAAGCGTGTCGCCGATTTCATCAGCGAGCCGAGGCACATTGGGACCAACAGTCTAAAAAGGTATGAACCGGGCCGGTCCAAGTGTTCGGATCGGGCGGCTGGCGGTGTGGCGCTAAAACCGGCGATTCTTTTGATCTCACAAGGGTATTTGGCAAATCCCCGTCCCGCCGGAGCGACCCGGCGTTTACCTCGCGTTAACCATAACGCGAAAGGATCAGGTCCTCAGCCGGATCAGATTGAAACCGGGACGCACGGAGAACCGCCATGGCTTTGAAGGTCGAACTCAAGCCCCACGAGAAGATCATTGTCGGCTCGTGCGTGATCACCAATACCGATCAGCGCGCGAAATTCCTGATCGAAGGAGAGAGGCTGCCAGTCTTGCGAGAGAAAGATATCCTGACACCGGACACCGCCGACACGCCAGCCAAGCTGATCTACCTGGCGGTCCAATTGATGTACATCTCGCACGATCCGCAGGAGCACCATGCGGTGTACTTCGATGTGATGCGCGATTTCCTCAGCGCCGTGCCGAGCGCCGCAGGAATGATCAACGAAATCAATAACCACATCTTAAGCGGCGACTATTATAAAGCCTTGAAGGAATCCAAGAAGCTGATCACCTACGAGAAGCGGCTTCTCGATCAGGCCCGTGGCCTGGCAGCCGAATCCGAGTTCAACAGCGCCGCTGCTTGATTCACACGCACCTGAAAATCGAAAAGGCCTCCAGAAGGAGGCCTTTTTCGTTTTTGAGGTCCGGGAAGAAAGCCGGCGGGCGCAAAGGCCCGCGCCGGCCTCACAGGAATTTCACCAGGCTCATCTGATAGAGCGACGCGGTCGTCTGATACGACGCCTGCAATGCTGTCTGCAAAGCAAGGATCTTGGTCGCGACCTCGTTGTCGTTGATGCCCTGGATCGAATCCAGCATCGACTGCGCGACTGCACCGGTCTGGGTCTGGCGATCTTTCGCCGTTGCGATTGCGCCCTGTGCTCCGGCGAAGTCCGCCTGAACATCCTGGATCGACTGGGTGCCCGGATGCACGGCGAGATTGTCGACAACCCGCGAGTTGAGCGCGGTGAGCTGTCCGTTCGCATTCGGATTGCTGGCATTGGTCGTCACCGCAGCATAGACCGCGATATTCTTCAGCGCCGTGACGAACGCCTGTTCATTGGCGCGCGCGCCATACTGCACGCTGATCGATTGATCGATGCCAGCGACCGCCGTTCCGCGCGCCGGATCGGTGCCGTCTTCGCCAGTGTACCAGGAGACCGTGTCGGTCGATGTGGCGTCGCGCAGCGCGACCGGCGGATTGGATGATGTATCGACGCGCTGCGGCGGCGACGAGCTGAAGAAATCGTTGGAGGCCGCCACTGCCGATGCCGCCACCAGCGCGGTGTTCGCAAGCTTGCCTACAGCTGTGTTCAGTGCCGAATTGAGATTGGTGGCAGTCGCCGTCGAATCCGCACCGATGGCAAAACTGCCGACCGGCGTCGGTGTTGCCGATGACGCCGTGAGTTCGATGGCTTCGGACGTGCCGTCGGGCAGGCTGAATGTGAAGCGGAATTTATCGCCGTCGCTCGGATTGGTGGCGCCGAGATCGACCGACATTTCTGCGGGCGTGGCGCCCGACGGCACCGTTGGACCAGAAACGGTTGCGCTCGTGGATGTCGTCGTGATGGCGCTGAGCTTGAGGCCGAACGGAGACCCTACGGCGTCTTCGCCAATCGTCACAGATGTCGGCGATGGCGACGTGATGACCGTGCGGCCAAGACCAGAAGTGCCGTCCGCCTGGGAACGCTCGTCGATCACCTGCTTGAGGCCGACACGAGTACCGCTGCCATTAAGAATCACGTCGGGGGATTCCGTCGCCGGTGTGTCGGTGGCGCGGCCGGAAAACATGTAACGTCCGCCGACATCGGTATTGAGCAGCGCGATAAATTGCGTGAACGACGCCATCGCGGTCTTCTGTCCGGCGGTCTGTCCGGTGCTGTCGATGTTCAGGGTCGCGCCCGCAGCGGCCGCTTTGACCTGACTGACCGAGTCACTCATGCCCTGCAGCGACAGGTTCGCAACGTTGATGCGCGTGTTCAGCACCGTGCCGGTGTTGGCGTAACTGGCGATCGATGAAATCTGCGAACGCAGACCCGTTGCCGTACCGGAGTCGACACCGAGACCGGCATAGGTCGATGACTTCTTTCCCGAAGCAAGCTGCTGCGTCAGCGTGTCGAGCTGACTCTTGAGATTGAGAATCGACGAGCCGAGATAGGACGTCCGGCCGCTAACGCCATCGATTGTCATGAGACCCTCACATTACCTGCATCAATGACTGGAACATCGAATTGATCGTGGTCATCACGCGGGCATTTGCCGAATAGGCGTTTTGCAGCGC
>CAZQMD010000495.1:0-2725 GCA_964594185.1 uncultured Afipia sp. | reverse complement strand
TGCCGCCGGGGAATGACTCCGCCGTCCGGTGCGCGAGCCCGCGTGCAAGCGATGTCTTGCCCGTACCGGGTGGTCCCACCAGCAGGATGACGCCGTGCAAGGGGATGACACTGCGATCGACCTTCCCCCGCAGTGTGAAATTCAGGACCGCCTGTGAGAGAAGCTGACTCTTCAACCGCTCATCCAGAATGATCGAATCCCACAAGGCTCCGAGCCGCGCATCCGGCAGAGCGCGACTCCGCTGAATGCCTTTGGGCAGGTCATCCAGCTCTATCGTGGCCTTGTTCCTCATCGCGATCATCCTCCGCCCGGCCTTCCGGTCAGGTGCCTCAATATGAAAAAGCCGCACCGGGATGGCGCGGCCTGACTGTTATCCCCGCGGCGGGTTCGGGTCCCGCCCGTGGCTATCGCTCTGCGCAATACGGCCGTCGCGATTGTGGATGCGCAGCTCGGTTTCCTGATTGCGGCTCACCTGCCGCCCATGGTCGACCGCCGCCTGCTTAGTCTCGAAGTGCCCCGATGCCCGGTCGGCACCGCCGCGCTTCACATCCCAGCCGCCGCGGGAGCTGGGGACTACATGATGGGTATCGGGCCCGCGCTTTGCTGCCATATCTATGATCTCCGCTGTGGATAACGAATTTAATGTACGCCTACTCCGAACATCCTATGTCGGCGCAATGCGCGTTGTCAAGCATATCCTATACTGCTACTCTGAACACGAGAAATAGCTAGGAGATCCGCCGTGTCCACGCCGCTAGGCGACAAAATCCGCGAACTTCGCAAAGCCAAAGGCTACACGCTCGACAAGCTGGCGGAGCTGGCCGAGTCCAGCAAGAGCTACATCTGGGAGCTGGAAAACAAGAACCCGCCGCGCCCGTCGGCGGACAAGGTCGCCAAGATCGCCGCGGTGCTCGGCGTCACGACCGATTACCTGATCGACCCGTCCGCAACAGTGCAGGTCGAGGACGCGACCGACACGGCGTTCTTCCGCAAGTACCAGAACATGGACCCCACGACGAAGGACAAAATCCGCCGGATGCTCGACCTGATGGACGACGACAAATGACGGCTCCATTCGGTCCCGCGCGTTGGGCTTACGAAATCACGCATGTTCTCAACGCGGCGTTCGGGGCCGAGCGTTTTCCGATCGATATCGCCGAGATCGCGAAACTCTATTCGAAGCAAAGATATCCTGACGACCCCATCATCGGGATTTCCGGCGACGACCTCCCAAAATTCGATGGTGCCTTGTTCCGCGCGCCAGACGGGCGTAAGGGATGGGGCATAATCTATAACAATCGCATCCGTTCGCAGGGTCGGATCAACTTCACGCTGGCGCACGAGTTCGGACATTACCTGCTGCATCGCCAGGCCTATCCAAACGGCTTCTATTGCGGTCAGCAGGATGTAGTGCGATGGGATTCGGAATACGGGCAGATCGAGCATCAGGCGAACGTCTTCGCCGCGAATTTTCTCATGCCGCTTGACGACTTTCGTCGCCAGATTTCCGCGAACGCGAAGGTCGACCTCGACATTATCGCGCATTGCGCCGATCGCTACCGGGTCTCCCTCATCGCGGCGGTATTGCGCTGGCTGAGCTACACAGAGAAGCGCGCGGTCCTCGTTGTCGCTCGCGACGGATATATTCTCTGGGCCCGATCCAGCGAAGCGGCCCTGAAAACCGGAGCCTTCTTCAGAACATCGGCGGGACCGATCGAGATTGCTGCCGCATCGTTGCCGATCAGGCAGGACCTGCTCGTCGACGGACGCGCCGCCGTCGATCACGACCGCGGCGTCTGGTTCAAGGAACCCGTCCGCGAGATGACCGTATTCGCCGAGCAATACGATTTCTCGATCTCTCTGCTCCTATTAGATGACGCTCGTCCATTCACTGCATTCGGCAGCGAATCCGAACCGGACACGTTCGACAAGATGGTCCAGGTTGCCCGCCGGCGCGAATGGTAGTGCTTGAGCGAAAACGCTAGAAAGAAACCCCTGCAAGCGATGCCACAACATCGTGGTGAACACCCAATGTGTCGAAGCGCTTCCGGCTGTAGACTTGCTTCTGGTTTGCCGTGAGATGCCCGTCTCATTGAGCATGATGGGTCATTGGTAGATTAAGTCCACCACGGCGGTCCAATGCCGTCGCCCAGCCTGATACCCTCTTGTTGACGGAGCGCCAACGCCCGCTTGTGGTGCTTGCGGAAAGACAGCGCACTAGTGAGCCGGGCCGTTCGATACAACATTTCTGCCATTGCCACGCGTGTTGCTCCTTTCATACCATCTATCGGTTGCCCTTGGACGATCGACGAGCACGGCGTGAGGAACTATCGCATACAGCTGATCTGCGCAGGCGCTCTGCTCTTGGCTGGAGTGCAGCATGCTGCCGGGCAGGATGCTGCGCTCAAGGCGGTGCAGCGGCAATTGAGTGCGAAGGGTTATAAGCTCGGAACGCCAGACGGTTTCATGGGCAAGCGTACGGAAGAGGCCCTCCGGAATTTCCAGCGCGATCGAGGACTTGAGCAGACTGGTCGCCCGAATCGCGACACGGTCTCAGCGCTGCGAGACGTTTCACCGGGGCCACAACCGGTGATGACGCCTTCTCCCGAGACCGCGCCGGCCCAGGCGGTGACACCACCAGCGCCAACATCGTCGAACTCTATAGATAGCAGTTCGTCTCCGCTGGCTCCTGCGCCTATGCTTGCGCCCCCAGCGATCGCCGACG
>CAZQMD010000494.1:0-2765 GCA_964594185.1 uncultured Afipia sp. | reverse complement strand
ACTTCCTGCGTGCAAAATTCCCAAGGCTCATTCACTGCCGCATCTCCGGTTTCGGCGGGGACGGACCGCACGGCGGACATCCCGGCTACGATGCGATCATTCAGTCGATGGTTGGACTGATGGCCTCCACCGGATCGCAAGAGAGCGGCCCGACGCGTATCGGTGTTGCGCTTGTCGATATGTCGACCGGACTTTATGCCGCCACCGGCATCCTCATGGCGCTCGCTGAGCGGGCCAAATCCGGCAAGGGACAATTTCTCGAAACCACGCTTTACGAAGTCGGTCTCGCCATCATGCATCCGCACACCGCGAACTACTTCATGCACGGCAAGCCGCCGGCATTGACCGGCAACGAGCATCCGAATCTCGTGCCCTATGCGGTGTTTCCGGCGCGTGACGGCAACATCTTCATGGGCGTCGGCAACGACGGCACCTTCCGTAAACTGATGAAGGAGCTTGGACGGCCAGAACTCGGCACCGATCCGCGCTTCGCCCGCAACCGCGACCGCATCGCGCACCGCGACGAATTGCGCGCCGTGCTTGTCGACATCCTCAAGGATTTTGACAGCGAGCCGCTGTGCCGCCGTCTGCTGGCCGCGGGCCTTCCCGCAGGTCCCGTGCAATCGGTCGATAAGGCGCTCGCCAACGAGCACACCAAAGCTCGCGGCGATGTGATCGAGAAAGACTGGTACAAGGGCGTCGCCTCGCCGATCCGTTTCGACCGGACCAAGGCCAGCCTGCGCCATGTGCCGCCGAAATTCGCCCAGCACACCGACGAGATTCTGGGTGAGTTCGGCTATTCGGCGAAGGACATTGCCGACCTCAAGGCCGCCGGCGTGGTGGTCGATCAGCGGAAGCGCTAAGCGCTTCCGCTGCGCGGTCTCTTCCGTGGACCTTCGAACTATGGCACCTTGATACCAGATCTCCTGGTTAATAGGTCCGCGGAATGACCGGCACGTTTCCCTTGCGTCGAGCGGTTGCCGCTGCGTTCGTTGCCGTGCTGTGTGCCGTGGGTGCCCATCCCGCATTTGCTGACAAGCGCGTGGCCATGGTGATCGGCAATTCCGCCTACAAGAACGTCGCCCCGCTTCCCAATCCCTCCAAGGATGCCGCCGCCATCGGCGCGATGCTGATCAGGGCCGGCTTCGATGTGGTGGATGCGCGGGAGGACGTTCCCGTTGCCGACATGAAGCGCATGATCCGCGACTTCTCCGACAAGGTGCGCGATGCCGATGTCGCCGTGGTGTTCTATGCAGGCCATGGGATCGAGGTGGACGGCACCAACTATCTCATTCCCGTCGATGCCAAGCTCGAACGCGACATCGATGTCGACGACGAGACCGTGTCGCTCGACCGGATCGTGCGCATTCTCGATCCGGCGAAAAAGCTGCGCCTTGTGATTCTGGACGCCTGCCGCGACAACCCGTTCGACCGCAGCATGAAGCGCAGCCTGTCCTCGCGCGCGGTCGAAAAAGGATTGGCAAAAGTCGAGCCGTCCAATCCGAACACGCTGATTGCCTACGCGGCAAAAGCCGGGTCCACCGCATCCGACGGCGCGGGCGCCAACAGCCCGTTCACCACCGCGTTGCTCAAGCAGCTCACTGTGCCCGGACAGGATCTGCGCAAGTCGTTCGGCTATGTCCGTGATGATGTGATGAAAGCCACCGGCAACAAGCAGGAGCCATTCGTCTATGGCTCGCTCGGCGGCGATGATGTCAGTCTGGTGCCGCCGTCGCAAACCAAGGCCGCTGTTCCGGCGCAGGTCGCCGCGCTCGACCCCAACTCGCAGCTCCGCCGCGACTATGAGCTCGCGGCCGCCATCAACACCAAAGCGGCATGGGACGCTTTCATCGGCACCTATCCGAAAGGATTCTACGCTGACCTCGCACGCGCGGCCCGCACCAAGCTGGATTCGGCGCCCGCCAATACGATTGTCGCGAGCAAGCCTCCCGAAACCCGCAATCCGCAACAGGCCCGCGATACTGCGACCATGTCCGGCTTCGACAACTATGCAGGGCGTTCGTTCATACTGAATTTTCTGGAAGGCCAGCAAGAGGTTTCGCCCAATCCCGGCTTCAAGCATGCGCAACGGGAAATCGTGGCCTATGTGAAATCGCCCGAGGAGATCGCCAGCAGCGCCGCCTATGTCCGCAAGAATCCGATGTTCAAGCCTCGCTTTGCCTTCGGCGCGCTCGGCGAATTCAACCGCGGAATTCAGGTAACTTACAATCAGGGCCAGCTCAGGCAGCTCATTCTGGCAGGCTCGCACCGGGTCATGACGACAATTACATCGCTGGGAACCACCTGTCAGGCCAGCGTGGTCTACGAACTCATGCCGGGAAAAGACCACTTCGAATTGCGGAACGTGCGAAACGAACCGGTGAACATCGCCGCCCTGACGTCCGAGGCGGTATCCTGCAAGGTGACGACGGGCGATGCCGTAGGGGCACCGCCAACCGCCGACGCATCGCCCGAATCGAGAGCGAAATAGCAAGCACGCCGAAAGTTTGACGTTTTAGGACTTCCCTCGGACAACCCTCCCCGCTTACCATCCCGCCGTCACCGGCACGTCATCCGGCGCTGTTACCGCGCAAAGCTGTTCCAGCGAAAAGATGATGACAGCCTCAGGGAGAAAATATCGATGACACTTCGCCAGATGGGCTTCAGCCTGGCTGCTTCCGCCGTTCTTGCTTTCGCAACCCCCGCACACGCCGTCACTGAAATTCAGTGGTGGGACGCCATGGCCGGCGGCAACAACGACATCG
>CAZQMD010000493.1:0-2802 GCA_964594185.1 uncultured Afipia sp. | reverse complement strand
TCTGTTGACGTGCAATTTCGATAGTACCGCCAGCGAACAGGTGCTCT
The DNA here is from genome assembly GCA_964594185.1 of uncultured Afipia sp. Lineage (GTDB taxonomy): Bacteria > Pseudomonadota > Alphaproteobacteria > Rhizobiales > Xanthobacteraceae > Afipia. The sequence goes on along the minus strand of CAZQMD010000493.1, from coordinate 2,755 downwards.
GAATCAAAGTCCCTTTCAAAACGGTTGGGTCGGCAATCACCCGCGTATTGACCGCTCAGCCCTTTAAAATCCGCCTTCCATCTCAAAATCGCCACTCGAACCCGGTCTCAGTCGAAAATGAACCAGTCTCAGCGATCGAAGGCACCGAAATTTGGATATCAAAAATCGACGCCAGAGATTTATGGGTCAAACAGCCTCCAATGGGGGGCCGATACGGCAGAATCTGTTGCAGAGACCGGCCTGATACCTGCTAACCCATTGAAAAATAAAGCGCTCTTAGGCAGAGCCAGTTTCCATCCGAGAGACTGAACTGGCTGGCTGGGGCGGGAGGATTCGAACCTCCGCATGGGGGAATCAAAATCCCCTGCCTTACCACTTGGCGACGCCCCAATAGCGCCGAACGGATTGCACCGGCCTTGTGCCGAATCGTGCCGTTCGTTGTCGGAAGGTGGCGGGCCGGTCGCCCTTTCGGACGTCAGGGGCCGCGCCGATTCACCGTGGCTGCGGAGGTCTTAGAGCATTTTCCGGCAAAGTGGAAACCCGGTTTTCATCGGAAAAATGCCACCAAATCCGCCGCTTTTGCAGCAACCCGCCCGGAGTTACCGTCCATCAGTCGGGACCTTGGGGGAAACACAGCCACCGCACGGACCCGCACAACCGCTCCGGCGAGGCTGCCATGCCGGTGCGAAAATCGGCTTTTCCCAGAGTTGAGAACCTGCCGTTTTCATGGGAAGACAAAAGAGCGTCAGGCGGACCGGACAAGAGCCCCGGCGCGAGGAAAACGGACCGCCGAACAACGACTTATCGAAGCCAGACTTTACCAGAGCAAACTTGCGCGCTTCCATCCCGGCGAATGCTGTGGAACAGACGCCGCCGGAAGCTCTGCCCGAACAGCGAGATCATGCCATGACCTACCGCGCCCCGATCAACGACATCCTCCTTTCTCTCAACCATGGCGCGGGCCTTTTGGCCGCCGTGGAGGCGGGACATTATAATGGCTACGATCCGGAGTTCTCCGCGTCGGTAATCGAGGAAGCCGGCAAGTTCGCCACCGACGTGCTCGAGCCGCTCAATCAGCCGGGCGATCGCGCCGGCATCAAGCTCACCGACAAGGGCGTCGTCACCGCGCCGGGCTGGCCCGATGCCTACAAGCGCTGGTGCGACGGCGGCTGGAATGCGGTGTCCGGCTCGGAAGATTTCGGCGGCCAGGGTCTGCCGCTCGCCGTGCATTCCGCGGTGAATGAAATCTGGAGCGCGTCGAACCTCGCCTTCGGCCTCTGTCCGCTGCTGACGCTGAGCGCGATCGACGCACTCGATGCCCACGGCAGCGAGGAACTGAAAAAGATCTATCTCGAAAAGCTGATCTCGGGTGAATGGCCGGGCACCATGCAGCTGACCGAGCCGCAGGCCGGCACCGACGTCGGCGCGCTGCGTACGCGCGCTGAAAAACAACCGGATGGAACGTACCGCCTGTTCGGCACAAAGATCTTCATCACCTATGGCGACCATGACATGAGCGACAACATCGTTCATTTCATTCTCGCGCGCCTGCCCGGTTCGCCCCCAGGCTCGAAGGGCATCACGCTGTTCCTTGCGCCGAAATATCTCGTCAATGCCGACGGCTCGCTCGGCGCGCGCAACGACATTTACGCCAGCGGCATCGAGCACAAGCTCGGCATTCATGCCTCCCCGACCTGCACCATGACCATGGGCGACAAGGGCGGCACCATTGCGTGGCTGGTCGGCAAGGAAAATGGCGGCATGGCCGCGATGTTCACCATGATGAATCAGGCGCGGCTCGGCGTCGGCCTGCAGGGCGTCGGCCTCGCGGATCGTGCCTATCAGCGCGCGCTGGCCTATGCGCAGGAGCGCAAGCAGGGCAAGGCGCTCGGCAGCCAGAATACCGGCTCCGATCCGATCATCATGTATCCGGACGTGAAGCGTAACCTGATGCTGATGCGCGCCATGACAGCCGCTTCACGCACCATCTGCTATGCCACCGCCGTTGCGATCGACGTGTCGCACCGCGCCACCGATCCGAAGGTGCGCGAGAAGGCCGCCGCGCGCGGCGCATTGCTGACGCCGATGGCGAAGGCTTTCTCCACCGACATCGGCAATGAAGTCGCGGCCATCGGCGTGCAGGTGCATGGCGGCATGGGCTTCATGGAAGAAACCGGCGCGGCGCAGTACGTTCGCGATGCGCGCATTCTCACCATCTATGAAGGCACCAACGGCGTGCAGGCCAACGACCTTCTGATGCGCAAGCTGCAGATGTCCGGCGGCGAAGCGGTGTGGGACCTGCTGGCGGAACTGAAAGACATCGTCTCGAAGGTCGAAGCCTCGAACGATCCGGCCTTCGGCACCACCGGCGCGAAGCTGCGCGAGGCGGTCGACTCGGTTGAGCGCAGCAGCAAGTGGCTTCTGGAAAAGATCGCAACCTCACCCGCCGAAGCGCTGGCCGGCGCGACGCCTTATCTGCGGCTGTTCTCGACCACGCTCGGCGGCTGTTCGCTGGCAAAGGAAGCGCTCGCTGCGCGCACCGACGAGGCGCATCAGAACGACGTGCAGCGCTATGTCACGCTGGCACGTTTCTTCGCGGAGAATGTCACGGTGCAGTCCGGCGCATTCGAGCGCACGATCATGGACGCCGCCACGGCGACCACCGGCGCGGACGCTGTGCTGGCGGGGTAAGCGCAAGCTGTTTCTCGTCAAGCGTAAACCACAAAGATGTCGTCCCCGCGCAGGCGGGGACCCA
>CAZQMD010000492.1:0-2812 GCA_964594185.1 uncultured Afipia sp. | reverse complement strand
TCGGCCTGCCCTATCGCGTCATCGGCGGCCCGCGCTTCTACGAGCGCGCCGAAATCCGCGACGCGCTGGCCTATCTGCGCGTCATCAATTCGCCGGCCGACGATCTCGCCTTCGAGCGCATCGTCAATGTGCCCAAGCGCGGCCTCGGCGATGCCACTGTGCAAATGCTGCACGACATCGCCCGTAAGCGCCGCATTCCGCTGACCGAAGCCGCACGACAAGTGATCGAGACCGATGAGTTGAAGCCGAAGGCACGCGGCAGCCTGCGCGACGTGGTCGCGAATTTCGATCGCTGGCGCGCGCAGCGCGAGGTGGTTTCGCACACGCAGCTTGCCGAAATCGTGCTGGATGAATCCGGCTACACCGAGATGTGGCAGAAGGACCGCTCCGCCGATGCAGCCGGCCGTCTCGACAACCTGAAAGAACTCGTGCGCTCCATGGAAGAGTTTGAGAACCTGCAGGGTTTTCTCGAACACATCTCGCTGGTGATGGATCGCGAAGGCGGCGTGGACGAAGACGCCGTGTCGCTGATGACGCTGCATTCGGCCAAGGGTCTCGAATTCAACAACGTCTTCCTGCCCGGCTGGGAAGAAGGTCTGTTTCCAAGCCAGCGCACGCTCGACGAACAGGGCCGCTCCGGGCTTGAGGAAGAACGCCGCCTCGCCCATGTCGGCATCACCCGCGCACGCAAGCGCGCCATGCTTTATTTCGCGACCAACCGGCGCATCCATGGCTCGTGGACCACGACCATTCCCTCGCGCTTCCTCGATGAGCTGCCGAGTGCGAATGTCGAGATCACCGAGTCCAAGGGCGGCTCGGGATGGGGCGGCTCCGGCGGGTACGGCACATCACGCTTCGACAATGTCGAGACGTTTGGCTCGAGCTATTCCACGCCGGGCTGGCAGCGCGCGCAGGCCAACCGCTCCCGCAGTGGCGGCAAGGGCTTCGATGAAACCGGCGCACGCTATGATTCAGGGTCACGCGGCAATGTCAGCCGCAAGCCCATGGTGATCGAAGGCGAGCTGATCGCGAAATCCACCGGCACCAATTCGGATTTCTCGCCCGGCGACCGCGTGTTCCATCAGAAATTCGGCTACGGCCAGGTTTCCAAGGTTGATGGCAACAAGCTGACCATCGCGTTTGAGAAGGCCGGCGAGAAGAAGGTGGTCGACAGCTTTGTGACCCGCGCCTAGCGAGCATCGCCGCCGCGCATGACAAATTTGAATTCCTCGCAGTAGAATTTTCGTTGCGCGCGGCAGCCATTCAATAGGCAATACGTATTGCGCAAAGGCGCACCCGCGCCTATGTCATGCTCCCGCCTCTGCAGATCGCACTCATGTCCCCCATCATCTCGATCAAAAACCTTTCGAAGACGTATGCCACGGGCTTCACGGCGCTGAAGAATATCAACCTCGATATTCGCGCCGGTGAAATCTTCGCGCTGCTCGGCCCCAACGGCGCCGGGAAGACGACGCTGATCGGCACCATCTGCGGTCTGGTCGGGGCGACCGGAGGCACCGTCACTGTCGGCGGTCATGACATCGTCAGCGACTACCGCGCCGCACGATCGATGATCGGACTGGTGCCGCAGGAGCTGCATACCGACGCCTGGGAAAGCCCGTGGTCGACGGCCTCGTTCAGCCGCGGATTGTTCGGTAAGCCGAAGAACCCCGCGCACATCGAAAAGGTGCTGAAGGATCTTTCGCTATGGGACAAGCGCAAGAGCCAGATCATCACCCTCTCCGGCGGCATGAAGCGCCGCGTGATGATCGCAAAGGCGCTGGCGCACGAACCGCAAATCCTGTTCCTCGATGAACCGACCGCGGGCGTCGATGTCGAATTACGCAAAGCGATGTGGGACGTGGTGCGCGAACTGCGTGCTTCCGGCGTCACTATCATTCTCACCACGCATTACATCGAAGAAGCCGAGGAGATGGCGGACCGCGTCGGCGTCATCAACAAGGGCGAGATCGTGCTGGTCGAGGAAAAGGCCAAGCTGATGCAGAAGCTCGGCCGGAAGCAGCTCAAGCTGCATTTGCAGGACAAGCTCACGGTTATTCCCCCGTCACTCGCCGCGCATCATCTCGACCTGTCGGCCGACGGCGATGAACTGATCTACACTTATGACACCAAGGGCGAGCGCACCGGCATCACCGCCCTGCTCAACGACCTCAATAGCGCCGGTGTCCGCTTCAACGATCTCAACACCACACAAAGCTCGCTCGAAGAAATCTTCGTCAGTCTGGTGCATCAGGCATGATCCGGAAAAGTGGGAACCGGTTTTCCGGACAGATCATGCCTCTAAAAAGAATGATGTCATGAACCTCCACGCCATCGGCGCCATTTATAAATTCGAAATGGCGCGCACCTTCCGCACGCTGCTGCAGAGCGTGGTCTCGCCGGTGATCTCGACATCGCTGTACTTTGTCGTGTTCGGGGCTGCGATCGGTTCGCGGATCACCGAGATCGACGGCATCAGCTACGGAACGTTCATCGTGCCGGGCCTGATCATGCTGTCGCTGCTGACGCAGAGCATCGCCAATGCGTCCTTCGCGATCTACTTTCCGAAGTTTACCGGCACGATTTACGAACTGCTCTCCGCACCGGTGTCCTCGTTCGAAGCCGTGGTCGGCTATATCGGCGCGGCGGCGACCAAGTCGATCATTCTCGGCCTCATCATTCTCGCCACCGCCGGGCTGTTCGTGCCGCTGAAGATCGCGCATCCGATCATGATGCTGACTTTCCTCGTGCTCACATCGGTGACGTTCAGCCTGTTCGGCTTCATCATCGGCATCTGGGCCGACGGCTTCGA
>CAZQMD010000491.1:0-2825 GCA_964594185.1 uncultured Afipia sp. | reverse complement strand
CGGATCTACGGGGTCATCGGCCTCTCCCAGGGACGCTTCCGCGTCGGGCGCAAGGACGAGAAATGGGTCGGCGGAATCGTCGGCCTGATCACGGGGGTCATCTCGGCCGCGACCGGCGTCCAGGTGATCCCGTCGATGCCCTTCATGCAGGCTATCGGCATGGAGAAGGACGAACTCATCCAGGCCCTCGGCGTGTTCTTCACCACGGCGACGGTGGCGCAAGCCTATAACCTGACCGGTGCAGGACTGCTCAATACCTCGACTCTCATTCCGGGAACGATCGGAATGATCGCAGCTTTCACAGGCATGTATGTTGGACAACTGGTGCGCTCACGGATGGATGCCGACACATTCCGGCGCTGGTTTCTGATCGCTATGCTGCTGCTCGGAATTTATCTCGCGGGCGAGATGCTCGCGCGCATTCACGGCTGAGCAAGATCATGCTAGGTCTCTCAGCATGCTCCGAGTCACCCGCGACATCACGATTGACGAGAAAGACCTCGACATCGCCTTCGTCCGCGCGTCCGGGCCGGGCGGGCAGAATGTCAACAAGCTCTCGACCGCCGCACAGCTACGTTTCAATGTGAACAGCATTTCGCTGGCACCTGATGTCTTGACGCGGCTGACCGCGCTTGCGGGCCAGCGCATGACCAAGGATGGCGTTATCGTCATTCACGCGCAACGCTTCCGCACCCAGGAGCGCAACCGCGCCGACGCCATCGACCGGCTGCTGGAATTGTTGCGCGAGGCCAGCATTCGCCCCAAACCGCGCCGCGCCACAAAGCCGACCCTCGGCTCCAAGATCCGCCGCCTCGACGGCAAGAAACGCCGCGGCGACATCAAGGCCAGACGTACTTCGCGCGGCTTCGACGATTGAGAATTAGCGGGTAAAACATACCTGTTCGCGGGTACAATCGGCTTCGTCCCCGGATAAACTGCGCTACCTCCGAATCGTCCCGGAAATTCCATGCCCGTCCGCCAGCTTCCCATTCAGCTCGTCAACCGCATCGCCGCCGGCGAGGTGGTGGAACGGCCTGCAAGCGCGGTGAAGGAACTGGTGGAGAACGCCATCGACGCCGGAGCGTCCCGGGTCGATATTTTCACGGAAGGCGGCGGACGCCGGCGCATCGCCATCACCGATAACGGCGCGGGCATGACCCGCGACGATCTCGCCCTGTCGGTCGATCGCCACGCAACCTCCAAGTTAGATGATGAAGACTTGCTGCGTATCCGCACATTGGGCTTCCGCGGCGAAGCCTTGCCATCGATCGGCGCGGTGTCAAAACTCGCCATCACCACACGGCATGCCAGCGAACCACATGCATGGGCACTGAATGTCGATGCAGGCGTAAAGTCCGACATCGCTCCCGCCGCCCTGACTTCGGGGACTCGGGTCGAGGTGAACGACCTGTTCTACGCAACACCCGCGCGGCTGAAATTTCTCAAGACCGACCGCACCGAGGCCGAAGCCGAGCGCGAGGTGGTGCGGCGCCTCGCCATGGCGCGGCCCGATATCGCGTTCTCCCTCTCCGGCGAAGAACGCGCGCCGGTGACATGGGCTGCGGCATTGCCCGGCGCGCCGGGACAATTGACACGGCTCGGCGATATTCTGGGCGCGGATTTTCGCGCCAGCGCCATCGAAGTGCGCGCCGAGCGCGACGGCGTGATTGTTGAAGGCTTTGCGGCGGCACCGTCGCTCACCCGCGCCAACGCGCTTGGGCAATATCTGTTCGTCAACGGCCGCCCGGTCCGCGACAAGCTCATTCTCGGCGCGGTGCGCGCGGCCTATGCCGACTATCTGCCGCGCGACCGGCATCCTGTGGTGGCGCTGTTCGTGACGCTGGAGACCACCGAGGTCGATGCCAACGTGCACCCGGCGAAAACCGAAGTCCGTTTCCGCAACGCCGGACTGGTCCGCGCGCTGATTGTGCATGCACTGAAAGATGGTCTTGCGCGAGAAGGCAAACGCACTGCGGCCAACTCCGACGGCGCGGCGATCATGGCGTTTCGCCCGGGCAGCATTCCATCCAGCCGCAGCTGGGACTGGCGGCGATCGCCGAGTTTCCCGACGGCTCCGGCTGCTCCCGCCTATGCCAACGCGCTTGCCTCGAATGCCTTCGCCGAAGCTGCTCAGGCGGCGTTCGACACAGGTACACCCACGGCGGACGTGCGCTATGAGCCGACGCCTGCAAGCAACCTGATCGATAGTCCGCTCGGCGCGGCACGCACGCAGATTCATGAAAACTACATCGTCGCGCAGACCCGCGATGGTCTGGTGATCGTGGATCAGCACGCCGCGCATGAGCGCATCGTCTATGAGCGGTTGAAAGCCTCCCTCGAACAGAACGGAGTGCAGCGACAGATTTTGCTGATTCCGGAAATCGTGGAGATGGATGAGCCGACTGTTGAGACGCTGGTGTCGCGCGCGGACGAACTGGAAAAGTTCGGGCTCAGCATCGAATCCTTCGGTCCCGGCGCGGTGGCCGTGCGCGAGACGCCGTCGCTGCTCGGCAAGACCGACGCTGCGTCACTGCTGCGCGACCTCGCCGAACACATGGCAGAATGGGACGAGGCGTTGCCTCTGGAAAGAAGGCTGATGCACGTCGCCGCGACCATGGCCTGCCATGGTTCGGTGCGTTCCGGGCGCATCCTCAAGCCGGAGGAAATGAATGCACTGTTGCGCGAGATGGAAGTGACGCCGAATTCCGGCCAGTGCAATCACGGCCGTCCGACCTATGTCGAGCTTAAGCTCGCCGACATCGAGAAGCTGTTTGGCAGACGATAACGTCAAGCTTGCCTGAGCGGGTTCAGCCACCGCCTCAGCC
>CAZQMD010000490.1:0-2831 GCA_964594185.1 uncultured Afipia sp. | reverse complement strand
CCCCTCACCCGGATCGCAAGGGCGATCCGACCTCTCCCCGCAAGCGGGGAGAGGTGAAAGCTGCGGCCGTCGATCTTTGATGAGGCTTGCTTCACTCCGCCGCCTCCGCCGTCTTGTGAGACGTTCCGAGGTCGATGACCGGCAGGGTGCAGTGGATGCGCTGCGTGGTGCCGTCCTGGAAACGGATCACGGTGTCGATGTCGATGTCCGGCTTGCCGCCGTAGATCGCATTAATAATGTCGGCGTACTTCTCGTTGATCACGGTGCGGCGGACCTTGCGGGTGCGGGTCAGTTCGCCGTCGTCCGCGTCCAGCTCCTTGTAGAGCAGCAGGAATTTCGAGATGCGCTGCGCCGGCGGCAGCGTGGCATTCACCGCTTCGACTTCCTTGCGCAGCAGTTCGTAGGTTTCCGGGCGGGAGGAGAGGTCGGTGTAGGTCGTGAACGAAATCCGGTTCTTCTCCGCCCATTTCGAGACAATCGAAAAACGGATGCAGATCATCGCTGCGAGATAGTCGCGCCCGTCACCCAGCACGACGGCTTCAGCAACGTAAGGCGAGAACTTCAGCTTGTTCTCGATATATTGCGGCGAGAAGCGGTCGCCGCGCGAGGTCTGCGCCAGATCCTTGATGCGGTCGATGACAACCAGCTGCTGCGCCTTGTTGAAATAGCCGGCGTCGCCCGAATGCATCCAGCCGTCGCGCAGATCGACGGCGGTGGCGGCTTCGTTCTTGTAATAGCCCGAGAACATGTTGGGGTGACGCACCACGATCTCGCCGACGCCGTTGACGTCGGGGTCCACGATCTGGATTTCGACAGACTTGCCCATCGGCACGCCGGTGGTGTCCGGATCGACCGCATCGGCGGGATGGAGCGTGAAAGCACCGAGGGTTTCGGTCTGGCCGTAGAGCGTGCGCAGCGGCACGCCCATGGCGCGGAAGAACTTGAACGTATCCGGGCCGAGCGCGGCGCCGCCGGTGGCGGCCGAGCGCAGCCGCGTGAAGCCGAGGCGGTCGCGCAACGCGCGGAACACCAGCGTTTCCGCCACCATGGATTTTCTGCCCGCTTCGAGTGCCGAGAGGCCGGCCTTCATGCCGGTCTCATACAGGCTCTGCTTGAGCGCGGACGCATCCATCACCCGCGCACGAACGTCGGCGGCGATGGCTTCCCAGATGCGCGGCGCGAACAGCACGAAGGTCGGCGCGATCTCGCGGAAGTCGTTCATCATGGTGTCGGATTGCTCGACGAAGTTGACCTTCATCCGCGACAGCAGGCCTTTGCCGAGCGCGTAAACCTGCTCCATGATCCAGGGCAGCGGCAGCACCGAAACGTATTCGTCCTCGGGGCCTTTCGGATCGAACGAGAGATAGGTTGCGCAGTGGCGCAGCACGCTGCCCGCGGTCAGCATGGCGAGCTTCGGATTCGACGTGGTGCCGGATGTGGTGCAGAGGATGGCGACGTCTTCGGTTTTGGTCGCGTCCACCAGTTGATCGTAGAACTGCGGCTCGCGTGCGGCGCGGTCGCGTCCCATCTTCGCAAGGGTGTCGGCTTCAATCAGGCGGGGATCGTCGTATTTGCGCATGCCGCGCGGATCGGAATAGACGATGTGCTTGAGATGCGGCGCGCGGTCGCCGAGTTCGAGCAGCTTGTCGACCTGCTCTTCATCTTCGGCGAAGACGATCTTGGTTTCGCCGTAAGAGAGCAGATACAGCACTTCCTCCGGCAGCGATTCGCGATACATGCCGAGCGACATGCCGCCGATGGCATGGGCCGCGACTTCCGCCGCCACCCAGTCGGGGCGGTTGTCGCCGATGATGCCGATCACATCGCCGCGCTTGATGCCGAGTTCGGCCATGCCGAGCGTGAAGTCGCGGACGCGGCTGTGGTAGTCGTTCCAGGTAAACACGCGCCACAGACCGAAGTCCTTCTCGCGCAGCGCAATCTCGTTGCCATGCTCCTTCGCATTGAGCCGGAGCATTTTCGGATAAGTGTCGGCCTGTGCGACGCGGCCTGCATAATCCATCATGCCGAAGCCTCCGCGACAGGAATGGTGTCGTCGAGCGCGTCGAGAATTTCGTCCTCTTCGCCGAGATAGGCCTTCTTCACATGCGGATCGTCCAGCACGTCGGCGGGCAGGCCCTCGGCGATCTTGCGGCCGAAATCCAGCACGGTGACGCGGTGGGAAATGTCCATCACCACACCCATGTCGTGCTCGATCATCATCACCGTCATCCCGTACTCTTCGTTGAGATCGACGATGTAGCGCGCCATGTCTTCCTTCTCCTCGAAGTTCATGCCGGCCATCGGCTCGTCGAGAAGAATGAGTTTCGGTTCCAGCGCCATGGCGCGCGCGAGTTCGACGCGCTTGCGCAGGCCGTAGGAGAGAGTGCCCGCTGTCGCCTTGCGTACGGACTGCAGATCGAGGAAGTCGATGATCTCTTCCACCTTGCGGCGGTGTTCGAGTTCCTCGCGCCGCGCGCCGGTCAGCCAGTAGAGCGAGCCGGTGATGAAATTGTTTTTCAGCAGGTGGTGCCGCCCGACCATGATGTTGTCGAGCACGGTCATGTGGTGGAACAGCGCGAGATTCTGGAACGTGCGGCCGATGCCGAGCGCGGCGCGTGCATTCGGCTTGAGGCCGGTGATGTCGCGGTCCTGATAGAACAGCTGTCCTTCGGTCGGGGTGTAGCGGCCGGAGACGCAGTTCACGATCGAAGTCTTGCCGGCGCCGTTGGGGCCGATGATCGAGAACAGTTCGCCTTCCTTGACGCCGAAGCTCACGTCGGTCAGGGCGCGCGCGCCGCCGAACCCGAGCGAGACCCCCCCCACCACCAATG
>CAZQMD010000489.1:0-2836 GCA_964594185.1 uncultured Afipia sp. | reverse complement strand
GCGAGATCGAGGCGGCCAACGTCCACATCTGCGGCGCGATGACGGTGGAAGGCGCGCCGCATCTGAAAGCCGAGCACTATGCGGTGTTCGATTGCGCCAATCCCTGCGGCAAGATCGGCAAGCGCTATCTCTCGGTGGAAAGCCACATCCGCATGATGGCGGCATCGCAGCCCTTCATCTCGGGCGCGATTTCCAAGACCATCAACATGCCGAACGACGCCACGGTGGAGGATTGCAAATCCGCCTACCTGCTGTCGTGGAAGCTCGCGCTCAAGGCCAACGCACTCTATCGCGACGGCTCGAAGCTCAGCCAGCCGCTGAACTCGCAGCTCATCAGCGACGATGAGGACGAGGACGACGCGATCGAAGCGTTCCACGACAAGCCGATGGCAGCGCGCACCGCGCAGGTCTCGGAGAAGATCGTCGAGAAGCTGGTCGAGCGCATCGTCGTCATGCGCGAGCGCGAGAAGATGCCGGATCGCCGCAAGGGCTACACGCAAAAAGCCGTCGTCGGCGGACACAAGGTCTATCTGCGCACCGGCGAATACGATGACGGCCGCATTGGCGAAATCTTCATCGACATGCACAAGGAAGGCGCGGCGCTGCGCTCGTTCGTCAACAACTTCGCCATCTCCGTCTCGCTCGGCCTCCAGTACGGCGTGCCGCTGGAAGAATATGTCGACGCCTTCACCTTCACCCGCTTCGAGCCTGCGGGTCCGGTGCAGGGCAACGACTCGATCAAGTTCGCGACCTCGATCCTCGACTATGTGTTCCGCGAACTCGCGGTCAGCTACATGGGCCGCTTCGATCTCGGACATGTCGATCCAAGCGACATGGGCTTCGATGCGCTCGGCAAGGGCGTCGAGGAAGGCAAGGCGCCGGAGCAGCACGGAGCAACCAAGTATCTGTCGAAGGGCCTCACCCGCTCGCGCACGGACAACCTGGTTGTGATGCGCGGCGGTGCGGCGGCGGTCTCCGCCAATGACGACAGCGCGCCTGCGGGCGGCTCCAAGGTGACGGCCCTCTCTCCGTCGCATGTGGGCGACAGCGTCGAGGGCGCCGTCGCGCTCAAGGTGTCCGAGCCCGGGCGCGATCTCTCGCCGACGGAAAAGCTGGAAGCGCAGCAGTGGAGCAAGGCGGGATCGGCGGCGCAGGCCGCACCATCCAAGGCCGAGCGCCGCGCGGAAGCCAAGGCTCGCGGCTATGAAGGCGACATGTGCACGGAGTGTTCGAACTTTACCCTCGTGCGGAATGGCACTTGTATGAAGTGCGACACGTGTGGCAGCACGACGGGATGTAGCTGATAAACTAATGTGCTGCTGGGCTATTGATCTAAAACAAAGTCCAGCAGCAATTTATCTACAATGCTCGTAGCAGCACGCCTGCGAACATTCCCTAAAAATGGTCCACGCTCGTCTTTTCCCAGTATGCGCGCTGCCCCGACTACAGCTCGACGGTCCCAATCTCCGAGTTGATCAATGTTCGGACGAAATCCTCTTACCCATGCCAAATCTTGCAACACCACGGCTGCATTTGCTTGATGTCGAAGATTGCCATCCGCCCGGATAAACGGAAGAGCGCCAGACTGATTAAGTAGCAATTGGTCTTGCGATGAAAGCCAGTCTGCCCAGAAGCGAATAAATTTAAGTTTTATAAAATCGCTCTCATAAAGTTTTTTCAGAAATTCTGTTACACGTTGAGCCTCTCCCTGCCCATACAATTGACGCATCGTTTTCATTAGATCGTGAAAAACCGGCAGGAAGACTTCTGTGTTTGCATCCAGCAAGGGGAAGAACGCGTTGCTACCCAAAATCCTACACCGTCTCAGGAGCGCCTTTAGCAAATTTAAATCAGCTCGACCCGTTGTTGCGACAGTCTTACCAACTTGGGCGACGATTTGATCTAAACTAGCTTCATCATCTTCGTCGGCATCTTCAGTCGCAATAAGAATTCCGAACGGAATCTTTTCGTCCTCGTCCTCATCCTCAAATTCCACAACCGAGGCAACGCCCCCATAGGTTATCGTTCCCAATAGATCGAAAGCCTCTTGAACTTCAATTCGATAGTGGTTGAAAAATTCACGATCTAAAAATTCCTTACTTTCGCTCACATATGTCTTGTTTCCACTTAAGTGTAGACGATGATGGTCGTAGAGATATTCGGAAAGAGCTTCAATAACTTTGCGAAGCTCTGCTTTGTTATTTGAAAAAAATCGAAAATCATCTGCAAATCGACAAAATGAAATTCCCAGATTCTGAAGGAAGGAGTCCACGTCAAGCATTATTGCTTCTGAAAAAATAATGCTGGCGTTAGGTCCGGTAGGTATGCCCTTCGATGATTGTGATGCCATCGAATGAATGATGGATTCTATATCTTTTGCTACCCCCGCAAAACCAGGTCCCAAGGCGGATATAGAGTTTCTAACTCTATGAGAATAAATTTGGTTGTAAAAATCAGAAATATCGGTCGTAAGAATAAACTGATGCTCCTCGCATAGCTTCTTCGTTTGATCAAGAAAGTCTTGATAGCCAGTACCCTCGGAAAAAAACGAACCCTTGTCGGGCACTAATCGATAAGAGCAAGATACTTTTGCCGCCTTATCTATTCGACGCCCTTCGAGATCACGACATATCGAATGAGCAAGCGCCGTGTATGCAATGCATGACAAAGGGTCTAATTGCTGGACAATTCGGAAAGTCTGATTTGGCTTAGGTGCAGGGAGCTGTATTGGCGTTGGAAACAGTAATTTTTCTACGTTACTCCGCGTAACATCAGCTTTAAATTCGTCCCATCCTTTCCAGGTAGCATCGTACTCATACAAAGGAGAAAAAAAATC
>CAZQMD010000488.1:0-2857 GCA_964594185.1 uncultured Afipia sp. | reverse complement strand
TGCTGGCTATGACGCCCGAGGCGTTCGCGGATGATTGCGGGCGCGCCGCAGTGATCGTGAGGCGCCGGCAGCCGCCGACCGGCTGCGCGGCCATGGTACTGGCTCAGGAAATGCTGCGCAGGCGAGGGACGCTGGCCTTGCACAGGACAGCAGGAAGCTTTGCGATCACAGCGAACAGGCCGCGTGGCGTGGATCGTCCGTGGGCGCCTCTGAACCACGATGATGAGGCGGAAGCACCCGCAGTCACGTCAAATCGCGCAGCGCAGCCTGTCGATGCCACGCCGGCGGAGAGCGATCTCCAGCCGGACGATTGATGATCGTCATTGCGAGGAGCGCTTGCGACGAAGCAATCCAGTTCTCAAAAGATGGATTGCTTCGCGGAGTTTATCATCGGGCCGGCGGCGCCGGACCCGTTGGCTCGCAATGACGGTTTCAGCGCACGGGAACGTGCTGCTCTCAGTACTTCCGGACCAGCCCGATCAGCTTGCCCTGAATGCGCACGCGGTTGGGCGGCAGGATGCGAACTTCATAAGCCGCGTTGGCGGGCTCGAGCGCGATGGACGCGCCGCGGCGGCGGAAGCGCTTGAGGGTGGCTTCTTCTTCGTCGATCAGCGCGACCACGATGTCACCGGTGTCGGCGGTCTCGTTGCGCTGGATCAGCACGGTATCGCCGTCGAGAATGCCGGCTTCCATCATGGAATCGCCGCGCACTTCGAGAGCATAATGTTCGCCGGAGCCGAGCATGTCGGGCGGTACGCTGATGGTGTGGCTGCGGGTCTGCAAAGCCTCGATGGGCGTACCTGCCGCGATCCGGCCCATGACCGGCACGGAGACCGGGAAGCTCGCATCCTCGTCGGGACCGAGAGACGATGGGGCCGAGCGGACCTTGCCGAGATTGCCCTCGATGACGCTGGGGGTGAAGCCGCGGCGCGCACCGCCCGGACTGGCGCTGGTTTCGGGAAGCTTGATGACTTCGATGGCGCGGGCGCGATTGGCGAGCCTGCGGATGAAGCCACGCTCTTCCAGCGCGGTGATCAGCCGGTGGATGCCGGATTTGGAACGCAGGTCCAGCGCGTCCTTCATCTCGTCGAAGGAGGGTGGAACACCAGCTTCCTTGAGCCGCTCATTGATGAAGCGAAGAAGCTCGTATTGTTTGCGTGTCAGCATCTGAATGGGTCCCCGATCCCTCGCTTGAGCGCTGCGCCCTGTCCGGGTCCCGGCCCAAAGAGAAAGACCGGAAGGGAGATTCAGGAAGCGCGAGTCACTCGAAACAAATCATGAACGAACACTATCTGTTCCATATGTGTTCCGCAACCCCTTAATTTCCCGTCAACGGCGGGAGGGTTTGCTGTTCAGTTTGGCAGCCGCAGGATGGTGCAGATCGATCCGGCGGGCGCGGCCGGTGCGAAGGGCGGGCGGATAATCAGGGCGTTGGCGGCGGCCAGATTGGCCACAAGCGAACTGTCCTGCGCGCCCACGGACGTGGCGACGGGGAGGCCCTCGCCGCCAATATCGAGCCGCGCGCGCAGATAATCCTGCCGCTGGTCGTTGGCGGGGAGTTCGCGGCCGAGCGTCGCCTGCTCGAACACATGATCGACCTGCGTGCGGCCGGAGAGCGCGCGGATCAGCGGCACCAGAAACAGGTAGCCGCAGATGTAGGAGGACACCGGATTTCCTGGCAGGCCGAGCACGCGCATTGGCCCGAGCTTTCCATGCATCATCGGTTTGCCGGGACGCAGGGCGATCTTCCAGAAGGCCATGTCGGTGCCTTCGGCCTTCAGCGCGGCCTGAACGAGATCGTGGTCGCCGACCGATGCGCCGCCTGTCGTAACAAGAATGTCCGCGCCGGCGTCGCGCGCACGACGGATTCCATCGGTGGTGGATTCAAGCGTGTCGCGCGCGATGCCGAGATCGATCGGATCGCCGCCTTCGCTGCGGATCAGTGCGCTCAGCGCGAAGACGTTGCTGAAGATGATCTGGCCGGGCGCGAGCGACGAGCCCGGCGCGACCAGTTCGACGCCGGTGGCGAGGATTGCAACACGTGGACGGCGATGCACTGGCAGTTGCGGATAGTTCATGCCCGCAGCCAGCGCCAGTGCGCGGTCGTTGAGCAGCGCGCCGCGCGGCAGCAGCACGTCGCCTTCCTTGAAATCGATGCCAGCGTTGCGAATGTTCTTTCCCGCCGCGATCGCTTCGTTGACGATGACGGTGTCGCCGTTGCGCGTGGTGTCTTCCTGAATGACGATGGCATCCGCGCCGTCCGGAACGACACCGCCGGTAAAGATGCGCGCCGCCTGTCCGGCACCGATGGTCTGATCGAACGGACGGCCGGCGGCGACTTCGCCGATCACCTTGAGTTCTGCGCCGAGAACCGCATCGGATGCGCGCACGGCGTATCCATCCATCGCAGACATGGCGGCGGGAGGCTGGGTGCGCAGCGCGGCGATGTCGCGGGACAGCGTGCGGTGATACGCGTCGGGAAGGGCGACGGTTTCCTCGGGCAGCGCTGCGGCGTCTTTCAGGACCGCGGCGTAGGCTTCTGCAACCGGCATCAGCGCCATCGTGCGCTCCTCAATAGTCGGCGAGATAGTGGCCGGACTTTCCACCCTTTTTCTCGACAAGGCGGATGCCTTCGATCTGGATGCCGCGCTCCACGGCTTTTACCATGTCATAGATGGTCAGGCATGCGACAGACACGGCCGTGAGCGCTTCCATTTCGACGCCGGTCGGGCCTTTGACCTTCACGGTTGCGCGGACGCGGCAGCCGGGCAGCTTGGTGTCCGGCGTGATGTCGAGCGTAACTTTCGACAGCGCCAGCGGATGACAGAGTGGAATAAGATCAGATGTGCGCTTCGCC
>CAZQMD010000487.1:0-2857 GCA_964594185.1 uncultured Afipia sp. | reverse complement strand
TGGCGGCCAGCATCTTGCGGCGGCCGAGCCAATCGGACAGTGCGCCCGAAAAAATCTTGGTGATCATCGCGGTGGCTTCGGCAACACCCTCGATGAGTCCGACTGTCAGTGTCGAGGCTCCGAGCACGGCGACGAGGTAAACCGGCAGGAGCGCGTGGATCATCTCGGATGAGAGATCCATGAACAGCGACACGAATCCGAGCGGCCAGATTCCGCGCGGCAGGGCTCGAAGCGCCGTCGAGGCGGTCAGAGCGTGGTCAGCCATTCCGCGATTTCCCTCGCTTCGAGGAGTTTGGAGTGTCGGGATCCAGCGGGCCAGTGCCGCCGTCATTCGTGTCTACGATGCCTTCTTGCGCATAGACCTCATCGGCGAATGTCCGCAGGGCGGTGTCACAGGTCTTAAGTATTTCGTCCGGCTGCTCCATCCGCGCGCCTGGGAAAAAGTCGCGCGCCTTGATCTTGGCAAGCCAGGCAGAGAGCTTGTCGAAGTCGTCTTCGATCTCCTCAAGCTCCGCGAACGTAAACTTCCGGCGCTTAGTTTCCTTTTCGATCTCGGCGAGAAATTCGCTGGAGCGCGCGCCGAACTCGTCGTATTCGCGCGTTCGGTCGGCTTGAAACCGCGCCACGATGGCTTGCTCTTCTTCCTCATTGACTGCGGTGACAACAAAAACGTTGGCGCTACCGCCTTGGAAGTCGCTCGCGAGGTGATGGAACCGGCCTCGGCCTTTCGATTGTGCGTCGCGTAGCCGAACGGTGTCACGGTTCGATCCGCCTCGAGAACACGAGGCCGCCCGGCGAGCACGGGCTAATTGCCAGCGCCAGCTTTCCCGCGGTCCCGGAGATCAAGTCCCAATCGTAATTGGCGAACTTATCGAGTGTACGGGCGACTGTCTGCGACTCTTCATCGACTATCACCGCAAAAAGTACCGGGTTATAAGGACCCGGGGCGTCTATCGGCCGACAATGTCCAAAGGGAAATGGGCGGCGAGGTAGACCCGGGCCCAGCCTACGCAGAGCCCGAGGGCGGCGGCTAGGGCCCCGGCACGACGTGCCGGCGTTGAGGCGGACACCCAGAGGCCAAACCCATCGCAAAGAGTATGGCGCTGTGATCGCTCGGGAAAGACTATCCGGAGCGTGATTGAGGAAGTTTCGGGTATGTAGGATTGCGAAGGGTCGCGGGTGCATCCAGAACGATGACACACCGACGGCCAACGGCAGCGCCAGAAGTCTTCGAGATCTACCGGGATAGGAGCGCTACGACGCTCATCTCGGATCGGATCATTTAAAAGTACAAGACGACCGTGGAGAAGATGGTGAAGTCGCTAAAGCTGTCCTTCGCTCTCGAAGCTTTCGCTATATTGTACGTCGTCCGTTCCCGCGATGATCTTCTTGAGCTCGGCCTTTCGCTCGAGGTGGGGCAGCTTCCGAATGTCGCGGCCGTTCAGATAGGGGAGGCCGAAGGCTATTAGGGCGCACACTGATAAAACTTCGGCCACGTGCGCTTCGCTCCGATAACGACCACTCTTGTGCAACCGCAACAGATGACGTCGTGGACCAGAAACTAGATGCTTGCAGCAAAGAGATCCCATCGGTCCGGAAGGCCCTTAAGCTCGTGCGATCCGCGATCGGAGAATTTCAAACCTGATCCAGCCACGAGATCGGTCACGACCCTTGAAACAAGTACCTCATCGGCTTTGGAATTGGCCATGACGCGAGCCGCGACGTGCACGGCAATACCGCCGACATCCCGCCCTCTGATTTCGATCTCGCCGGTGTGAAGGCCGGCGCGCAATGTTAAACCGATCTTCTTTGAAGCGGAAGCGACGGAAATCGCGCATCGAACTGCCCGACCAGGTCCGTCGAATGTCGCGAGAATACCATCGCCAGTGTTCTTGATCAAAGTGCCGCGATGCTTTGCGACCATCTGCTTCGCCAATTCATCGTGACTATCCAGCAATCGACGCCACGTCTGGTCGCCCATCTCGGCGGCACTCCGGGTCGAACCGACGATGTCCGTGAAAAGCACGGTCGCCAATACTCGCTCCAGGTCCATTGATGCAGCTTCCCGTCGGCCGGTAACAAACTCCTCAATGTCTCCATAGAGCGCCTCAACTTCACCGAGCCAGTAACAGTGATCGCCCTCGGCATATTCGACGTACTTTGCCCCGGGAATTTTCTGACCCAGTTTCCGACCCAGGGCGACGGGGACCTGAGCATCTGTTTTGCGGTGCACCACTAAAGTGGGGATCTGCAGTGTGGGGAGGATCGAGGAGACGTCGATCTGCCGGTTGAGTGCCAAGAGCGTCCGCAACGCGCCGGGACTGCTGGATAACCGCTCTAGCTTAGCGAACTGGCTAACGGCGGCGGCGCTGTGCAATTGACTCGGGATGACCGTTTTGATCATGGCTCCGCTACCGAACGACTTGATGATCTGTTCCAAACGAGGCTGCCACAAGTCGTCAGACATCCGATCCGCAGCGCGGGAAAACCCTCCCACGAGAATAAGGTGCGAGACCCTGTCGGGATAGGTTGCCGCGAACATAATGCTCATTGGACAACCCTCAGAGAAGCCGAAAATAATGGCGCAGCGGGATCCAATCTCGTCCATGACGGCGCGGACATCGTCCATGCGTTGCTCGAGTGAGGGCGCGCCGGATATTCTGTCCGACAACCCCTGGCCTCGTTTGTCGAAGCTCACAACCCGGGCGAATCGGGATAGCCGCCGCAAGAACGCCGTGTAGCCTGGGAGCTCATGCATAAACTCGACGTGCGAAAACAGGCCCGGGACCATGATGATGTCGATCGCTCCGTTGCCTATCACCTGGTAGGCAAAACTGGCCTCACCTGCAAGCGCGTA
>CAZQMD010000486.1:0-2859 GCA_964594185.1 uncultured Afipia sp. | reverse complement strand
AAGGTTGGTCTGAACTACCGCTTCAACTGGGGTGGCCCGGTCGTCGCGAAGTACTGAGCTTCGCAGACCTGACTAACTCTTCCTGAGCTTTCTGGACGACGGAAAGGCCGGCTTTTAGCCGGCCTTTTTGTTTGCGCAGACGCTTCCTATATCAGCGCCGTCCCGTCAGACAGCAAACGGTTGATGGATCGCGAACAGGGCTGGAAATTTCGGCCTGTTCTTACTATGTTCTGCGGACAAGAATCTGTTCGAAAACAAGAAACCGGCGAGCGGTCATCGCGTTTTCCGGGAACAGCGCCTTTGCGGCGCGCAACGAGCTACCGGAAATCCTCATGGACGAAGTGATCAAGGCCACCCGCAAAACCAGCGCTGGATCGAGCATGCGGGCGATCACGATCCGCGGCGCCCGCGAGCACAATCTCAAGAACGTCGATCTGGAAATCCCGCGCGACAAGCTTGTGGTGTTCACGGGCCTGTCGGGATCCGGAAAATCCTCCCTCGCTTTCGACACGATTTATGCGGAAGGCCAGCGCCGCTATGTCGAGTCGCTCTCGGCCTATGCCCGCCAGTTTCTGGAGATGATGCAAAAGCCGGACGTCGATCAGATCGACGGGCTGTCGCCGGCGATTTCCATCGAACAGAAAACGACCTCGAAAAATCCGCGATCGACGGTCGGCACCGTCACCGAAATTTACGACTACATGCGCCTGTTGTGGGCGCGCGTCGGCGTTCCCTACTCTCCCGCCACGGGACTTCCGATCGAAAGCCAGACCGTTTCGCAGATGGTCGATCGGGTTCTGGCGCTTCCCGAGGGAACAAGGCTTTATTTGCTCGCGCCTGTCGTGCAGGGCCGCAAGGGCGAATACCGCAAGGAGTTTGCGGAATATCTCAAAAAGGGTTTTCAGCGCATCAAGGTCGACGGCAAGTTCTACGAGTTGGCTGAAGCTCCCACGCTGGACAAGAAGTTCCCGCACGATATCGATGTGGTGGTGGACCGCATCGTTGTCCGTTCGGATATGGCGCAGCGACTCGCGGAATCATTCGAAACCGCTTTGAAGCTTACCGAGGGCCTCGCCGTCATTGAATTCGCCGACGCACCGGCTGGAGCGGAGCCTGCCTCCGACAAGAAGCCAGAAAAGAAGACAGCAAAAATTCACAACAAGAGCGGCCCGGAACGCATCCTGTTCTCGGAGAAATTTGCCTGTCCGGTGTCCGGATTCACAATTCCCGAAGTCGAACCCCGGCTGTTTTCGTTCAACAATCCCTATGGTGCCTGTCCGAAGTGCGGCGGCCTCGGCATCGAACAGCATATCGACGCTGAACTCGTGATTCCGGACAAGGAAGCCACGCTGCGCAAGGGCGCGATTGCGCCTTGGGCGAAGTCCTCGTCTCCTTATTATGTGCAGACGCTGCAGGCGTTGGGCAAGTTCTACAAGTTCACGCTCGATACCAAATGGAAGGATCTGCCGAAGAAAACGCAGAACGCCATTCTGTTCGGGTCGGGTGATGACGAGATTAAGTTTTCCTACGAAGACGGTGTGCGGTCCTACGACACCAAGAAGCCTTTCGAAGGCGTGGTGACGAATATCGAACGGCGCTTCCGTGAAACCGAAAGCGAGTGGGCGCGCGAAGAGCTTGGAAAGTACTTTAGCGATATTCCCTGCGAAGCCTGCCATGGCTATCGCCTGAAGCCGGAAGCCCTGTGCGTCAAGATCGGCGGAAAGCATATCGGGGAAATATCCGAACTGTCGGTGATGCGCGCGGGTGAATGGTTCGAGACCGTTCCCAAGAAGCTCAACAAGCAGCAGAACGAGATCGCAACGCGTATCCTGAAGGAAATCCGCGAACGCCTGTCGTTCCTGCTCGATGTCGGCCTGAACTACCTGACGCTATCGCGATCGTCCGGCACATTGTCCGGCGGCGAGAGCCAGCGTATCCGGCTCGCATCGCAGATCGGCTCCGGCCTGACCGGTGTTCTCTACGTCCTCGACGAGCCATCCATAGGCCTGCATCAGCGGGATAACGCGCGGCTGCTCGAAACGCTGCGGCGGTTGCGCGATCTTGGAAACACCGTGATCGTCGTAGAGCATGACGAAGACGCTATCGAGACCGCCGACTATGTGGTGGACGTCGGCCCCGGCGCCGGCGTGAAGGGCGGCAATGTCGTTGCCCAGGGCACGCCACAGCAGATCAAGGGCAACCCGAAATCGCTGACGGGACAATATCTGACGGGCGAAATGTATGTGCCGATCCCGGAGCGGCGGCCGCCGAACCATCGCCGTACGATCAAGGTCATCAATGCGCGCGGCAACAATCTCAAGAACGTGTCGGCGGAAATCCCACTCGGACTGTTCACCTGCGTCACCGGTGTCTCGGGCGGCGGCAAATCCACGTTGCTGATCGATACGCTCTATAAGGCGATTGCACGCAAGCTCAACAATGCATCCGAAGGCCCTGCCCCGCACGATCGCATCGAAGGCCTCGAACATATCGACAAGATCATCGATATCGATCAGTCCCCGATCGGCCGCACGCCGCGTTCAAACCCGGCGACCTATACCGGCGCGTTCACGCCGATCCGCGAATGGTTCGCTGGTCTTCCTGAATCGAAAGCGCGCGGCTACGAGCCGGGCCGCTTCTCGTTCAACGTCAAGGGCGGCCGCTGCGAAGCCTGTCAGGGCGACGGCCTGATCAAGATCGAGATGCACTTCCTGCCGGATGTTTATGTCACCTGCGACACCTGCAAGGGCAAGCGCTATAACCGCGAAACGCTGGACGTCCTGTTCAAGGGCAAGTCCATCGCGGATGTGCTCGACATGACCGTCGAGGAAGCCGCCGAATTCTTCAAGGCGGTGCCGC
>CAZQMD010000485.1:0-2883 GCA_964594185.1 uncultured Afipia sp. | reverse complement strand
CGTAGCCCTGCGGATCGGTCACGGTCCACTGCTTGAGCTGGCCGTCCTTGGTGCCGATCATCAGCATCAAACGGCTGGTGCCGATCAGCGCCTGCTTTTCCTCGATCGTGACGCTGATGAAGACGTCGTCGGCGCTGACGTTGACGACATTGGTGTCCTTCAGCAGGTCGATGCGGTCGGACAGCAGGAAGCGCAGCGGCGTCTGCGACAGCGGATAGACATCCTGTGTCGCGAGCCTGCGGTCGCGCACGATCACGGACGATCCATCGGCAACAAGCGCGATCGGCGAGGGATCGTCATACTCGAAGCGGATCTTGCCCGGCTTCTGGATGTAGAAATCGCCGGTCGAACGTTTGCCGTCCGGGCCGACCTGCACGAAGTTGCCGGAGACATTCAGCAGCCCCGACAGATAGGTGCTGACCTTGGCAGCGAGCGCTTTCTGGTTGGCGTCGAAATTCGGTGTGTTGCCGCCGAACAGATTGCGCAAATCCGGAATGATCGGGTTCGGCGGGGCGGGGGCGGACGGACCCGGCCCCAGAGGGGTCGGCGGGGCCTGCTGCGGGGTGGGCGTATCGGTGCGCTTGGGGGCGGTCTTCGGGACCGGCACGGCCTGAGCCGAAGCCGCCGGGATCATGAGCGCTGCGGCCATCACGGCCGCAAGCGCCGCCGCAGGCCATTTTACATGGAGAAAGCGACGCGCGGAGAGCGGGTTACGGCAGAACGGCTGATTGCGATGGAGATTTCTCAACGGTCCGTCCTGTCGGATGCCTTGTGATCTTTCCGTTGGGGCTAGCCCCAAGCTATGGCGATTTCGCGGCTGCGAATAGCGTGGGTCTAGCCAAATCGTTCGTCTTCCTCGGCCACCAGAATCTCGCGTTTTCCGGCGTGGTTGGCCTGTCCCACAATGCCTTCCAGCTCCATCCGCTCCATTAGTGTGGCGGCGCGGTTGTAGCCGATCTGCAGCCGGCGCTGAATGTAGCTGGTCGAAGCCTTGCGGTCGCGCTTGACGATGGCGACGGCCTGCGAGAACAGGTCGCCTTCGCCGCCATTGGCGCCCATGCTGGTGCCGTCGAACACGGCATTGCCGTCCTCGTCGGTTTCCTCTTCCGCAGTGACCGCCTCGAGATATTCCGGCTGGCCCTGTGCCTTGAGGTGTCGAACGATCTTCTCGACTTCTTCATCCGACACGAACGGGCCATGGACGCGGCTGATGCGTCCGCCGCCGGCCATGTAGAGCATGTCGCCCTGGCCGAGCAGTTGCTCCGCACCCATTTCGCCCAGCAGCACGCGGCTGTCGATCTTCGACGTGACCTGGAAGGAAATGCGGGTCGGAAAGTTCGCCTTGATGGTGCCGGTGATGACGTCCACCGATGGGCGCTGCGTTGCGAGGATCACATGCAGACCTGCAGCGCGCGCCATCTGCGCCAGGCGCTGCACCGCGCCTTCGATGTCCTTGCCCGCGACCATCATCAGGTCGGCCATCTCATCGACAATGATGACGATATAGGGCAACGGCTCGAGTTCGAGCTTTTCTTCCTCGTAGATCGCCTTGCCGGTTTCCTTGTCGAAGCCGGTCTGAACGGTGCGGGTCAGTTCCTCGCCCTTAGCCTTGGCTTCGGCGACGCGCGTGTTGTAGCCATCGATGTTGCGAACGCCGAGCTTCGCCATGTTCTTGTAGCGCTGCTCCATCTCGCGCACCGCCCACTTCAGCGCGACCACCGCTTTCTTCGGATCGGTCACGACCGGCGTCAGCAGATGGGGAATGCCGTCATAGACGGAGAGTTCGAGCATCTTCGGGTCGACCATGATCAGGCGGCACTGATCCGGGCGCAGGCGATAGAGCAGCGACAGGATCATGGTGTTGATGCCGACCGACTTGCCCGAGCCGGTGGTGCCGGCGATCAAGAGATGCGGCATGCGTGCCAGATCGACAATCACAGGCTCGCCGCCGATGGTCTTGCCAAGGCACAGCGGCAGCTTCGCGGTGCTGCCTGTTGCTTCCTTCGCGTTGAGCAGTTCGCGCAGGTAAACCGTCTCGCGCTTGACGTTTGGCAGTTCGATGCCGATGGCATTGCGTCCGGAGACGACCGCAACACGCGCGGAGACCGCGCTCATGGAGCGGGCGATGTCGTCGGCGAGGCCGATCACGCGAGACGACTTGATGCCCGGCGCGGGTTCGAGCTCGTAGAGCGTGACGACGGGTCCGGGACTCGATTTCACGATTTCGCCGCGCACGCCGAAATCCTGCAACACGCCTTCCAGCGCGCGCGAATTGGCTTCAAGCTCGTCCTTGCTCTGCGTGAAGCGATCCGAGGCTTTGGGCGCCGCGAGAACGGAGATCGGCGGCAACACGAAGACACCCTTGCGGCCGGAAGGCTTCGGGTCGGCGCGTTTGCGTGCACGCGGTGCGGGCTCCTCGTCCTCCTCCTCTTCTTCCTCCTCGGCCTCGTCCTCTTCGTATTCATCCTCTTCCTGCGGCACCAGCGATGGCGCACGCCGCCCATTGCCGAGATTCGGCTCCATGCGCTCGAACGAGCGGGCGGACGACGATTCCGTGCGTCCCACAGCCATCGAAAACAGCGCCGACGCCATCCGCATGACGCGCGCCTTCGCGCTCATGGCCGCATGAACCAGCCATCCCAGCGAGATCGAACCGCGATCGTTGTCTTCTTCGTCCTCTTCATCCTCGATCATCGGCGGCCGCGTGCGCGCCACGATCTTCTCCTTCGCGCCAGCGCCGCAGGCGAAGGCGAAGCTTCCGATCATGGCCGCGAACAGGATCATGCCGGGCACGATGCGGTAAATGGTGCCGGAACCGGATACGTCCGCGGGGAAGCGCACCAGGGCGTCGCCCACAACGCCGCCTAAGCCGGTCGGCAGGGG
>CAZQMD010000484.1:0-2888 GCA_964594185.1 uncultured Afipia sp. | reverse complement strand
ACAAACCGAGGGGAAACCCATCAATCAAATGGGGACAAAGCTGCGCTTACGAAGAACAACGTTGCCGCGCCCCACGATGTGCGCGCCCGTCTTCCAATCTCCCCGCAGCAGATGACGAGCAGCATGCCGTAAGCGAACGCCGGCAGCGCCAGGTGACGATCTCGCGCGTATGAATAGGAGAAAACCGTACCGCCAATCACCGTTACGATGAGAACAATGAGCCAGACCGGAAAGCTCCGCTGCCTCACGCGCATTCCCAGAGCCAGCACGATCAGAGCGGTGGAAGCGGAGTGCAAGACAACTTCATAGCTGATGCGCGAGACGAGGATGCCCCATTGGGCGACACGAAACAGCAGGGCCCCAATCTGCGCCGTAACGTTGTACAGGTAAAGTTGATAGATGGCAGACCCGGGAAAGGCCGCCTGTCTCTCCTTCTGCGACAAGTAATCAAACATGTAGCCGACGGACTCGTTAACCCCGCCGGCCCCGATCGACGATCCGAGCACAAGCGCACGCAGCCCAAGATATCCAACCGTGATGCCGCCGAAAACCAGGGCAGTTTGAAGCCAGGCTTTGCGCAGAAAGTACAAGGAGAAGACGGCAAGTGCGAGCCCGTTCTCCTTCGATAACACAGCCACGGCAAATGCGAGTCCGCAGAGGACGAGTTTGGCGTTGTCGTTCATCGTCGACAGGATGATAGTCAAACTGGCGGCGAAACAGACAACGATCACGATGTGCGGCAACTCGCTGATCCAGACTATCGATCCGAATAAAAACGGAGAGCCCAGGCAAAACATGATGAGCGCCAGGGAGGCTTCGGCTGGCAAGCGAAGCTGGCGTGTGGCGATGGATCCCAAACCCACCAGGAGAATGAAGCACAAGAATTGAAAAATGCGATAGGCCGAGAGGTTCATGCCGAAGATGACGTATAAGCCCTTCAAGAAACCTTCGGCTATTGGGCGATAGAATGGACTGGACACCATCCATGCCGCCGACAGCGGTAGGTCGGAGAAGCCCTGGCGTCTGAGCTTGGTGAACCAGATCAGGTCATCATTCGGCTCGAACGGTTGCCTCAGCATGGCTGCCAGCAACAGGCAGGCCAACAAGGCTGTTCCGGCGGTCATGAGCACAAGCAGCGTAACCCGCAGATCGACTGTGGCTGCCAATCTCCAACGTGCGGCTTCCGCCGGCCTGTCGCCGGGGGGCTGTTTGGACATTCAAAGCACCTTCCTACATCACGGTGGCGTCTTGATTTGCAAGCGCCAGCGCGGCGCCGTCAGCAAGGTCCTCGGCTAATCGTCCTGCAAAGCATATCTGGCATTGACTACGGAATGCAGCACGGGCCGCGGCAGGCCCCTGCAATCGGTTTTGTACTTCTCTCTATTCGAACCAGATCAGCGGACGACGCTGCAATACCTGCGAGAGCCTGTCGGATGCCTTTGAGGAGTCCCGGCGGCGCTTGATTGGCGACCAGCCTTGCGGTTTCGATTTGTCCGTTTGAACTGAATCCTTCGAACCCGTATTGCGGATGGCCTCGATGGCTTTCGCAAAGCCCCGACAAAGTAGACACGACTGCGGGAACTGCAGATTGGACGATGCTCCCCGTGCTGGGATCGAGGACCTCTCGGTTGGAAATTGCCAGATTGGGGCCACTCTTTCCGCCGTTCACCAGGAAGGACAACTCATAGAAAGGAAAGAAGCGGTCAAGGGCGCGATAGGTCCGATCGTCTTCGACGACGAGGATCATGGTTCCGGGAGAAGAAGGTTGCTGCTTGAACAGGTCAAGAAGCGCCGCCGTTTCGCGTGCATCGGACACCATGCGATGGGTGAACGACAGATCGAGCAGGAGAAAGACGGCACTTGTCGTAGCCGCGCAAATCCATACGATTCTCTGGGGAGCGATGGCCCGCAGCACCGCGATGATCGCAAAGCCGCTGGCCAACATCAAGGTCGTCTGGTGCCGCGTCTCCCACAACCCGCTGAATCGGGGCGGTTGCCCCACCATAACGTAAGGAAACAGTGCGGAGATGGCCAGAGCGAAGGCGGCCAAAAGCGTCAGGATCCTGACGATCCACGGCGAGCCGCTCCAGCCGTTTGACAGACCAGCCAAACGTACATGCAGGCTCCGCGCGAGAAAAGCAAAGATCAGTATCGCGACAAAAGCTGCGGCCAGGAGTTCGGGCAAGTCCGCCGAATTCGGGAGCAGGATGCGGCCCCCCTTTAGCTGGTCGAAGACGGTGATGACCGTTTCCTTGAGCGCCAGAGGCAGGCTCATCCTGAACTTGTTATAGTTTGCATAAAGCCCATAAGTCGGCTCAAGCAGTTGTTTCGCTGCCCAATAGAGCGGTGGGAGCAACAGCAGCTCGCCGCGGCCAATGATGGATTTGAGCGCCACGGTCGTTTTCTCGAGCAGCGACGAGTGGTCCCGCTGCCGGCGCCATGCGGCGATTCCGACCAGCGCAGGTGCGACCCACGCGAGGACGAGAAAGGAATTTGTCGATACCGCCATCAACATCAGGACGGTGATGATAATTCGCCTCGCTACGGAAGGCTTTTCCAGGTCGTGAACCAGAAGGGCTAGAGCGAGGAGAAAGAAGAGGCTCGATAGTGCGTAGGGTATGGTCGAAAGAATGAAGCGAGCTTGATTGAGCGGTGCAAGTCCCGTCAGCAGCGCGCCCCAGAACGCGTCAATTGCGGGCCACCGCAAACTGTGCCTGAGCAGAACATAAACCAGCGAAGGTATGGCGCAGGACACAACCAGGGCCACCGCGACCCAGGCTCGGGGCTCGGCCAAGGCTGCAAGGGGAGCTACGAGCCCATATTGTTCGACTCGCCCCATCTGCCTGAAGAACTCCAGGAACGATCCGGCTTCGGAATAGCTCAGCAGT
>CAZQMD010000483.1:0-2891 GCA_964594185.1 uncultured Afipia sp. | reverse complement strand
AGACCCCGCTCGCCTCCAGGTAGACACGCCCGTCGCCCAACACGGCATGCTCGACCCAGCCCTCGGGATCGCCGGGGGCGGGCCGGGCCACGGCGGCGAAGTAATCCGGCGATCCCGCGAGGATCGTGATGTCGGCGGGGCGGTCGTCCGCGGCCGCGTCATGCACCGACGTCAGCGGCAACTCGCTCTCGATCACGAGGCCGTAGACGAGATAGCGGTGACGGGCGTTCATGAGCACTCCTGCCGGCAGCCCAGGATGGACAGCCTGCACTCTCATAGCAGAATGCCTTGACTTCCTCGATTGTTGGGACAGTTTAGTCGCACACATACCACCGCACCGGCAGGGCAGGGTAACAGGCGACGCGCATGAATCGTTTCGATTTTAAGGGCGTTTCGACCGAGGATCTCGCGCAGTCGAAGCTGATCGAAGCCGCATTCGAGGGTTTCACGCGTCACGGCTACGTGATCCTCGACAACGTCGTGCCGCCGGAAACCATCCGCGCGCTTCATGTGGAGTTTTTCCAGAACTACAAGGATCAGATTCGCGACCAGGAGGCGGCCGACTCGCTCGAAGTGGGCGCCCGCCGTTTCATGATCCCGCTGCGGTTCTCCGGCGGCCTCGGCGCGCCGGGCATATTCGCCAACCCCTACGTGCTGGCACTCGTGCGCACGATCCTCGACAAGGAAGCGATCATCGACGCCTTCGGTGCGATCCTGTCGCTGAGCGGTGCCGAGGATCAGCACATCCATCACGACGGGCCGATCCTGTTCAGCTCGGAGATTTCGCGCCTGTTGCCCGCCTACGCGCTGACGTTCGGCCTGCCCCTCATCGAGATGAACGAGCTGTCGGGAACCACGGCAATCTGGCCGGGCAGCCATCGTCGCGGAAAGCACGAGGACCAGGAGCCCTTGCGTCCCGTCATCCCCGTCGGTTCCTGCATGTTGTGGGACTATCGCACCTTCCACAGCGGCACCCCCAACCGCTCCGACCAGGTACGGCCTATGGTCTATGCGACCTACGCGCGCCGCTGGTACCAGGATCCGGTCAACTTCCGGAAGGAAACCCTGCAGCGGCTGGTTTTCGAGCCGGACTTCCTGACGGACCTGCCCGACGATCTGCGCCCCTTGTTTGCCCATGCGCGATCGGCCGGGTGATGCGCGCCTCGCCGCAGCAGCTCGCGTTGGCCGCAGAGGCGCTTCTCAAAGAGTCCGAACTTCCGCCCGAGGCGATGCAGAGGCGCTTTGAAGAGGCATTGGATCCCGACCGGTGGCGCCAGCTCGTGCCTTTCGGATCCATCGGCGAGGAACAGCGGGTGGGCGATGAGGCGGCGCAGCTCTGCGAGGAGGATTCGGCGCGTGAAGAACGCCGCCTCGCCCGGGATGGCTATTTCAGGCTGCACGGTGTTTTCGATCCCGGCCGGATCTCCCGGATGCGGCGCATCGTCGAGGCGGTGCGCGCCGACGGCTGGCCCGTGGCCTTCGCTTTCGTCTTCGACGATTTCTGGACCATCGCGCGTTCGCCTGCCGTCGCTGCCTTTCTCGAGCGCACGGTCGGCGAGGGCTATTTCCAGAACACGGTGGTCTGGGCGCACTGGGTGTGGGGTGGACGAGGCGCGGCCGGGTGGAGCCCGCACGACGACTACCGTGACAGCGGCGAGACGTTCCTGTCTCTCTGGATCCCGCTGTCGGATGCCACTGTCGACAATGGCTGCATGTTCCTGCTGCCCGCCGCCGCGTCGCGAGAAGTCTCTACCGCGGTGGAAGAACAGCGGGACCTGGCGCCCAGGGCGTTCCGCCGCCTGTTGCAGGAGGTGATTGCCTTGCCGGTTCCGGCGGGCTCGCTGATCGGCTGGAGGGGCGACCTCGTCCATTGGGGTGGCGCCAATGCCGGCGGGGTCGAGCCACGTCTCAGTCTGGCCCTCGAGTTCAGGTCACGCGACGCCAAGGCGTCCCGCTTCGAAAGCCCGCTGATCGGTCCGCGCGCTTCCCTGCCGCCGTTCAGGCTGCGCCTTTTCGCGATCGTGAAGGCGCTGCGCGAGTACACCAAGTTGGGGCCGGTGCTGGCCCGCTACCTGCGGCTCTGGCTGCAGTCTCTTTTGTCATATCGCCGTTTGTAGCACGAAGGGAGCTCGGTGCCCAAGATAACGGCCATCAAGCCCCAACAGAGAAACAGCGAACGGGTCAGCATCTTCTTAGATGACGAGTTCGCTCTTGGGCTTCAGCGCACGGTCGCTTCCGAACTTGAGGTAGGCCAGACTATCGGACGTTCCGATCTGCGCCGCTTGGAGCAACGTGAGGCGGAGGAACGTGGTTACGAAGCCGCGCTCCGCTATCTATCGTATCGCCCGCGTAGTGAACAAGAGATGCAATGGCATCTTGCCCAAAAAGATCTGCAACAGAGCGTCATCGACCAAGTTCTGGCACGACTCGAGAGAGCGGACTTTATCGATGATCGTGACTTTGCCGAGTTCTGGATCGAGAATCGAAAGAGATGCCGACCAAGGGGAGCCTGGGCGCTACGCTCCGAGCTTCGTCAAAAAGGAGTCTCTGACAAAATCATCGAGGATGCTTTGGTCGATCTCGATGAGAAAGCGCTGGCGCTCAAGGCAGCACGCCAAGCTTCGCGCAAGTACGCCCACGTCAAGGATGAGGAGACATTCCGCCGTCGTTTCTTCGCCTATCTAAAGCGTCGAGGATTCGACTATAGCATCTGCTGGGAAATGACGGACCGCTTCTGGAACGAACTGCAGAATCAAAAAGACCCAGGGGCGCTCCATTAGTCAAACGGGCTCGGCCCGATGATGATACAGATCGTAGAAAGGAAAACCGTATGGGTATTTGGCTTCGCATAGTTGAGGTTTTGCTTGCCAGCGCAGCAGGCTTTGTCGTTG
>CAZQMD010000482.1:0-2893 GCA_964594185.1 uncultured Afipia sp. | reverse complement strand
GGCGGGGACCCACCTTGTCTTAGTTTAGCATCTCGGACAGGTCTCTCCACTCCGGATTGTCCTGCTCAATGAGTCTTACCAGGCACGATTCCACTTTTTCATCTGTTTTTCGCGTTGGATGGCTTCTTCCGCTTTAGGGTAACTCTCGACATAAACGAGAGAATAAACGCTGTACCGCTTCACGAATTCCGATCCATGGCCGAGGCGATGGAGTTCAAGCCGAGCCGCGACGTTGTTGGTCACGCCGATATAAAGCGTGCCATTCCGTTGGCTAGCGAGAATATAGACGTGGAACACGCGTGCTCCTCGTTCGATTAAGACTGGGTCCCCGCCTTCGCGGGGACGACCCGAGAAATCCCGTCTAACAGTATCAACGATATTCGCCTGATCGCACAGCACCGTCGTTCCGGTGAAGGCAGCGACCCAGTCTGCTATTCAAAGGTCCGGTGTTCTTCGCATTCCGCGAGATAGGGCATCACAAAAGAAAAAGGCCGGAAACATCCCGGCCTTTTTCTTGGATTATGTCTCGCGGCAGGGAGGCGCTTACTTCCAGTCCACCTTGGTGATCTCGTAAGCCTTGGCGCCGCCGGGCGCGACGACCTCCACCGACGTGCCTTTCGTCTTGCCGATCAGCGCGCGCGCCAGCGGCGAGGTGATCGAGATGCGGCCCTTCTTGGCGTCGGCTTCGGTTTCGCCGACGATCTGCCAGACGGCCTTCTTCTCGGTGTCTTCGTCGATCAGTGTGACGGTGGCGCCGAACATGATGGTGTCGCCGGACAGTTTCGAGACATCGATGATGTCGGCGCGCGCGATCTTGTCCTCAAGCTCGGCGATGCGGCCCTCGTTGTGCGACTGCGCTTCCTTCGCGGCGTGGTACTCGGCGTTCTCCGAAAGATCGCCATGCGAACGCGCTTCCGCGATCGCCTCGACAATGCGCGGGCGCTCCACCGACTGGCGCTGCTTCAGTTCAACTTCCAGCGCGGCATAACCGCCCTGGGTCATCGGTACCTTTTCAACCATTTCGTCGTCGTCCTTCAGTTTCGTGAAGCGGCAACTGCCGCGGTCGCGAAACGTTTCGATGCGATCCCGTTGGCAACCGGCCGCAGGAGAACAGAAAGAACATCGCCGCGGCGGGCGGTTCCCGCCACCGGTGTCCTGTATCCGACGTTCGCTTACATCGCGGTGCCTTCCGAGCGAACGTCGGATGCGAAAGGACACCGGCAAATTGTAGTCCTAGTGATCCTTGAGTTCTGACATTCGTATGGATGCCTGCAGCACAGAAAATACGAATGTCGGAACTGGATCACTAGTTCCACTATATACCGCCGGCCCCGAGGACCGGCTAACAATTCAGAGATCGGGGAAATAACCCTGCAGAGTGCGGACCTGGAGATCCCCGCCGAGATAGGCCCGGATTCCCTGCGCCGCCGCCAGTGCACCGGAAAGAGTGGTGTAATACGGCACTTTATGCAAGAGGGCAGCGCGTCGCAACGAGCGGCTGTCGGCCAGGGCCTGCGGCCCCTCGGTGGTATTGAAAACCAGTTGCACCTCGCCATTGGTAATCGCGTCGACGATGTGCGGCCGTCCTTCAAGCACCTTGTTGATCTTTTCCGCCGGAACTCCGTTTTCGGCGAGGAACCGCTGCGTGCCCGAGGTGGCGATCACCTTGAAGCCGACCGACGAGAGCTGCTTCACCGCATCGAGGATGCGCGCCTTGTCCGTCTCGCGAACCGACACGAACACCGTTCCCTTGCTCGGTACACGGGTGCCGCCGCCGAGCTGGCTCTTGGCGAACGCCACCGCGAACGATGTGTCGATGCCCATGATCTCGCCGGTCGATTTCATCTCCGGCCCGAGCACCGTATCGACGCCGGGGAAACGTGCGAACGGGAAGACCGATTCCTTGACGCCGACATGGTTGAGCTTCTTCGGCTTCAGCTTGAAATCGGCGAGCTTCTCGCCGGCCATGATGCGCGCGGCGATCTTGGCAACCGGAATACCGACCACCTTGGCGACGAACGGCACCGTGCGCGAAGCGCGCGGATTGACTTCCAGCACGTAAATCTCGCCGTCCTTGATGGCGTACTGCACGTTCATCAGGCCGACCACATCGAGGCCGAGCGCGAGTTCGCGGGTCTGACGCTCAAGCTCCGTGATGGTCGCGGCATCGAGCGAATAGGGCGGCAGCGAGCAGGCGGAGTCGCCGGAGTGGATGCCGGCTTCCTCGATATGCTCCATGATGCCGACCACGAACGTATCCTTGCCGTCGCACAGGCAGTCGACATCGACTTCGGTGGCGTCGGAGAGATAGCGGTCGAACAGCAGCGGATTCTTGCCGAGTACCGTGTTGATCTGGCCGGTCTTGTCGTTCGGATAACGCGCCTTGACGTCGGCAGGCACCAGCTCGGGCAGCGTGCCGAGCAGATAGTCGCTGAGCTGGTTTTCTTCGCGAATGATCTGCATGGCGCGGCCGCCGAGCACATAGGACGGTCGAACGACAAGAGGAAGACCGAGGTCTGCAGCGACGAGGCGGGCCTGCTCGACCGAATAAGCGATGCCATTCTTGGGCTGCTTGAGGCGCAGCTTGTCGAGCACGCGCTTGAAGCGGTCGCGGTCTTCGGCAAGATCGATGGCATCCGGCGACGTGCCGAGAATCGGCACATCCGCGTCTTCCAGCGCGCGCGCCAGCTTCAGCGGCGTCTGCCCGCCGAACTGCACGATCACGCCATGCAGCGTGCCGTTGCTGCGCTCGGTGTCGATGATTTCAAGCACGTCTTCGGCGGTCAGCGGCTCGAAGTAGAGGCGATCCGCCGTGTCGTAATCGGTCGAGACCGTTTCCGGATTGCAGTTGACCATGATGGTCTCGTAGCCGGCGTCATGCAGCGCGAAGCAG